>DATLRS010000121.1:0-15209 GCA_035534535.1 Allostellaceae bacterium | reverse complement strand
CGGCACCGCGCGCTCGCTGAAGGCGCGCTCGCGCCAGGCGTCGGCGAAATAGTTCGGCATGCCCGGCCGCAGCAGCTTGGGGTCCTCGATGCCGGTGACGCGGGCGGTCGGAATCACCAGGTATTGCGTCGTGCCGCGGATATCCTTGAGGACGACATAACCGGCGGCGACGCCCTGGTGCAGATCGACCAGCGCGCACGGCGCCGGGTTGTCGTGCTGCTGCTGGTCGGGGACGCACGCGCCATTCACCAGCCGCCACAGCTCCATCGGCTCGCGCCGATGCCGATGCGCAATCGTGAGCCCGACGGCGACCGCCAGCGCCGCCGCGACGATCAGGCCGAGCACCGCGGCAGGTCTGCCCCCGGCCGGCACATTCGCTCTATTCGACGACGATCCTCGGCGCCGCGCGGCGGGCCGGGGTCTCGCCCGAGACCTTCTGCCAGACCCGCGCGGCAATGTCGCGGAAGGTTTGGGCGTAGGCCGAATCCGGCTGCGAGATGGTGATCGGGCGGCCGTCATCCGAGGTTTCGCGGATCGCCAGATCGAGCGGCACCTCGCCGAGAAAATCGCAGCCGAGCCGCTCGGCTTCGCGGCGCGCCCCGCCATGCCCGAAGATGTCGCTGCGCCCGCCGCAATGCGGGCACAGGAAATAGCTCATGTTCTCGATGATGCCGAGCACCGGCACATCAACCTTCTTGAACATGTTGAGGCCCTTGCGGGCATCGATCAACGCGATATCCTGCGGCGTTGAGACGATGACCGCGCCGGCCAGCGCAACCTGTTGCGCCATCGTCAATTGCGCATCGCCGGTACCGGGCGGCATGTCGACGATCATGATGTCGAGTTCGCCCCAGGCGACGTCGCGCAGCATCTGCTGCAGGGCGCTCATCACCATCGGCCCACGCCAAATCATCGGCGTGTCCTCGGCCACGAGAAAGCCGATCGACATGCATTTGACGCCGAAATTCTCCATCGGCTTGAGAATCTTGCCGTCGGCCGAGGCGGCGGGGCGCCCGGAAATCCCCAGCATGCGCGGCATCGAGGGCCCGTAGATGTCGGCGTCGAGCACCCCGACCGAGAGGCCGTTCGCCTTCATCCCCAGCGCCAGATTGGCGGCCACCGTCGACTTGCCGACGCCGCCTTTGCCCGAGGCGACGGCGACGATCGCGCGCACGCCGGGCGCCAGCGCGCTCTTGCCGCCAGCGGGACCATGTGCCGGGCCATGCGCCGCCGCGGGGCGCGGCGGGGCGGCGGCAGCGCGCGCCTCGGCGGTCAGGACGGCGGTCACCGAAATCACCCCGGGCACCGCCTCGACCGCCTGCTCGGCCGCCTTGCGCAACGGTTCGAGACGCGGGCCGCGCTCCGGCTCGACCTCGATCGCGAAGCCGACATTGCCGTCGCGCACGACAACGCCCGACACCATGCCGAGCGAGACGATGTCGCCGCCCTTGTCCGGATCGCGCACCGCGGCGAGCGCGTCGAGCACCTGTTTCTCGGTAATCGCCATCCGACGCGTCCGTGCGGGGGAAGAAGTCTGGGCATTTAGGCGCGGCCCGGACACTTGACAACACCCTTGCGCCCGCGCCCTCTATCGCGGTCACATCCGGCATCGGTGCGGCCGCTTGGCCGCGTGAGCGCGCAGGCCGATCGCCGCCGCGGAAGGGGTCGAGTTCGATGATCTGGCACAGTGAGGGCGGTGGCCCGTGGGGCACCGGGCCTCGCGGCGGCGGCGGCGGCGACCGCGGTCCCTGGGGCGGCGGGCGCGGCAACGGCCAGGGCGGTCCGCGCGGTCCGCAGCCCCCCAATTTCGAGGACATGCTGCGGCGCGGTCAGGATCGCTTCCGGCGGTTGTTCCCCGGCGGCTTCAGCACTGGGTCCGGCATCCTGATCGTCGTCCTCGCCGTCTTCGTGTTGTGGCTGGCGAGCGGCTTTTATCGGGTCCTGCCGGACGAGGAAGGCGTCGTCCTGCGCTTCGGCGCCTTTAGCTATACGACCGTGCCGGGGCTCCACTGGCATTGGCCGACCCCGATCGAGAGCGTCTTCACGCCGAGCGTGACGCGCGTCAACCGCACCGAGATCGGCTATCGCTCGAGCGAAGCCCGCGGGGGAGCGGTCCGCGAGCTGCCGGAAGAGGCGCTGATGCTGACCGGTGACGAAAACATCGTCAACATCAACTTCACCGTGTTCTGGGTCATCGACGACGCCAAAGCCTATCTGTTCAACATTCGCGACCCTGAATTGACGGTCAAATCGGCGGCCGAGAGCGCGATGCGCGAGGTGATCGGCGAGACGCCGATCGCCGCGATGTTGACCGCCGGTCGCGGCAAGATCGAGACCGCGACCGAGCAGCTGCTGCAGCAACTGCTCACCGACTACAAATCCGGGATCAGGATCACCCAGGTGCAGCTGCAAAAGGTCGATCCACCGGACCAGGTCATCGACGCCCAGCGCGACGTGCAGCGTGCGCTTGCCGACCAGGCGCGGCTGCGCAACGTCGCCGAGGCGTACCGCAATGGCATCCTGCCCGGAGCGCGCGGCAATGCCGTGCGCATCGAGCAGGAGGCGGAAGCCTACCGCCAGCAGGTCATCAATGGCGCCGAGGGCGATGCGGCCCGGTTCGATTCCGTCTATCAAGCCTACAAGGCGTCACGGGACGTGACGGCCCAGCGGCTCTACATCGAAACGATGGAAGACATCCTGAAGCACAGCAAAAAGATCATCATCGACAAGGCTGCCGAGGGGCAGGGCGGGGTCGTGCCCTACCTGCCGTTGCCCAGCCTGTCGGGCGGCGCACCGTCCGAGCCGGAGACCTCGGAGCGGCCCGGAACCGCTCCGTCAGGCCCGGCGCCGGACGCCGGCGGCACCCAGCCCGCAACCGGACACAGCCCGTGAACCGCCGGCTCCTGGCCATCGTCGGCGGACTGCTGGTGGTCCTCGGCATCGCCGCGATGAGTTCGCTGTTCATCGTCAATCAGACCGAGCAGGCGCTGGTGCTGCAGTTCGGCCAGACGCGCCGTGAAATCCAAAAGCCCGGGCTCTATACGAAGCGGCCGTTCGTCGAGAACGTCATCCTCTACGACAAGCGGCTGCTCGATTTCGAGCCGCCGCCGGTAGAAATCATCGCTGCGGACCAGAAACGGCTGGTCGTCGACACCTACACCCGCTACCGCATCACCAACCCGCTGAAGTTCTACCAGACCGTCAACTCCGAGAACGCCGTGCGCGGACGGCTTGCCGCGCTGGTCGGCAGCAGCCTGCGGCGGGTGATCGGCAACGTCACCCTGTCCGACATCCTCTCGGCGAAGCGGGCCGCGATCATGCACCAGATCCTCGCCGAGGTGAGAGACGAGGCAAAGCCGTTCGGCATCGATGTCGTCGACGTCCGCATCCGGCGCGCCGATCTGCCGCCGGAGAACAGCGAGGCGATCTATAAGCGGATGATTTCGGAACGGCAGCAGCAGGCGGCGCAGTATCGCGGCGAGGGCGCCCAGGCCGCGCAGGTCGTCCGCGCCACGGCCGACCGCGAGCGCACGGTCATCCTCGCCGAGGCGCAGCGCAAGGCACAGGAAATCCGCGGCGACGGCGACGCCCAGGCCATCAAGATCTATGCCAAGGCGTTCGGCCAGGACGAGCAGTTCTTTGCCTTCTATCGCTCGCTGCAGGCCTATCGCGACGCGCTCAGCGGCAAGGACACGTCTTTCGTGCTGACGCCGCAGGGCAAATTCTTCCGCTTCCTTGAGGGGTGGCAGGGATCGGCAGGCTCCCCGGCGGCCGCTGCCGCTCCGGCCAACGCGGCGCGCCGCAAGTGAACGGCGCGCCGGCGATCCGGCGCGATGCGCTGCGCAGCGGGTGATGCGGGATCTCGGGACCGGGCTTGCCCTCGTGCTCGTCATCGAGGGCATTCTTTACGCGCTGTTCCCGGAGGGGATGAAGCACGTCGCGGCACGCGCGATGCAGGTGTCGCCGCAGATTCTGCGCGCCGTGGGATTGCTGGCCGCCGCGATGGGCGTGGTGATCGTGTGGCTGCTGCGGCGCTGACGCCGCCGGGGACTACCCAGGGCCAACCCAGGGCCGAAGGGATCTGGCCTGCCGCTTGCTTCTCCCTTATCCTGTGCCGGCGGGACGGGCGCCGCCGCTTGGCGCGCGGAGTTGCCGAGGCCAAATTAGCAGGCGCGCCGTCTGGTCCCAGCCGCGAGGAGTCGATAAATTGTCGCTGCTCTTGTCGAGATTGCGGCCCGCTGTCGTTCTGATGGGGGCCGCGCTGGTGCTCGCATTAGGGACCGGATTGCCGGCGGCGGCGCGGCCAGGGCCGGACGGGTTTGCCGATCTTGCCGCGAAATTGCTGCCGGCGGTCGTCAACATCTCGACGACGCAGACCGTCAAGCCCGAGCGCCCGAGCGAACGCACCCCCGGGCACACCCCCGGGCGCACCCCCGGGCGCTCGGAACTGCCGCCCGGGTCGCCGTTCGAGCAGTTCTTCAAGGATTTCTTCGATCATAACGGTCGGCTCGGCGACGACCCCGATCTGCGGCCGCGCAAGGCGACTTCGCTCGGCTCGGGCTTCGTGATCGACCCGTCCGGCTACATCGTGACCAACAACCATGTCATCGCCGACGCCGACCAGATCACCGTCATCCTGCACGACAACACCAACCTCAAGGCCGAGGTGGTCGGCCGCGACACGATGACCGATATCGCGGTGCTGCGGGTCAAGACGGACGAAAAACTGGTCGCCGCGACCTGGGGCGACAGCGAGAAGGCGCGGGTCGGCGACTGGGTGCTGGCGATCGGCAACCCGTTCGGGCTGGGCGGCAGCGTCACCGCCGGGATTCTTTCGGCGCGCCAGCGCGACATCAACTCCGGTCCGTACGATGATTTCCTGCAGACCGACGCCGCGATCAACCGCGGCAATTCGGGCGGGCCGATGTTCAACATGGACGGCCAGGTCATCGGCATCAACACGGCGATCTATTCGCCCTCGGGCGGCTCGATCGGCATCGGTTTCGCGATCCCCTCCGACCTCGCCAAGGAGGTCGTGGCCGAGCTGATCGGCGAGCCCGACCACACGGTGCACCGCGGCTGGCTGGGGGTGCGCATCCAGGCCGTCACCGGCGAGATTGCCGAGAGCCTCGGGCTCGCCAAGGCACACGGCGCGCTGGTCGCCGGCGTCAATGACAACGGCCCGGCCCAGAAAAGCGGCATTCAGCCGGGCGACGTGATCCTCAGCTTTGACGGCAAGCCGGTCGCTGACATGCATCACCTGCCGCAGCTTGTCGCCGAGACGAGGGCCGGCAAGACCGTGCCGGTGGCGCTGTGGCGCAAGCGCCGACAGGTGATGCTGCAGGTCACGGTCGGCAAGCTCGACGAAACCGTGCAGGTCGCCGCGAAGGCGCCCGCCAAGCGCAAGCCGCCATCCGCGGATACCGGCACCCTCAAGATGCTCGGCCTGACCTTGTCGAACATCACGCCTGACCTGAAGGACCAGTTTTCGCTGAGCGATGCCAAGGGGGTCGTGGTCGTCGACGTGACGAAGGACAGTCCGGCGGCCGAAAAGGGACTGCGCCCCGGCGATGTGATCATGGAAGCCTCGCAGGACGAGATCAAAAGCACCAGCCAGGTCGCCGGCAAGATCGCTGACGCGAAGAGTGCCGGCCGTAAATCGATCCTGCTGCTGGTCGAGCGCAAGGGCGATCTGCGCTTTGTCGCGCTGCGCCTCGACAAGAGCTGAGGAGCGGGCCTCGGCTACCGCTGGAGGATCTCGGCGGCGCGGTAGCCCTGGGCATAAAGCAGCGCGCTGAGGTCGGCATGGTCGATGCGCCAGCGTGACGCGGCGGCGACCGCCGGCTTGGCGCGAAAGGCGACGCCGAGCCCGGCTGCTCCCAGCATCGGCAGATCGTTGGCGCCGTCGCCGACGGCGAGCGTTGCCGCCGGCGGGAGACCGCATTGCGCGGCGAATGTCAGCAGCGTTTCGCGTTTCGTCTCGCGCGTGACGATCGGCATCGCGACCGTGCCGGCGAGATGCCCGTCGGCGATATCGAGCCGGTTGGCGACGACCCGGTCAAAGCCGAGTTCGGCCGCGATGCGCTCGGCGAAGACGGTAAACCCGCCGGAGACGAGTGCCGTTTGCACCCCGGCGGCGCGTGCGGTGGCGACCAGCGCCCGCGCCCCCGGCATCAGCCGCATGCGCGAGGCGGCCACGTCGAGCACGGTGGCCGGCAGGCCCCGCAGCAGCGCCACGCGTTCGGCCAGCGCGGCGGCAAAATCGAGTTCGCCATTCATCGCCCGCCGGGTGATTTCGGCGACATGGGCGCGCAATCCGACGAATTCGGCAAGCTCTTCGAGCATCTCGTTCTCGATGATCGTCGCTTCGAGATCGGCGACGAGCACCCGCTTGCGGCGACCGGCGGCGGGCTGTACCAGCACGTCGATCGCGGCCGCGCCGATCGCCTGCCGGGCCGCTGCCTCGGCCGTCACTGCCGTGCTCCCGACCGGGACGAGATCGCAGGCGATCCCCGGCGCCAGCCAATCCGGCGCGCCGGCGACGCGGAGCGACCGGGCCAGGGTGTCGACGACCCGCCGCAGCGCCTTGCCGGCATCCGCTCGGGCGATCAATGTCATTACCAGATCCACGCCGATGCCTCCGCAGCAACTCCCCGGCCGGGGGATCGATGATAGGGGAGGATCCGACGCCATGGGCGAAGATTGGCACTAGCGCCGGTCGTCATCGTCGCCGGGCCGACCGCGAGCGGCAAATCGGCACTGGCGCTTGAGCTGGCGGCGGCCTTCGCGGGCACGATCATCAACGCCGACAGCCGGCAGCTCTACCGCGACCTGCCGATCCTCAGCGGCAGCCCCGACGCGGCGGCGACGGGGCGCGTGCCGCATCGGCTGTACGGCATTCTCGGCGCCGCCGAGCGCGCCTCGGTGGCGGATTGGCGGGTGCTGGCTTTGGCCGAGATCGCCGCCGCGCACGCGGCCCGGCGAGTGCCGATCCTGGTTGGCGGCACCGGGCTCTATCTGAAGGCATTGCAGCACGGCCTCGCGGCGATCCCGCCGATCCCCGAGGCGATCCGGACCGAGGCCGAGCTGCTCTATCACACGCTCGGCGGTGCGGCGTTCCGCGAACGGCTGCGGGCGCTCGATCCGGCGGCGGCGGCGCGCCTGCCGGCGGCTGACCGCTACCGTCTGGTCCGCGCCTTCGAGGTGGTGCGCGCGACCGGCGTGCCGATCGGCCAATGGCGGTCCGGGGGGCGGTCCGGGGGACAGTCCAGGGGGCAGTCCGGCGCGACCGAGGCCGCCCCGTATCGCTTTGGCTCGATACTGCTGATGCCCCCGCGCGAGGCGCTGTACGCCAATTGCGACGCGCGGCTTTGCGGCATGATCGCGAACGGCGCGCTCGCCGAAGTGGCGGCGCTGGCCGAGCGCGGCCTCGCCGCCGATCTGCCGGCGATGCAGGCGATCGGGGTCGGCGAATTGCTGCGCCATCGGCGCGGCGAAATGGGGCTCGCCGAGGCGGTCCGCTTGGCGCAACGCGCCACCCGCCGCTACGCCAAGCGTCAGATGACCTGGTTCCGTCATCAGATGACGCCTGACTTGCTGCTAACCGAGAAATTTTCGGAAAGATTGCTGCACTGCTCACGTCATTTTATTGACCGTTTCCTATTGACCAGCCAACCATAGCTGACTAGGGTGCCGCTCCCCGCGCCGGCCCCCGGCCGGCCGCTGGGACAGATTCGCCGTGATTCAGTCGCTTGTTAATTGAGTTGGGGAGAGGTCATGTCGGCCGAGCCGATCTGCGGGGCAGATATCGTCATCAAGGCGCTCGTCGATCAGGGCGTCGATGTCGTCTTCGGCTACCCGGGCGGCGCGGTCCTGCCGATCTATGACTCACTGTTCAAGCAGAACGCGCTGCGCCACGTCCTGGTGCGCCAGGAAGGCGGCGCGGTGCATGCGGCAGAGGGCTACGCCCGCTCGACCGGCAAGGTCGGCGTCGTCCTGGTGACGAGCGGCCCCGGCGCTACCAACGCGGTGACCGGGTTGACCGACGCCCTGATGGATTCGGTGCCGCTGGTGTGCCTGACCGGGCAGGTGCCGACCCACCTGATCGGCAACGACGCCTTCCAGGAAGCCGACACGACCGGCATCACCCGGCCCTGCACCAAGCACAATTATCTCGTCAAGGACGTCGCCGATCTTGGCCGCATCCTGCACGAGGCGTTTTATGTCGCAAGAAGCGGCCGCCCCGGGCCGGTGGTCGTCGATCTGCCCAAGGACGTGCTGTTCGCCACCGCGGTCTATCGTGGGCTGGAACCGGCGCGGCACAAGAGTTATCGGCCGCAAACGCTGCCCGATCCGGCGCGGGTCGCCGAGGCGGCGGCCCTGATCGCGGCGGCCAAACGGCCCTTGTTCTACGGTGGCGGCGGGCTGATCAATTCCGGCCCGGAGGCCTGCGCGCGATTTACCGAACTGGTGCGGCTGGTCGATGCGCCGTGCACGCTGACCCTGATGGGACTGGGCGCGCTGCCGGCGAGCGACCCGCATTTCCTCGGCATGGTCGGCATGCACGGCCTGTACGAATCGAATATGGCGATGCACGATTGCGACGTGATGATCGCGGTCGGCTCGCGCTTCGACGACCGGGTGACCGGGCGGCTCAACGCCTTTGCGCCCAACTCGAAGAAGATCCATGTCGATATCGACCCGTCCTCGCTCAACAAGAACGTGCGGATCGACGTGCCGCTGCTCGGCGATTGCGCCGCGACGCTGGAGGCACTGCTGACGGCGATGCGCCAGGCGAAGGCGCCCCCCGACGGTGCCGCGCGCAAGGCCTGGTGGCACCAGATCGACGCCTGGCGGGCCCGCGACTGCCTGTCCTACGACCGCTCGCGCACCGACATCATCAAGCCGCAATATGCGCTGGAGCGGCTCTACGCGCTGACCCGGGGGCGCGACCCCTACATCACCACCGAAGTCGGCCAGCACCAGATGTGGGCCGCGCAATTCTTCAAGTTCGACAAGCCCTATCACTGGATGACCTCGGGCGGGCTCGGCACGATGGGCTATGGGTTGCCGGCTGCGGTCGGCGTGCAGGTGGCGCATCCCGACGCGCTGGTCATCGACATTGCCGGCGAAGCCTCGATCCTGATGAATATCCAGGAGATGTCGACGATCTGTCAGTACCGCCTGCCGGTAAAGGCGTTCATTCTCAACAATCAGTACATGGGCATGGTTCGCCAGTGGCAGGAGCTCTTGCATGGCGGGCGCTATTCGGAGAGCTACACTGCCGCGCTGCCGGATTTCGTCAAGCTGGCGCAAGCCTTCGGTGCGACGGGGCGGCGGGTCGAGCGGCCCGACGAGGTCGATGACGCGATCCGCGAGATGATCGACACGCCGGGCGCCATGATCCTCGATGTCGCGGTCGACCAGACCGAGAACTGCTTTCCGATGATCCCCTCGGGCGCCGCCCACAACGAGATGCTGCTCGGCCCCGCCGACAAGGCGGAGCAACCGGTCTCGGAAGAGGGCATGGTGCTGGTGTAGCGGGATGAGGTTCATGCTCCTGTCTTCGTCATGGCTGGGCTTGACCCGGCCATCTATGTCTTTTTCGGGGACGCTTCCGTCGATGCCCGGGTCAAGCCCGGGCATGACGGTGGGGTGTTGGCCCTAGCGCGGCGGCGTCATGACCGATTCCATCGAACGACACACGATCGCCGTGCTGGTTGCCAACGAGCCGGGGATCCTCGCCCGCGTCGTCGGGCTGTTTTCCGGGCGCGGCTACAACATCGACAGCCTGACCGTCGCCGAGGTTGACCGCACCGACAGCCTGTCGCGGATCACCATCGTGACCTCGGGCACGCGCATGATCATCGAGCAGATCAAGGCGCAGCTGGGCCGCCTCGTGCCGGTGCACAAGGTGCACGATCTGACCGACGAGGGCCCCTGCGTCGAGCGCGAGATGGCGCTGATCAAGGTCGCGGGGAAAGGCGACTCCCGCATCGAATCGCTGCGCCTCGCCGACATTTTCCGGGCCCGGGTCGTCGATTCGACGACCGACAGCTTTGTCTTCGAGATGACCGGGTCGAGCGAGAAATTGAACGCCTTCATCGCGCTGATGGACCCCCTGGGCCTCGTCGAGGTGTCGCGCACCGGCACGGTCGCGATCGCCCGCGGTGCCGGCCAGTTCTGAATTTTCACAATGAGGCCGTGAGACAGAGCGGAGAGGGAGCTGGTTTTTCTCGTTGTCTCACCGTCTCATTATGAACTCGATTAAAATGAGAACTGACGATGCGCGTATACTACGATCGCGACGCGGATGTGAACCTGATCAAGGCGAAGAAGGTCGCGGTGATCGGCTATGGCAGCCAGGGCCACGCCCACGCCAACAATCTGCGCGACAGCGGGGTCAAGGACGTCGTCGTCGCGCTGCGTCCGGGCTCGCCCTCGGCGCAGAAGGCCGAGAGCGCCGGCTTCAAGGTCCTGACCAATAGCGAGGCGGCAAAATGGGCCGACATTGTCATGGTGCTGGCGCCCGACGAGCTGCAGGCGCAGCTCTATAATGCCGAATTGCGCCCCCACATGCGCGAGGGCACCGCGCTCGCCGTCGCGCATGGCCTCAGCATCCACTTTCGGCTGATCGAGCCGCGCCCCGACATGGACGTGTTCATGATCGCGCCGAAAGGGCCGGGCCATACCGTGCGCTCGGAATATCTGCGCGGCGCCGGGGTGCCGTGTCTCCTGGCAGTCGAGCAGAACCCGTCGGGCAATGCGATCGAACTCGGGCTCAGCTATGCCTGCGCGATCGGCGGCGGGCGGGCCGGGGTCATCGAGACGAGTTTCCGCGAGGAATGCGAGACCGATCTGTTCGGCGAGCAGTCGGTGCTGTGCGGCGGGCTGACCTCCTTGATCCTGGCCGGCTTCGAGACGCTGGTCGAGGCGGGCTACGCGCCGGAGATGGCCTATTTCGAGTGCTGCCACGAAGTGAAGCTGATCGTCGACCTGATCTATGAGGGCGGCATCGCCAACATGCGCTACTCGATCTCCAACACGGCCGAATACGGCGATTATTCGCGTGGCCCGCGGGTCGTCGACGAGCATGTGCGGGCCGAGATGAAGAAGATCCTGGCCGAGATCCAGTCGGGCCGCTTTGCGCGCGAATGGGTGCTCGAAAACGCCGCCGGACAGCCGAGCTTCAAGGCAATGCGGCGGCGCGCCGCCGAGCACCCGATCGAGGAAGTCGGCGCGAAACTGCGCGCGATGATGCCGTGGATCGGCGAGAACCGGCTGGTCGACAAGAGCAAGAATTAGCCGGCAAGACCTGTTTGATGAGGCCGTCGCCCCCGCGCCCGCGGGGGTCCAGGGGAACCGCTGGCAACCCGGTCGCCCCGGGGCTCCGCTCGCGGGGGAATGACGGCGCGAGCCCGCTGCGCGTCCTGCACGCCGCCGCGGAAATCTATCCCTGGGTCAAGACCGGCGGCCTCGGCGATGTTGTCGCGGCGTTGCCGCCGGCCCTCGCGACGCTCGGCCTCGACGTGCGCCTGGTGCTGCCGGGGTTTGGCGCGTTGTTGGATGGCTTGGAGCTGACCGAGGCGATCCGGCTGCGCACGCCCTTTTTGGCCGAACGGGTGCGCATCGCGCGGGCGCGGCTGCCGGGCAGCGGTATCGTCGCTTACCTGATCGATCATCCGCCGTTCTATGACCGGCCGGGCGGTCCTTATCAGGCACCCGACGGGAGCGACTGGCCCGACAATCACCGGCGCTTTGCCCTGCTCGGCTGGGTCGCGGCGGCGCTGGCGCGGGGCGCCGACCCGAATTGGCAACCCGCTATCGTGCATTGCCACGATTGGCACGCCGGGCTGGCGCCGGCCTATCTGCGGGCCGAGGGCGCCGCCGTGCCGAGCGTCTTCACGGTGCACAACCTGGCCTATCAGGGCTATTTCCCGGCCGCCTCGTTCGTCGACCTGGCATTGCCGGCGGGCTTCTTTGCGGTCGATGGCGTCGAATTCTATGGCGGCGTGTCGTTTCTCAAGGCCGGCCTCTTCTATGCCGATCGGCTGACGACGGTCAGCCCGACCTATGCGCGCGAGATCCAGACGCCGGCCTTCGGCTGGGGGCTCGACGGGCTGCTGCGCGGCCGCGCCGCGGTGCTCTCGGGCATCCTCAATGGCGTCGACCCTAGCGTTTGGTCGCCGGACAGCGATCCTGCGCTGCCACAGCCTTACGGCCTCGACGACGCGCCGGCCGGAAAGGCGGCCGCCAAGGCGGCGCTCGAACGCCGGTTCGGCCTGGCACCGGGTGCGGCGGCGCCGCTGTTCGGGGCGATTACCCGCCTGACCCCGCAAAAGGGCTTGGACCTGCTGCTCGCCGTCCTGCCCGGGTTGATCGCGCTCGGCGGCGGGCTGGTGCTGCTCGGCAGCGGCGACGCCTACCTCGAGGCGGGCTTCACCGCGGCGGCCGAGCGCTATCGCGGCCGGATCGGGGTGGCGCTCGGTTATGACGAGGCGTTGTCGCACCTGATCACCGCCGGCAGCGACAGCATTCTCGTGCCGTCGCGCTTCGAGCCGTGCGGCCTGACCCAGCTTTATGCGCTGCGCTACGGCGCCTTGCCGCTGGTCCGCGGCACCGGCGGGCTGGCCGACACCGTGGTCGATGCCAATGCCGTGACGCTCGCCGGCGACAGCGCAACCGGTTTTGTCTTCGACGAGGAATCGCCGCAGGGCCTGCTCGACGCCATCGAACGCGCCATCGAACTGTATGGCGACCGCGCCGGCTGGCAGCGCCTCGTGCGCCGGGCGATGACCCGCGATTTCAGCTGGAGTGCCGCAGCGCGGCAGTACATTGCCCTTTACCGCGATTTGGTGGCCGCCCCACGGTGAATCGCGGTCGCGGCTGATTTAACCGGGGGGCATGGCGGGATCCTGGCGGCGGCGGCGCCCGCAAACCAGGCCCGAGACCAACAGGCCGACGAGCAGGATCGGCAATGTGCCCGGTTCGGGGACATCCTCGAAAACACCGGTAACCGCGCAACGATTGCTCCCCGAGCCCGGCACCTGTCCGCCATAGCAAGGACTGCTGGGATTATCCGAGCCGTATCCGATCGTCCATATGTCGTTACTCCCGATAGCGTAGTAGGCATCGGAATCGCCGCGGTCAACCGCGAAGCCGCCATACGCTTGGTTGCCTCCGGTAAAATCCAGGTACTGGTTATCGACAGTCACATTAAAATTGAATAATATATTGGTGAGATCGTTCGATGAAATATAATAATGTGGGCCTGGAGTTATTTGGAAGTCCACACTTTCAACGCCGTTGAAGTTATAAGCGACGGTGCCGCCAATTGGATCTGAACTGAGCTGAGCCGTCCCTTGACTGAAACCGGAATCGGTCAGGCTTATGCTTCCATTGGACGTCACGCTGCCAGGCGTGGCGGAAAGCGTTTTCCAAGTGTAAATGACATCCGCATTGCTGCTGCTGGCAAATCCGCCAAGAGCGGCAGCAAACAGAAAAGCCACGAAGGCGGGGATGATCTTCATCCACGCTCGTTGCGTTGCTCCAATCGGGAAATTCTTAACAAGAACTTCCCGATCGTAGGCTAGTAAAGACGATTTATGATCCATCGCCGCTGAGTGTAAAAGATGTTTTACAGTTTGTAGACTTTTGCTATTCTAGCAGACGGGGGCGGCGTTCGTCAAATACGCAGCGGTCCAGGGCTGTGATCCTTGGGCTATCCGCCCAATATCGTGCCGACCGCGATGTCGAGTTCGGTCGATTTGACCTTGGCGCCGTCGGCGAGGCGCAGGCGCGACACCTCGATGAACCCGCCCTGGGCGTGGATGCGCAGCCCCTCGGGCCCGGCCGCGACGATTTCGCCCAGTTTCTTGCCGCGCACCGCGCCGAAGGTCGGCGCCGCGATCTTTTTCGCGTCGAACAGATAGAGCTTCTGTTCGTCCTCGTCCTTTTTGAGGGTCGTCCATGCGCCCGGCGCCGGGTTGCAGCCGCGGATCAAATCGTAGACGAAATCGACGTGGCTGGCCCAGTTGATCCGCGACTCGGGCTCGCGCACCCAGCCCTCATAGGTCGCCTCGCTCTCCTCCTGGGTCCATTCGGTGGCGCGGCCGGCGGTGACGAGGTCGGCGGCCTGCACCAGGGCCTCGACCCCGAGCGGGAAGATCTTGTCGAAATAAAGCGAGGCGGCGGTGTCGTTGGGTCCGATCGGGACCCGCTTCTGCAGGATGACCGGCCCCTCGTCGAGGCCGGGGGTCGGGCGGAAGATCGACAGCCCGGTCTCGCTGCGGCCGCGAATGATGGCCCACGGGATCGAGGCCGGACCGCGATGCAACGGCAGCAGCGAGGGGTGAAACTGGATCATCCCGTGTCGCGGGATGGCGCAGAATTCGGGCGGCGCAAACAGCAGGACATAGGCCATGACGCCGATATCGGCCTTGAGCTCGCGCAGCGCCTCCTGCGCCTCGGGGGCGGAATATTTCGGGAAGCGGAACACCGGGAGCTTTTTCTCCTCGGCCGCGACGACGATCGGGTCGGGGCGCGCGCCGGGCTTCTCCGGCGCGGCAAACACCCCGGCGATCGTGTCGCCGCGCGCGATGAACGCCTCGAGCACGGCCTTGCCGAATGCCTGCTGACCGACAATGACGATGCGCATATCGCTCCCCTCCGCGTTGCGATGATCCTGGCGGCGCACAGTTCCACGCGGCTTGCCCGGCGGCAAGCCCGTATGGAGCGCTATTTCTTGGCCGCCAGCAGGTCGCTGATGCCGCGCAGAGCGAGCGCATAGCCGGCGATGCCGAAGCCGGCGACGACGCCCTGGCTGACGGCGGCCGTTTGCGACGCCGGGCCGCGCCGGATCGGGTTCGAGATGTGCACTTCGATCGTCGGAAACTTGACTTGCGAAATCGCCGCGACCAATGCCGGATAGCCCGAGCCGAACGCGGCCGGATTGAAGATCGCCGCGTCAAAGCCGCGATCGTTCGCCTCGTACAGCTTGTCGACGATCTCGCCCTCGATGTTGGAGTGAAAAATCTCGATGTCGATGCCGAGCGCCTCGGCAAAGCCGCGGATGCGCTGGTCGTATTCGGGCAGCGTCATTGGACCGAAGATCTCGGTCTGCACCTTGCCGCGCATGTTCATCCCGGCGCCGTGGATCACCAGAACCCGTGCCATGCCGATCTCCTCGCTTGGGGTGGGCGATATCGTCC
>DATLRS010000120.1:0-3871 GCA_035534535.1 Allostellaceae bacterium | reverse complement strand
TACCTGTTCGGGCTCGGGGTGGCGCTGTGCGGCGCCGCCGCGTGGCTCGCGGCCGAGCGGCAAGCGGCCTGGCTGCGTCTGCTCGGCGCCTCGCTGGTCGCGACGGCGTGCTTCTTCAGCCATATTGCCGCCTTCGGGGTCTATGCGCTGGTGATCCTCGGGCTGGAGCTGGGGCCGGCGCTGCGGCAATGGCGGGCCGCGGAATGGCGCGCGCTGAGCCGGCGCGCGGCGCTGGCGAGCGGGCAGTTCGCGATCCCGCTCGCAATCGTCATCGGCTGGTGGCAGCCGGCCGGGCAGGGCCATGTCCGATATGGCGCGCCCTGGCGCAAGGCCGACCTGCTGTTCACCGTATTCGACAACTACAACCGGCCGTTCGACGTCGTCTGCTTTGCCCTGCTGCTCGCGCTGCTCGGCGTGCTCGCCTGGCAGAAGCGCCTCCGCATCGCGCCGCGGCTGGTGCCGAGCCTCGCGCTGGTCGCCGCTTCCTACCTGCTGTTGCCGAGCCAGATGATGACGGGATCGGGCGTCGATCGCCGGATAGCGGTGGCGCTGTTCGTGCTGCTGGTGGCGGCGGCGGCGCCGCGCTTAGCCAACCGGCGGACGGCGCGACTGGTCGGCGGCGCCGTCGCAATCGTGCTGGTCGCCCGTTTGGCGGCGATCGAGACCGTGTGGCTGGCCGCCGATCATGCCTATCGCGCCGATCTCGCCGCGATCGACGAGCTGCCGCGTGGCGCCCGGCTCGCCGTCGCCTACCCGGCGAATGCCGTCAATGTCAGCGCCATCCCCGAACTCCATATGCCGACGCTCGCGGTGTGGCGGCGCGGCGCGTTCGTCCCGACCCTGTTCGCCTTTCCGGCGCAGCAGCCGATTGCGGTGCGAGCGCCCTGGGACCGCGCGGCCGCTTCGGTGCCCCCGGAGCTCTTGTGGTCGGCCTTTGTCGCAGGCAACCGCGCGGCGCGGGCGCAGGCGTGGCCGGCGCTCGCCGGTTGGGACGCGGTGGCGTTCGTCGATCGGCAGGCGATCCGCGTGCCACCGCAACCCTGCCTGCAGCCGCTATTGCCGCAGCCGAGGTTCCAGACCCATCTGCTCCAGATCTATCTGCTGAAGCACGGCCCGGATTGCCCGCCGCCGTGACCCGCAGCGCTCAGTGCTCGCGACACAGCGGCGGCCACGCGAGGATGCTTTGCCAGTGGTGCCGCCGCGCCGCCGCGGGGTAATGCCAGATGGCGCGCTGGTGCCAGCCCTGTGGGCCGTCTTCAAGTAATACCGCCGCATCGCCCCGGGTGCAGGAAATCAGCGCCAGCGGATAGCCGAGCCGCGCCGCCTCGGCCAGCGCGGCAGGGTCGGCGCTCGGGCGGTACAGGAGGTCGAGCCGGCGGCGTGGCGGCACGTCGCGCAGCACCCCCGCCAGCATCGCATTGACGCTGCCATTGTCGCCCGGCAGCAGCAGCGCCAGCCGGCCGCCATCCTTGACATACGGCTTGACCTCGTTCGCCAGCTGCCAGACCAGCGGCTGCGGCATCACCAGATCGAAGCGCAGCCGATAGAAAAAGGCGATCGGCGTCAGCAGTGCGATCGCGATCACCGCTACGCCCGCGGGCCGGCGATAGCGCCGGGCGATGCCGGCATCGCCGACCCCCTCGCGCAGCACTGCTGCAAGCGCCAGCACGAGGACCAGCGCCAGATGCGTGTTGTAACGAAAGAACGAATGCGCCTCTTCCGTCATCAGGGGCGAGAAGTGCACAACATAGGCGGCTGTCAGATAGAGATTGTAGAAAACGAACGCTGCCGCATAGAGCACCAGGAGCCGCGTCGTCGCGCTCCAGCCGTGGCGGCGCAGCAACACCGGCAAGCTCGCCAGGGCGATCGCGACACAGCCGAAATAGACCCCCTTTTCGCCGATGACCCGGGCCGCGCTCGCTGCCGTTTCGGGCAAGATGCCCCAGTTCCACGCGCCCGGCGGCAATTCCGTCAACTCGGCGACGCCGGCGCCGGCCACGTAATAGCGCCACAGCCCGAACAGCAGCACCGCCGGCAACCCGGCGATCGCCAGCGCCCGCAATAACGCCGGCCGCGGCGTGGCGCGCTCGGCCCAGCCCGCGACGAGCGCCGCCCCAAGCAAGGCCGCGACGAGGCCGGCCCCGGATTGCTTGGCGTTGACCATCGCCGCCAGGATCAGCCCGAGCGGCAGCAGCTGCGCGGGCCGGCGGCCGGCGACCAGCTCGCCCTGGGCCGTGACGAGCAGCGATGCCGCGAACAGCGCGGTCACCATCAGCGCCGTCTCGCCATAGGCGGAAAAATTGAAGCGCGGCACAAATCCGGGGTTCAGCAGCGTCGCGGCGAGAAAGCCGAGCGCGGTCAAAGCCCACGACAAGGGCGCGTCGGCGGACAGGGCGGGCCCGGCGAGCCAGCGCCCGATCGCCAGACCGGCGGCCAGTTCGAGCAAGACGTTGACGAACGAAAACCCCGCTGCCGGGTAGCCGGGATCGACCAGCGCCCCCAGAAACGTCAGGAACTGCACATTGTAGGGTGCCGCCGGCAGCAGCGAGAAGCTCGGCGGCGACGCGGCGGTCGGCAGGATGCCATGATCGACCAGATAGACCGCGTTGGGCAGCAGGTTGAGAAAAGTATCCGGCTGCGACGGGCGGATTGGCATCATGATGACCCACAGCGGCAGGGTCAGCAGCAGCATCCGCCCGAGGCTGCGCCAGTCGGCAAGTTGCAGCCGCCCGCGCGCCGTCAGCTGCGATGCCGCCGCGGCGATCACGAACGCCACGGCCGGATAGCGCAGGCTCGCCGGCAGCAACACGCCCCACACGGTCAATAGCAGGCACAGCGCGCCCCAGCCGGCCAGCAGGCGGTACTCGACCGCGACGCGGCGGCCGACGAGGCCCGATCCGGCAAAGGCGAGCACGACGCCGACGCCCCAGGTCGCGGCGAGCTTGACCAGATCGGCCGGCTGCGGCAGGTAGGCCTCTAGCACGGCGACGGGTCGTCGTATCCGTCAGGCCCGCGAGCGTCCGGCAATGCTGCCCCCCGAATGCTTTAGCCGCGGCATCGCCGCCCGTGGCGTGAGGCCGGCTCGGCCGGCGGCGCGATTATGCCTCGCGGCGGCGACTGTCGGCAAACGCAGCAATGTCGCTGGGGCGATCGATCAGCCGTGTTCAGCGGCATTCGCGGCCGGTACACTCTCCCTCATGCGGATCCTTTATCACCTCACCTTGTCGCCGTTCGCGCGCAAGGTGCGTCTCGTGCTGGCCGAAAAGCATCTCGAGTTCACCCTGAAGCTCGAAAAGACCTGGGAGCGGCGACCCGAATTTCTCGCCCTCAACCCGGCCGGCGAGGTTCCCGTGCTGATCGAGCCGGAGGGCACCGTGCTCGCCGGCACCGAGGCGATCGTCGAATATCTCGACGAAGTCTACCGCGAGAAGCTGCTGATCGGCCTCAACCCGGTCGACCGCGCCGAGGTGCGCCGGCTCAACGCCTGGTTCGACAGCAAGATGAACCTCGAAGTCACCGAGAACCTCTTGGGACAGAAGATGATGCGGCGCTATGGCGGGGGCGGCGGGCGGGGGCAGCCGAACTCGCAGGCGATTCGCGCCGGGCACGCCAATCTGCCCTATCACCTCGATTATATCGGCTACCTGGTCGAGCGGCGGCGCTGGCTCGCCGGCGACCATTTCTCGCTCGCCGACATCACCGCGGCGGCGCACCTCTCGAGCCTCGACTATCTCGGCGACGTGCCGTGGGACGCGCATGAGCCGGCCAAGGAATGGTATGCCCGCATCAAGTCGCGGCCGAGCTTTCGTCCGCTCCTGGCCGATCACGTGCCCGGCGCGGCGCCGCCGCCGCATTACGCCGATCTGGATTT
>DATLRS010000119.1:0-20674 GCA_035534535.1 Allostellaceae bacterium | reverse complement strand
TTGATGTAGAGGATCGAGCCCATCGGCGGCTCCGCGTCGCACGACACGTCGGTGTGCCAGCCCTCGCCGTTGGCGCGTGGGCTGTCCTTGTCGGCGTGGATGACCATCAATTCCGGGATGCCGGGCTCGTGCGGCGCGGCGGGGTGGACGTGCAGGTCGCCGAACAGGCGTCCGAACGCGAGGTGCTGGTCGGGCGAGAGATGCTGGTCGCGGAAAAAGATCACCGAATTCTCGGCCAGCGCCCGATGGATCTCGTCGATCGTGCGGTTGCCGAGCGGCCCCGCCAGATCGACGCCGCCGACTTCCGCGCCGATGATCGGGGTCAGCGGGTCGAGCGTGATCGTCTCGTAGGGCGCCCCCTCGGCGGCCAGATGCTTGTAGCGGGGGCCATTGTTGCCGCGCAGTGAATCCATCGTGCATTCTCCAAATTTAGTCGCCGAACACCCGGCGGAAGATCGTGTCGACGTGTTTGAGATGATAGGCGGCTTCGAACAGGCCGTCGATCGTGGCGGGCGACAGGTAGCGGGTAATCTCGCGGTCGGCCTTGAGCCGGTCGGCGAAGCGGCCCTCGCCGTGCCCAATGACGTCCCACTGGGCCATCGCGTGCGTCTGCACCAGCCGGTAGGCGTCTTCGCGGCTCATCCCGGCCTGCGTCAGCGCGAGCAGCACGCGCTGCGAGTCGACGAGCCCGCCCCATGATTCGAGGTTGGCGCGCATCCGCTCGGGATAGACGACGAGCCGCTCGACCAGCCCGGTGAGGCGCGCCAGCGCGAAATCCAAGGCGATCGTCGCATCGGGGGCGATGACCCGCTCGACCGAGGAATGCGAGATGTCGCGCTCGTGCCACAGCGCGACGTCTTCGAGGGCCGGGGTCACGCTGGCGCGGATGAGGCGCGACAGCCCGGTCAGGTTCTCCGACAGGACCGGGTTGCGCTTGTGCGGCATCGCCGAGGAGCCCTTCTGCCCGACCGAGAAATACTCCTCGGCCTCGCGCAATTCGCTGCGCTGCAGGTGGCGGATCTCGGTGGCGAGCCGCTCGATGCCGGCGGCAACCAGCGCCAGCGCCATGAAAAACGCGGCGTGGCGGTCGCGCGGGATGATCTGGGTCGAGACCGGCTCGGGCTGGAGGCCGAGCTGTTCGGCGACATAGGCTTCGACCGCGGGGTCGATATTGGCGAAGGTGCCGACCGCCCCCGAGATCGCACAAGTCGCGATTTCGCGGCGCGCCGCAAGGAGGCGCTCGCGGTTGCGGGCAAACTCGGCCCAATGCCCGGCGAGCTTTACCCCGAAGGTGGTCGGTTCGGCGTGGATGCCGTGGCTGCGCCCGATGGTCAGCGTGTCCTTGTGCTCGTGCGCGCGGCGCTTCAGAGCCGCCAGCAGCGCGTCGAGGTCGGCGATCAGAATATCGGCCGCCTGCGTCAGCTGCACCGCGAGGCAGGTGTCGAGCACGTCGCTCGAGGTCATGCCCTGGTGCATGAAGCGCGCTTCGGGGCCGACATGCTCGGCGACGTTGGTCAGGAAGGCGATCGTTTCGTGATGCACCTCGCGCTCTATTTCGCGGATGCGGGCGACCTCGAACCGGCCCTTGTCGCGCACCGCGCGCGCCGCACTCTCCGGGATCACACCGAGCCGGGCTTGCGCCTCGCAGGCGTAGATCTCGATGTCGAGCTGGATGCGGAAATAGTTTTCCGGCTCCCAGATCGCCGCCATCTGTGGCCGGCTGTAGCGCGGGATCATGCCGGGATCGCCTCCTCGATCGGCCCCCGCGCGGCGGGCGCCTCGTGCGATGTCGTGTCCGATGCCGGATCGTAGCCGAGCGCGGCCAGCGCGGCGAGCATGTGCGGCGGCACCGGCGCGGTGACGACGATCGGCGCCCTCGTCGGATAAAGCGGCAGCGCGATCGAGCGGGCATGCAGCTGCATCGTCGCGCCGCCCGGCCCGCCATAGGTCCCGCCATAGGTGAGGTCGCCGACCACCGGGACGCCGAGCGCGGCGCAATGCACCCGAATCTGGTGGGTGCGCCCGGTGCGCGGCCGCAATTCCAGCCAGGCGCGCCCGTTTGCCGTGCCGCGGACGCGGTAATCGGTGACCGCCGGCGATCCCGCCGGGTCGACCACCATATGCCAGCCGACGCGGCCGCGCGTTTCTTTGCGGAGCCCGGTCGCGATCCGCCCGGCGGGTTCGGAGGGCACCCCGGTGACGATCGCCCAGTACACCTTCTCGACCTGCCGCTCGGCGAACAGCCGCCCGAGGCGGCGCAAGGCCTTCGGATGGCGGCCGAGCACCAGACAGCCGCTGGTGTCGCGGTCGAGCCGGTGCGCCAAGGCCGGCGGCCGCGGCAGGCCGAAGCGCAGCAGCGCGAACCAGTGTTCGAGATGCGGCCCGCCACCCGGCCCGGCATGCACCGGGATGCCGGCCGGCTTGTCGATGACCAGCACCAGCCCGTCGCGATAGAGCACGCGCTCGCTCATGTTCATCGCGCAAACATCGTGGCCGCGACCGCGCGGCGCAAGCACCGCCGCGAAAGCGATGGCAGCGCAGATGCCGGCGCGGCTACAGGCAGCGCCCGGAATAGAGGATCTCGCCGCCGTTGCCAAACGGCCCCGCGGCGTCCGGCACGAATCGCCTTGTATCGACGGCATAGCCGTTCATGCACATCGCGTGCGCCTGCAGCGCGTCGGCGATCCAGTCGCGCCGCAGCCGCTCGGCCGCGCCGTCGTCGTTTTCGGTCATCACCGTGCTGGTTTTCGCGCTGTAGAGGAACGAGGCCGGGCTGGTAGCGGTAAAGCCTTCCACCCGGGCCGAGCCGACGCAGCCGGCAAGCGAGCAGAGACAGAGCAAGGCGAGCACGCGCATCGGGCCGGATCTCCACGACAGAGGCGTTTCTCTATTCCCCCATTCCGCGGCGCGGGGCAAGCGTCGCGGTTGAGCGCTGTCGTACGCATGGCGGTTGCGGGACCGACCGGAAGGCGTCGATAGTTCCTTGCGCGGTCAGCGCGGCGGCAATCTTGCCGGGTAGCGCGGTACGACGGGAGAAAGCGATGGACTCGACGACTGCCGGCGGACATTTGGTTGAACCATGCTGCGAGGCTAGTGCGGAACGCCGCCGCCCGCAACGTTCGGGCCTCGATCGCCGGCGGCTGTTCGAGCGGTTCGGGTTTGGCGGGATCGCGCTGCTGGCCGGCGCCAGCCTGCCGGAGCAGCGCGCGCAGGCCGCCGGCAGCACCGAGGCCTTGCTGCTCAACTGCATCGACTATCGCCTGACGGGGGCGACGACGCGCTATATGGCGCATCGCAAAATGGCCGGCAAATACGACCAGTTCATCCTGGCCGGCGCCTCGCTTGGCGCCAACACCGACAAATATCCGGCCTGGGCGACGACGTTCTGGGATCATGTGCAGGTGGCGATCGATCTGCACCATATCCGCCGCATCGTCGTCATGGATCATCGCGACTGCGGCGCCTACAAGGTCATTCTCGGCAAGGATCTGGCCGCCGATCCGCATGAGGAGTTCATTGTGCATGCCCGGTACATGCGCGCGCTGCGGGCCGAGATCGTCAAGAAGCACCCCGAGCTCGGCGTCGAACTGCTGCTGATGGGGCTCGACGGTAGGGCCGAGAGTGTCACCTAACAGCCCGCGCGGCGGATGGCGGCGGGCTGCGTTCGGCGCGGCCGTCGCCTGTTGGCTGCTGTTTGTCGGCGCGCTCGCCGCCGGCGCGGTCGACCAGCCGCCGCAACCGGCCTCGCCGCTGCCGGCGCGGGTCGAGACGCGCCATACGATCACGCTGGCCGGCCATCCGCTCGATTACCGCGCGGTGGCCGAAACCATTGGCCTCACCGACCGGAAGGGCGAACCGACCGCCTCGGTCTATACGATCTCCTATCTCGCCGATACGCCGGCCGGGCCCACCCGGCCGGTCGCCTTCGTGTTCAATGGCGGCCCTGGCGCCGCCTCGGTATTCCTGCATCTGGGGGCGCTCGGTCCGCGCATCCTCGATACCCCCGCGAGCGGCGCGGTGCCGCCGCCGCCGGTCCATCTGGTCGACAACCCGTCGACCTGGCTGGCCTTCACCGACCTGGTTTTCATCGACCCGGTCGGCACCGGCTTCAGCCGCGGCATCGGCAAGCAGGAAAACCCCGACAAGCCGTTCTGGAACGTGCGCACCGACCTCGATTCGCTGGACGCGGTGATCCGCCGCTGGCTGAGCCGCCACGAGCGCTGGGGCGCGCCGGTGTATCTGGTCGGCGAGAGCTATGGCGGGCTGCGCGCCGCTGCCCTGGCGCAGAGCCTGGAGCGTGAGGTCGGTGTTACCGTGAGCGGTCTGGTGCTGATTTCGCCGGCGCTCGACATCGCGTTGCTGCACCCCGACATCAGCAACGCCTTGGCGCCGGCCTTCGCCTTGCCGAGCTACGCCGCGGTTGCCGCCGCGCTGTCCGGCAAGCCGCCGCCCGTCGAGATCGGCACGGTGGAGCGTTTCGCGCTGTCGGATTATCTCGTCGGTCTGGCCGGCCTCGACGGCATTCCGGCGGCAGGCGACCCCTTCATCGCGCGGGTTGCCCACTTGATCGGCCTGCCAGCCGAGGTCGTTCGCCGCCAGCGCGGGCGGGTGCCGAGCGGCGTCTTTGCGCGCCAGTTGCGCCGTCCGGAGGGCGAGGTCCTCAGCCTCTACGACGGCACCGTGACGCGCGCCGCCGGCGCCGATCCGCGCGCCGGGCGGGCCGGCGACCCGGTGCTGGGCCCGGCCGCGGCCGCCTATACCGCCGCGTTCGACAGCTACGCGCCGGAGGCGCTCGGCTACCGCACCGAGCAACCCTATCGTGCCCTGTCGCGCGAGGTGTCGCAGGACTGGGACTGGGACGGTGTACGCGGCGACGAAGGGGGCCTCGGTCTGGCCCTTTCCGCGCTGCAGGATACGCTGCTGGCGCATCCGCAGACGAAGCTGATGATCGCCAATGGCCGCTACGATCTGGTGACACCGTATCTCGCGTCGCGCTGGCTGGTCGATCAGCTCTCGGTGCCGGCGGCCGTGCGCCGGCGGATCCGCCTGCGCGTCTACGAGGGCGGGCACATGATGTATATGCGCCCGCTGTCGCGGGCGGCGCTGGCAGCCGATGCCGCGACCCTCTTCACCGCCCCGGTCACCGCGCCGCAGTGACCGCGGCTCGCCGCCGCGCGCACCGGGGCATGAGCGCGACCTGGTCTGCGTGTGCGGGCTGGCCGCGGTGGCGGCATTGTTCGCGCGCGATGCGGCAAGCGTCGAGCGGCTGTTTTTCGAGCCGCGCCTCACTGGCGCACTGGCCGCGCCGCGCCGCGCCCTCGCCAAGGCGCGCAAGCCCTATCGCGAGGTCGCCGCCGACGAGCTGGCGCGGATCGCCGGCACGGTTCGCCATGGCGGGGTGGTCGCGGTGGCGCGGCCGCGCCCGCTCACGGCGTTCGATCCCGCGCTCGCCGCCGGCTGGGCACGTGACCGGCGGCCGCTATTGCTGCTCGACGGCATCGGCAACCCGCATAATCTCGGCGCCATCGTGCGCAGCGCCGCCTATTTCGGGGTCGAGCGCATCGTGCTTGCCGAGCGGCCCGAGCAGGCGCTGCCGTCGGCCGCCAGCTATCGCATCGCCGAAGGGGCGCTCGACCGAGTGACGCTCTATCGCGCGCCTTTCGGCGAAGTGCTGCCGGTGCTGCGGCGCAGCTACCGCGTCGTCGGCAGCGCGATCGGGCAGGGCGTGCCGCTCGCCGCCTGGCGCAGCGACCGGCCGGTGGCGCTGATCCTCGGCAACGAGGAGAGCGGCATCGCGGCGGCGACGCTCGCGCTGTGCGACGCGGTCGTGACGATCCCCGGCGCCGGCGCGGTGCAGTCACTCAACGTTGCGGCGGCCGCGGCGGTGCTGCTCTACGGCTTGACGGCGGTCTGACCCGGCCGTGCCACCGCCGCCATCAGCCGGTCGAGCGCCGCCAGCAGGGCGTCGGCAGCGTCCGGTCCGGCTTCGAGATGGCGCAGCGCCAGGGCCGCCGCCTCCAGCGTCGACAGTGCCTCGCGGCGCGGCTCGCGGCGCAGCTTGCCGAGCAGCGCCGGGTGCGGCGGGTTCAGCACCAGCCGGTGCAGCTTCAATAGCCACGGATTGCGCCACCACAGCGTCTTCGCCTCGCTCCAGCTGCCGTCGAGCAGCACGATGCCTTCGAGCCCGGCGAGGATCGGGCGGGGATCGGCCACCGGTTCGCCGCCGCGCCCCAGCAGCAGGATCTCGCTCTCCCGGCCGAACGCCGCCGGCCGCGCGGATCCGAGATGAAGCACCGCCCAGCGCCGCGGCTCGGCCTGCCGCCCCAGGGCGCGCGCCAGGTTGGGCCACGACAGGCCGGCGACGAGCCGGGCATGCCGCAGGACGCCGACCGCGGTCGCCGCGGTAGCGCGCGGCTCGCGCCCTTCCTGCGGATGCTGCAGCACGAGCACGAAAACGCGGTTGTCGACGACCGCAAGCGGCTCGGAGATCTGGCTGTCGCTCACAAGCACCTGAGACGGGTGAGGGGTATGCGCCATATAGGCTTTCTCGACGCCTCCCGCCGCTCTATTTTGCAGCGATGAGCAAGCGCGGGATCGGCTGGGCAGCGCCCGCGGGCGGCCTGGAGGGAGGATGGCGGCGCGAATGACGCCGCGCACGCGTCAGCTGATCGTTTCGTTGATCGTCGCCTGCGCGATGTTCATGCAGAACCTCGATTCGACGATCATCGCGACCGCCTTGCCGACCATCGCCCGCGCGATCGACGAAAGCCCGCTGCGGCTCAACGTGGCGATCACCTGCTATCTGCTGAGTCTCGCGGTATTCGTGCCGATCAGCGGCTGGACCGCCGACCGTTTTGGCGCTCGCCGGGTGTTTACCGCGGCGATCATCGTGTTCACCCTGGGCTCGATCGGCTGTGGCTTCTCGCAGGCGCTGTGGATGCTGGTCATTGCCCGCATCGTGCAGGGCATGGGCGGCGCGATGATGGTGCCGGTCGGCCGCCTCGTGCTGCTGCGCACCGTGCCCAAATCCGAACTGGTGCGGGCGATGTCGTATGTCAGCATACCGGCGCTGATCGGGCCGGTGATGGGGCCGCCGCTCGGCGGCTTTATCGTCACCTATTTCTCGTGGCGCTGGATCTTTTTCATCAACATTCCGATCGGCCTCATTGGCGTGCTGCTGGTCAACCTGTTTGTCGAGAACATCCGCGAAGCGACGGTGCGGCCGTTCGATCTGCGCGGCTTTGTGTTGACGGGCATCGGGCTTGCCAGCATCGCCTTCGGGTTCGAGGTCGGCGGTCGCGGCGCCATGCCATGGCCGATCGCCGCCGGGTTGCTCGCCGCCGGCGCGCTGTGCCTGTTCGCCTATGTCCGCCATGCGAAACGCGTCGATCATCCGATCATCGATCTGGCGCTGATGCGCATCCCGACCTACGCGGCCGCGACGATCGGCGGCTTCCTGTTCCGCATGGGAATGGGGGCGTTGCCGTTCTTGATGCCGCTGATGCTGCAGGTCGGCTTTGGCCTCGACGCGCTGTCATCGGGCCTCATCACCTTTGCCAGCGCGATCGGCGCGCTCAGCAACAAGCTGTTTGTCGGGCCGATCATCCGCACCTTCGGTTTCCGGCGGGTGCTGATCGGCAACACGCTCGTCAGCGGCGTCTTCCTGTTCGGCTACTCGCTGTTCCGGCCGACGACGGCGCACGCGGTGATCTTTCTGGCGTTGCTGGCGGGCGGGTTTTTCCGCTCGCTGCAGATGACCAGCATCAACACGCTGTCCTATGCCGACGTGCCGGGAGCGATGCTGAGCCGCGCGACCAGCCTGACCAGCATGGCGCAGCAATTGTCGCAAAGTGTCGGGGTCGGCACCGGGGCGCTGCTGCTCTATGCGATGCTGGCGATGCACGGCAGCACGGTGTCGAGCGCGGCCGATTTCTCGTTCGCCCTCGCCGTGGTCAGCGTCTTGCCGATGCTGTCGGTGCCGTTCTTCCTCAGAATGTCGCCCGATGCCGGGGCCGAGGTCAGCGGCCGGCCGGTGCCCAAGCCGTCGCGCCCGTGACGGCCTATTCGCCCATCAGCTTCTCGACGACCTCGGTAGGCAGATCGTCCTTCCAGTTGCGCCCGGTGCTCCAGCCCCACGGCCGGATCGCGTCGCGCTCGGTGATCAGGGCCTGGATCTCGATGTCGATGTCGCTCCGGGCACGCTCGCCATTGGCCTGTTCCAGATACAGCTCATAGAGCCGATCCCAGATTCTCGTGAGCCGCGCGCTCTCGTCGGGTGTGAAGGAAGGGATTGTTGTCGTCATATACCCGCTCGTTCGCAAATGCCCCGAAAGGGTAGCACGGCCGGTCTCGGATTGTAAAAAAAACCATAAACCGCTCGCCGCCTCAGTCGCCGATGGCGGGCAGGAGCTGGCGGGCCCCGCCGAGCTGACGGCGAATCAGGCGCGCGTAGAGGCCGTTGCGGGCGAGCAATTCGGCATGCGTACCGGTCTCGGCAAACCGGCCGCGATCGAGCACGGCAATGAGGTCGGCGTCGCGCACGGTCGACAGCCGGTGCGCGATGACGATCGTCGTGCGGTCGCGCATCAGCGCGTCGAGGGCGCCGCGCACCAGCGCCTCGCTGACCGCATCGAGATGCGAGGTCGCCTCGTCGAGAATGAGGGTCGGCGCGTTCTTCAGAAAGGCGCGGGCAATGGCGACGCGCTGGCGCTGGCCGCCCGATAACTGAACGCCACGCTCGCCGACGCGCGTTTCCAGCCCCTCGGGCAGGCTGGCCACGAAATCGCCGAGCGCCGCCTGGTCGAGCGCGCGCCGCACCGCAGTCTCGTCGGCGTCCGGCCGCGCCAGCGCGACATTGGCGCGCAGCGTGTCGTTGAACAGATAGGTGTCCTGCGACACCAGCGAGATGCGCCGGCGCAGGTGGTCCAGTTCGAAATTCTTGAGATCGACGCCGTCGATCACGATGTCGCCGGCGGACGGGTCCCAGAAGCGCAGCAGGAGATTGGCCAGCGTCGTCTTGCCGGCGCCTGACGGCCCGACGATCGCCACCGTCGCGCCCGCCGGGATCGCCAGCGTGACGCCGTCGAGTGCCGGCCGGCGGGCGCCGGGATAGGCGAATCGCACATCCTCGAAGCGAATCGCCGCGCCGCCGACCGGTGCGGGTGGCCGCGCCGGCCCGTCATGCACCGCCGGCTGTTCGTGATGCACCGCATAGACCCGGCGGGTCGCGGCGATCGTGTCGGCGAGCTGGCGGCTGACCTGGGCGATCTCCGAGATCGGCAGGAACGAGGCCAGCGCCAGGAGGATCAAGAGCGGCAGTGTCGTCGCGGCGAGCAGATGCGCGGCGACCAGATGCGCCCCGACGACCGCAACCGCGAGCCCGCCGAGCCCGGTCGCGATCTCCAGCTGCGCGGTCTGCGACGACAGATCGTGAAGCAATCTCAGGCGGGTCTCTTGATAGGCCCGCACCGCGCCGAGGAAGCCGTCGCGGCGGCGGCCGACCGCCTGGAAGGCGATCAGGTCGGCGAGGCCCTGGATCGTCTCGGTGACATAGGCGCCAAGCAGCCCCAGCGCCTCGCGCGCGGCGGTGCCAAGCCGGTCGATCCGGGCCCGCATCAGCACCGGGGCGAGCCCGGCGTAAAGCACAAACGGCAGCAAGGCGAGGGCGATCGGCCAGGCCAGCACGGCCAGGGTCAGCAGCACCGCCGACGGCACCAGGATCGCGACGAGGGCCGGCGCCACCGTGTGCGCAAAGAAATACTCGATCGTCTCGATGTCCTGGCTGGCCAGCGCGATCAGGTCGCCGGAGCGCCGCCGGACCAGATAGGCAGGGGCCAGCGCATCGAGCTTTTTGTAGAGATCGATACGCATCTCGGCGAGCAGCCGATAGGCGATGTCGTGCGCCAGCCACGATTCGATCCAATGCAAGAGTCCGGCGAGCGGCGCCGCAAGGCCGAGCAGGATCAACAGATAGGCGAACGGCCCGCCGGTCTTGACCGCGGCGACCGCCAGGGCGCCGAGGACGCCGACGCCGATCAGTGCGGCAACCCGGCCGATCCCCGATGTCACCACCACCGCGAAACGCCGGCGCCACGGCCGGATGACGGAGACGAGCGTCATCAGCGTCGCCGCCGCGCCGACCTGGGCTGCCGCTGCGGCCATCGCGGCCGGCGCCGCCACGCCGTAATCGGCCGTCTCCGCCTCGCCGGCCGCGACCGCCCGATCGGCGCCAACCAATGCGACGTCGTCGCCGCGTTCCTCGGCTTGGGCTCCCATCAGCCGGCGATAGGGTCCGTCGTGGCGCAGCAACTCCAAGTGCGTGCCGCTCTCGACGATGCGGCCGCGGTCGAGCACCAGGATGCGGTCGGCGCCGATGACGCTTGACAGGCGGTGCGCCAGTACCAGCGTCGTGCGGCCCTGCGCCAGCCGGTCGAGGCCCTTCTGGATGATCGCCTCGTTCTCGGCATCGACCGAGGAGAGCGCCTCGTCGAGGATCAGGATCGGCGAATCGCGCAGTAGCGCGCGGGCGATCGCCAGGCGCTGGCGCTGCCCGCCCGACAAGGTGACGCCGCGCTCGCCGATGATCGTGCGGTAGCCGTCCGGCAACTGCCGGATGAAGTCATGCGCATTGGCGTCGCGCGCGGCGGCTTCAAGTTCGGCCTGCGAGGCATCCGGCCTGCCGAGGCGCAGATTGTCCTCGACGGTGCCGTGAAAGAGGTAGGTGTCCTGGTGCACGACGGCGATCTCGTGGCGCAGCGCCTCGGGGTCGAGGGTGCGCACGTCGCGGCCGCCGACCCGCACCACGCCCGATTGCGGGTCGAACAGACGCAGCAGCAGCCGCGCGACCGACGACTTGCCCGAGCCGCTCGGGCCGACGATGCCGATCTTCTCGCCGGCGGCGACATGGAACGACAGCCCGGCATGCGCCGGATGCCGCCCGCCGGGATAGGCGAAGTGCACCGCGTCGAATGCGATCGTCGGCGATAGCGGCAGCCGCGCCGGCGGCGGCCCGCCCGGGCCGGCCAGCGGCGGCGGCACCAGCGGCTCGGCCGCCAGCAGCGCGTGGATGCCCGACGCGGCCGACTGCCCGACCATGCCCTGATGCAGCACCGCGCGCAGGTCGCGCAACGGGCGGAACACCTCGGTGCCGCACATCAGCACAATCAGCAGCGCCTCGATCGTCATCAGCCCGTGGGAGACCCGCCACACCCCGAGCGCCAATGCCGCGGCGGCGCCGATCGCGACCCCGGCATCGGTGATGCCGCGGGTCATCACGCTGGTCGACAGGACGCGCATCGTTGTGTCCGACAGGTGGCGCGCCCGCTCGGCCAGCCGCTTGCCATAGGCGGTGCTCTGGCCGAAGGCTTTCAGGGTCGGCAGGCCCTGTACGGCGTCGAGGAATTCCGCGCCGAAGCTCTTCATCGCCTGCTGGCGGGCCGTGCCGGTGCGGCTCTCGACGGCATGGAACACCGCCGGCGCGATCAGCGTCACCAATGCCGCGACCAGCATGACGCTCGCTACCGGCAAATCCCACCAGACGATAAAGGCGAAGATCGCCAGCGGTGTCAGCGCCGCGACCGACAATTGCGGCAGGTACTGGCCGAAAAAAATCTGCAACTGCTCGACGCCGTCGACCAGGGACAGCATGACCCCGCCGGTGCGCTCGCCGGCGAACCAGGAGGGACCGAGCTCGGCGAGCTTGTCATAGAGCCGGCCGCGCAGATCTTCCTGCACCCGGGCCGCATTGCCGTGGGCGATGATGGTGCGGGCGTGGTCGAGCAGCGCGCGCAAGAGGACCGCCCCGGCGACCCCCAACGCCAGCAGCGCGATGACGCCGCCGCTGGAGCCGGCGAAGACGCGCGCGAGCAATGCCCCCATCAGCGCAAAGCGGGCGATGCCGAAACCCGAGGCGACGAGCCCGATCAGGATCGCCAGCGCGATCCGCCCGCGCAGCCCGCGCGTCAATTCCCACAGGCGTCGATCAAAATACATCGGCGCGCCAGGCCCCCTGCGACATCCTGTCCGGCCGCATCATAATCGAGGACGGCGCGACGGCGGCCAGCTTTCTCCGCCTGCCGGCCTCGCCGATTTGATGGCTGCGTTGCGCGGAACCCGTTTCTGCGTTCGCCGACTTAGCGCAGTAACGGCAATCTGCCGTCATTCCGGGGCGCCGCCGCCGTCGGTGAACCCGGATTCCGGGCTGCTGCGCTTCGCTCGGCCCCCGGAATGACGAATTGTGGTGCCCGGTATGACATGATGGCGGCGAGTGATGAGCAAAGGAGGCAAGCGATGCAGCGCGTGTTGATCACCGGGGCGGGCGGCGGCATCGGCCGCGCGCTGCGCGAAACGTTGCGCGGGGTCTATCCCGTGCTGCGGCTGTCGGACCGGGTGGCGCTGGCGGCGGCGCGACCGGGCGAGGAGGTCGACCAGACCGACATCGCCGATATGGCGCAGGTCGAGCGCATGGTCGCTGGCGTCGACGGCATCATCCATCTCGGCGGCATCTCGGGCGAGAACACCTGGGAGAAGATCCTCGAAGGCAACATCATCGGCCTCTACAATGTGTTCGAGGCGGCGCGCCGGGCCGGCGTCAAGCGCATCGTCATGGCAACGTCGAACCACGCCGTCGGGTTCTACCCGCGCGCCCAGACGATCGACCATCGCGTCGTGCCGCGCCCCGACAGCCGCTACGGCGTCTCAAAGGCGTTCTCGGAGGCGCTGGCCAGCCTCTATGCCGACAAGCACGGCATCGGCTTTCTGTGCACCCGGATCGGCAATTTCGGGACGCATCCGATCGACAGCCGGCGCCTCTCGATCTGGGTCAGCCCGCGCGACTATACCCAGCTCGTCCGCATCGGCCTCGAACACCCCGACATTCGCTTTGAGATCGTCTACGGCGTCTCGAACAACCAGCGGTCCTGGTACGACAATTCGAACGCCTTTCGCCTCGGCTACCGGCCGCAGGACGATTCGGAGCCGCAGGCCGCCGCGATCCTCGCCGCCGAAGCGGGCCAGCCTCACGACCCGATCGCCGAGCGCTACCAGGGCGGCACGTTCTGCGCCGGCGAGTATTCGGCCGAGACGCCGCCCGAATAGCACACCGGGCAGCGCTCACTCCGGCCAGCGCTCAATCCGGCCAGCGCTCAACCCGGCCAGCGATTGTGCACCCAGAACCATTGTTCGGGGCGCTCGCGGATCCAGGTTTCGAGCGTGCGGTTCACCGCCCCCATCAGGGCGGCGACATCGGCGGAACGGTCGCCGCTGTTCGGCAGCGGCAGCGGTGGGCCGATCGTCAGCCGGAAATATGCCCCGTGCAGGCGTTCGACTCGCGCCGGCAGAACCGCGCAGTCGAAACGCAGCGCGAGCAGGGCGAGCGCCGGCGCGGTCATCGCCGGGCGGCCGAAAAACGGCACCGCGATGCCCGCGTTGAGCTTCTGATCGACCAGCAAGGTCAGGTGCGCGCCGCGCCGCAGCGCGGCCAAGGCGCGGCGCGCGGCGGCGGCGCCTTTCGGAATGAACTCGCTGCCGGAGCCGCGAAACCAGGCCACCATGCGGTCGACCAGCGGGTTGTTGGCGGCGCGGTAGATCTGCGCGACATCGATGCCGTATTGCCCGGCGGCGAGCGCCGCGATCTCCCAGTTGCCAAGATGTCCGCCGAAGAGGATGACCGAGCGGCCATCGGCGATCGCCTGGCTGAGATGCTCGAGGCCGGCCGTCGCGACCCGGCCGCCGGGCGCAAACACCCGAACCCGCCGCAGATGCGGGTATTCCGCCGCGACCCGGCCGAGATTGTCCCACATGCCGCGCACCACCCGCTCGACCTCGGCCGCCGACAATTCGGGCAGCGCGGCATGCAGATTGCGCCGGGCGCGCCGCGAAATCCCCAGCCGCGGTGCGGCCCATCGGCCGAGCGCGCCGCCGAGCGCCGAGGCGAGGTCGAGCGGCAATGCCCGCATCGCGGCGAAAAACAGCGCCGCGCCGGCGGCTTCCATTCGGTCGCTCCAGCTCGCCGCAGCGGCCGCCGGGTCAGCCGGGAGCCGCGCTTCGCTCATGTCCATCGCGTGCTCGGGCGAGAATGGCGGACAACAGCTGCCGCAGGGCCGCGCGGTCGTGCCAGCGGATCTCGACCTCCAGCACCGCGATGCCGGCGCGCCATGACGGCGGCAATCGCACCCAGTCCTTGGCGGTCGTGACGAGAGCGGCATCGGCATGCCGCGCCGCTTGCCGCAGCCCCGCGATCTCGCCTTCGGCAAAGCGGTGGTGATCGGCAAATTGCTGTGTCGCGATCAGCGAGGCGCCGAGCGCGCGCAGGGTGGCGAAGAATTTGTCGGGTCGCCCGATGCCGGCGAAGGCGATGACCGGCGTGTCGGCAAAGCGGCTGCCGTCGACCGGCTGCAGGCTGGCGCGCAGGATCGGGCGCCCGGCGTGGTTCACCGCCTGGCGTACCGAATCGGGCATGGCGCCGTCGCCGATCAGCACGATCGCGTCGGCGCGGGCGAGCCCGGATGCCACCGGTTCGCGGAGCGGCCCGGCCGGCATCACGCGGCGATTGCCGAAGCCGTATTCGGCATCGATGACGACCAGCGACAGGTCCTTTTCGACCGCCGGGTTCTGGAAGCCGTCGTCGAGCAGAATGGCCTCGGCGCCGGCGGCGATTGCGGCCCGCACTCCGGCGGCGCGATCGCGCGCGACCCAGCACGGCGCCGCGGCCGCCAGCAGCAGGGCCTCGTCGCCGACCGCCGCCGCGTCATGCCCGGCCCTATCGACCTGGACCGGACCGGCCAGCCTGCCGCCATAGCCGCGCGTCACGATGTGCACCGCGATGCCGGTCGCGGCGAGCGAGCCGGCGAGCGACAGCACGACCGGCGTCTTGCCGGCGCCGCCGGCCACCAGATTGCCGACGCAGACGACCGGCACCGGGGCGCGATAGGGCCGGGCGACGGCGCGGCGCCATCGGGCGGCGGCGTCCCAGGCCGTCCCGAGCGGCGCCAGCAACCCGGCGACGAGCCCGGGCGGCGCGTGCCAGAATTCAGGTGCGCGCATCGCCGCCAGCGACGGCAAGACGCGCCGGCGGCGGGCTGTCTGCGATCGCCTCCGGCGCCAGCATATCGAGCCACGGCGCAAAGCGGCCGAGCACGGCATCGACGGCGCCGCCGCCCGAAGCCGCGACGCGCGCCGCCGCCATCGCCCGCGCGGCCCGCTCGGTGGGGTCGCCGAGCAGCCGCGACACGGCGCCGGCGAGGCCCTCGGCATCAGCGACGGTCAGCGCCGCCCCGGCTTCATCGAGGGCGCCGGCCATCGCCGCGCAGTTTGTCATGTCCGGCCCGTGCAGCACCGCACAATCGAGGCGTGCCGCCTCGAACGGGTTGTGACCGCCCTTCCTGGCCAGCGAACCGCCGATAAAGGCGATCCCGGCGAGGCGGAAGAACAGGCCGAGTTCGCCGAGCGTGTCGGCAAGATAGACGTCGGTGCCGCCGGTGATCGCCTCGCCGTCGCTGCGCCGCGCGACGGCGAGGCCGCGCGCCCGCAGCATCGCGGCGATGGTCGGGCCGCGCACCGGGTGGCGCGGCGCGATGATCGTCAATAGGCCCGGGTGCTGGCGCGCGATACGGGCGTGCGCGGCGGCGACGGTCTCGTCCTCGCCGGCATGCGTGCTCGCCGCCAGCCAGGCCGGCCGGGCACCGATCTCTTGGCGCAGGATGGCGAGCGCCGCCGGGTCGGCGGCGAGCGGCGCGGCTGCCGCCTTGAGATCGCCGACGCTCGCCACCGGGTCGGCGCCGAGCCGCCGAAAGCGCTCCGCCTGCGCCGCGTCTTGCGCAAGGCACAGCGCGAAAGACCGCAAAACCGGCCGCACCAGCCCCGGCAGGGCGCGCCAGCGCGCCGCCGAGCCGGCCGACAGCCGGGCATTCGCCAGCAGCATCGGAATGCCGCGGCGGTGCGTCGCGAGCACGAGGTTGGGCCACAGCTCGGACTCGACCCAGATCGCGAGGTCGGGGTGCCAGTGATCGAGAAACCGCTCGACCGTGCGCGGCAGGTCGACCGGCACGAACTGATGCCGGGCGCGCTCCGGCAGCCGGTCCTGCAGCAGCCGCGCCGCCGCCACCGTGCCGGTCGTCATCAGCACCGCCAATGCCGGCCGCTGCGCCAGCATCCGCTCGATCAGCGCCAGCACCGAGCTGGCCTCGCCGACGCTGACCGCATGCACCCAGACGAGCGGCGCCGCCGGCCGCGCCGCCGCGGTGATGCCGAAGCGCTCGCCGAGCCGCGCCCTCTCCTCCTTGCCGTGCCGGCACCGTGCCTCGAGGTACTGCGCCACGATGGGCGCGGCGGCGGCGGTGACGGCGCGATAGAGCGAGGGCCAGAGCGTCATGGCCAGAGCGTCATGGCCAGGGCGTCATGGCCAGGGCTTCATGGCCGGTAGCCGCCAGCCGGACCCGTCGGGGCAGCGGTGGAGCGCAGCGCGAGGGATGATGCGTGATTGACCCGGCCGTCGGCCTCGCTCGCCAACTCGTTCATCCGGCGTTCGACGAGCAGCCTTGCCTGTTCGAACCCGGCGGGATCGAGATCGCGCGCGACCGCGATCGGTTCGCCCCACAGAAAGACGCCGCGGCCGAACGGCAGGGCGAGATGAAAGCGGTCCCAGCTGCGCAGCACGCGGCGGCGGCTGGTGGCGAAAGCGACCGGCAGGATCGGCACGCCGGCAAGGCGGGCGAGGTTGACGATGCCGTCGCTCGCCACCATCGCCGGGCCGCGCGGCCCGTCCGGCGTGATGCCGACGCACTCGCCTGCGGCAAGGCACTTCAGCATCGCGCGCAATGCCGTCGAGCCGCCGCGCCGGGTCGAGCCGGCGATCGAGTGCACCCCGAAATAGGTCACCGCATCGGCGATGATGCGGCCGTCGCGATGGCCGGAAATCAGCATGTTCATCGGCGCCAGCCGTTGCCAGGCCATCGGGATCATCAAGAGGCGCCCGTGCCAGAAGGCGAGGATGAAGCTCCCTCCCTCGTCGCGCAGCCGGCGCGGAATGTCGCCGCCTTCGACGGTCCAGCGGTTGGTGCGATAGACGAAGCGAATATAGAGATGAATAACCCAGCACATCACCCGGCGCAGCCGGAAGCTGCGCAACAGGTGCCGCGCCCAGCGCCTCGGCCGCCTCACGGCGCCAGCGTCCCGGCGGCGTCTGCCGCGGCGAGTTCGCGCTCGGTGGCGAACTGGGTCTCGTAAAGCCGCGCGTAGAGGCCGTTCCTGGCGAGCAGCTGGGCATGCCTGCCGGTCTCGACGATACGGCCGCGATCCATGACGCAGATCAGATCGGCGCCGATGATCGTCGACAGGCGATGCGCGATGACCACCGTCGTGCGGCCGCGCATCAGGCTGCGCAACGCCGTCTGGACCTGCCGTTCGGTCTCGCTGTCGAGCGCGGAAGTCGCTTCGTCGAGCAGCAGGATCGGCGCGTCCTTCAGCATCGCGCGGGCGATCGCGAGGCGCTGGCGCTGGCCGCCCGACAGGCGGACGCCGCGCTCGCCGACCAGCGTGTCGTAGCCTTGCGGCAGGTCGCGGACAAAGCCGTCGGCGCCGGCGGCGACCGCCGCCGCCTCGATCGCCGCCGGCGGCGCATCGAACCGGCCATAGGCGATGTTGGCGCCGACCGTGTCGTCGAACAGGGTGACCTCCTGCGACACCAGCGCAATCGCGCCGCGCAGCGAGGCGAGGCTGACCGAGGCGATGTCCTGGCCGTCGATCGCGATGCCGCCGCCATCGACATCGTAGAACCGCGGGATCAGGTTCAGCACGGTCGACTTGCCGGCGCCGGACGGGCCGACCAGCGCCACCGTGCTGCCCGCCGGCACCGTGAACGTGATGCCGTCAAGCGCGACCGTGCCGGGATGATAGCCGAACCGCACTTGCGTGAACCGCACCTCGCCGCCGGCGACGCGCAGCGGACGGGCGTCCGGCCGGTCGCCGATGGTCGGCTCGATGTCGATCACCTCGAAGACGCGCTGCGCCGCCGCGAGCCCTTCCTGCAGCGAGGCATTGAGCGTGGCGAGGCTCTTGACCGGCTGGTAGGCGAGCAAGAGCGCGGTGATGAACGAAAAAAACGCGCCCGGCGTGCGCGCGCCGATGATCACCTCATGGCCGCCGTAAAAGATCACGAACGCGATCGCCGCGCCGCCCAGCGCCTCCATCATGGGCGCGGCGCGCGCCCGGGTGCGGTTGGCGCGATCGACCAGCCGAAAGATGCGCTCGAACAGGCTGGCCGCGCGACGCTCCTCGTAGGCCTCCATGCCGTAGGCCTTGACGTGGCGGGCGCCCTGGAACGTCTGCGTCAACAGCGTCGTCAGCTGACCCATCTCGGCCTGGGTGTTGACGCTCACCCGGCGCATCCGCCGGCCGATCCCGACGATCGGCCGGATGGCGAGCGGAAAGGCGACGAACGCGGCCAGCGCCAACGCCCAATCCTGGTAGAACATCACGCCGACGAGAAACACGATCGTCACCGCGTCGCGCCCGATCCCGGTCAGCACATTGGCAGCCGCGCCGCGCAACAGCCACACGTCGTTGGTCAGCCGCGAAATCAGGACGCCGCTCGGCCGGGCATTGAAATACGCCAGATCGGCGTGGATCAGCCGCGAATACAACAGGGTCTGGACGTCGGTGATGACGCGCTGGCCGATTCGCGTCATCAGCACGGTCTCGGCGTAATCGGCCGCCGATTTGACGATCGCCAGCAACAGCGCGGCGCCGGCCAAGACCGCCAGCAGCGCCGATTGGCGGTCGATGAAGATGCGGTCGAGCACCGGTTGCATCAGCCAGGCGCGCAACGCCGTGCTGCCGCCGGCCAGCGCCATGCAGACAAAGGCGAGCGCGATGCGCGACGTATGCTGCCGGATGAAGTCGTGCATCAGCCGGCGGACCAGCACGGACGAGCGTGCTGCTGGCGGCGGAATGGGTGTGTTGTCGTGCATCAGGCCCCGCCGCCAGTGTTATGGGCGGGCGGCGGGATTGGCAAGGCCGCTCAGGTCAGCTCACGCGCCGGCGACGGTCAGGTCGTCGATGCGCAGGGTCGGCGAATCGGCGCCGGCGCGGAATTCGAGATCGTTTGCCGCGGTCAGGCGGGCGAACATGTCGTTGAGGTTGCTGGCGACCGTCATCTCGCTGACCGGGAAGGCGAGTTCGCCGTTCTCGATCCAGAAGCCGGCGGCGCCGCGGCTGTAATCGCCGGTGAGGCCGTTGACCCCCATCCCCATCAGCTCGGTGACGTAGAATCCGCTCTTGATGTCGGCCATCAGTTCTGCCGGGCTGTGCGGGCCCGGCTCGATCCAGATGTTGGTGGCCGAGGGCGCCGGCGGCGAGGCGGTGCCGCGCGAGGCGTGCCCCGTTGATTTGAGGCCGAGCTGGCGGGCCGAGCGCAGATCGAGCAGCCACGTCGTCAGCACGCCCTGGTCGATCAGCGCATGCCGCCGGTTGGCCAGGCCCTCGGCGTCGAACGGCTTTGAGCGATGACCGCGCCGGCGATGCGGGTCTTCGGTGATGGTGATCGCCGCCGGGAAGATGCGCTGGCCGAGCTTATCCTTGAGAAAGCTCGTGCCGCGGGCGATCGACGGTCCGGAAATGGCGCCGAGCAGGTGCGAGATGAAGCCGCGCGCGACGCGCGGGTCGAACACGACGGACACGCGGCCGGTCGGCATCTTTCTGGCGCCGAGCCGCTTGACCGTCCGCTCGCCGGCGCTTTTGCCGATCTCGGCCGGGTCGCGCAAATCGCTGGCATAGACCGCGCTGGCGTAATCGTAGTCGCGCTCCATCTGCAGCCCCGAGCCGCCGATCACCGAGACGCTGACCCCGTGATGCGAACCGGCATAACCGCCGGCAAAGCCGTTGGAGGCGACCAGCGCGATGCGCGAGCGGCCCCAGCCGGCTTCGGCCCCCTCGCTGTTGGTGACTCCGGCCACCGCCATCGCGGCCTCCTCGGCGGCACGGGCGCGCTCGATCAGGTCCTCGGCGCTCGGCTCGGCGGGGTCGAGCATGTCGAGCGCCGGCCAGTCATGCGCGATGTCGGCCGGGTCGGCGAGGCCGCAATAGGGGTCCTCGGGCACCGCGCGGGCCATCGCCAGCGTGCGCTCGACGAGTTCGGCCAGCATTTTCGGCGAGCGGTCGCTCGAGGACACGATCGCCTGCTGCTTCCCGATCAAAACGCGCAAGCCCAGATCCTGGCTCTCCGAGCGCTCCAGCTTCTCGGTCTTGCCGAGGCGGCGCGCATGCGACAGCGAAGTGCCCTCGAACAAGACGGCGTCGGCCGCATCGGCGCCGGCCCGTTTGGCGCGCGCCACGAGATCCTGCAGCAGGTCGATGTCGTTCGCGCTATCACGATCGATTGAGTCGGGCATGTTCCACCTTCGGGATCGTCATCACCGGGCTTGTCCCGGCGGTCCACGTGGAGCTTCTCGTGGATGGCCGGGTCAGGCCCGGCCATGACGGGGAAATTTGTTGGGGGTTCAGTTGGGGCGCATCAGCGTGAACTGCAATCGGAAGCCGGCGTTCAATTTATTCATTTCCAGATCGGTTTGCCGCTGCCGGGCAGGCCGTAATCCGCCCACTTGCGGGTGACGTCGGCGATGATCTCGTCGGTCATGCGAATGGGGCGGCCCCAGTCGCGCTTCGTCTCGGGGGGCAGCTT
>DATLRS010000118.1:0-29500 GCA_035534535.1 Allostellaceae bacterium | reverse complement strand
TGCACCGTGATGCTCAGTGATTTGCTCGGCCTGCCGTCCCGCGCGACCCCGGCGATCCGATCCGACAGCGCCAGCACCGAAGCATCGCCCAGACCGTCCACCTCGGCGATCCCGATCTTGCCATGGGCCAACGCGGTGGCGACCAGGAACGGCTGGGCGAACTGCGCCTCGACGACTTGGGTCGGACGGCGCTTCGCCGGCCCGCGGGCGAACTGGTCGCTGTGACCGGCGGGGTCGGCCTCGATCGTCACCGTCGCGATGTCATCGGCCCCTTCGATGGCGAGCCGCGCGCGTGCCGCCAGCGCGGCATCGATCGCCGCGTGCAGCGGCCGACCGCAGGGATAGGGCTTGTAGCTCAGCGCCTCGCCGCGGAACGCCGTGCCCAGGTCGCGCAGCAGCACCGCGACGTCGGACCCGTTCGGCTGGTACAGCTCGAAGAACCCAAAACGGCCGTTGAAGATGTTGTGCGCCCCGGTGAACCCGGTCTGCGCCAACACGGCCGAGAACACGCCGGCACTTGCCGCCTGGCCGGCCTGCATCCGCTTGCTCAGCGCCCCATCCAGAATACATTGGCGGTTGCCGGCAGCGTGGCTGTAGGCGATGCCGAAAGCGTCGAGCATCTGGTGGGGCGTCAGGCCAAGCAGCTTGCCGGCGGCGGCCGTAGCGCCGAAGACCCCGATCGCCGCGGTGCGATGCCAGCCGCGGTCGAGCGTGCTCGCCAGCGCAATGCGGCACGATACGTCCAACCCCAGCGTCACCGCCAACAGCAGATCCCGCCCGCTGGCGCCACCGAGGCTGTCGGATACCGCCAGCACCGCGCCCAGTACGGAGACGCCGGGATGGATCGAACCGCCGGTGTCCAGCGTGTCGTCGAAATCCAGCGCGTGGCCCATGCTGGCATTGAGCAGCGCCGCCTGCGGCGCCGGCAGGCGCACGCCGCGAAAAAGGACGCCGCTTTCCTCCAGCCCGCCCCAGCGGGAGATCACCGCGAAAAGCTCGTCGATCCCGGGCGACCCGCTGCCGCCGAGCATGCAGCCAAAGGTATCGAGAATGTCGCGGCGCGCCGATGCGACGGCGCTCGCGGGTAAATCCGCGTAACCGGTGCGGCAGACGTGCTGGGCGAGCGGCCAGGCGGGGTCGTCGGTCATTGTCGTCTCCTCGCGCGCCTCATCAGCGCCTCATCAGCGCCTCATCAGCGCATCGTATCAGCGCATCGTAGGTTCGACGCCAGCAGGCCGCACGGGCGGCGTCGGACGGCGCGTGCGCAGTTCGCGAAACGATATGAGCCGCTTCTGCCCTTCATCCCACAGGGCGAGGGTCGAACATCGCAGACTTTGCATGACCGTCAGCCGACCGATACCTGCCAGTTCGGGGTGGTCGTCGAGCACCTGCGCCAGCCGATAGAACGGGATGCGGCTGCACAGATGATGCACGTGATGCACCCCGATGTTGCCGGTGAACCAGGCCAGGACAGACGGCAACGCGTAGTTCGAACTGCCATTTAGCGCGGCGTCATAAAAGTCCCAATCCCGATCATGGACCCACCGTGTGTACTCGAACTGATGCTGGACATAGAACAGCCACATGCCCAGCGAGGCGGCGATCAGCATCACCGGGCCGTCGACCAGGAGAAACGGTCCGATCCCGACGAAGCGCCCCATCAGAATGACGACACCGGCGATCGCCGCATTCGTTCCCATCGTGCTGCACCAGGCTTTGCCGTTGCCGCGCATGAGGCCGAACGGGAGGCGGTGGTGCAACACGAACAGATAGCCCGGAACCAGGCCGAACATGACGATCGGATGGCGAAAGCAGCGGTACACCAACCGGCCGGTCAGGCCGAGGGCCTGGTACTCGGCCACGGTGAACGTGTTGATGTCGCCGGCCCCGCGATGGTTGAGGTTGCCGACCGCGGCGTGATGCGTCGCATGTTTGTGCCGCCAGAAATCATACGGCGTCAGCGTGACGGCGCCGATGATCCGGCCCACCCAGTCATTGGTCGCGCGACGCCGGAAGAAGGCGCCGTGCCCGCAATCGTGTTGAATCATGAAGAGACGCACTAAAAAGCCGGCGGTTGGCACCGCCAGCACCAGGCACAGCCAATAGCTGATGCCGAGCGCGGCCCACATCAGTCCCCATAGCACGACGAACGGCACCGCCGTGATCAGCAATTCAACCGAGCCGCGCGCGTTACTCGTGCGACGGTAGCGGCCCAGGGTCCGGACCAAAATCCGGGCGTCTTCAGCGGGGAGCGCCATGCTGTTCTCTTCCGTTAGGTTGTCGCTCGGCCCGCCGCGCCGCAACCGCCTCGATGACCGGCGCTGCGGCCGGGGCAAGGGGTTACATGCAGCGGGCCTTCCGCCGGGTTGGGAGACGTTGGCGATTTTCGCTCCCGCGTCAGAATAGCGGTGCACGACGGCCATCGGAAGGGTCGGAATCTACCCAATCGCCGGGGCTGTGGCATGTCGCTGAAGCGAGCTCCGGCCGCCTGCCCATCGCGCCGGGTTCAACTCTCGGGACCCGAACCAAACGGGCGGCATCCCGGCAGATGGGAGGGACGTCTGCGATTGCCGCGGCCGGCGCTGCGCGACCGGATGCTCGGGCGCTGCTGCGGCGCTGGCGCGGCGCCCCGAGGGCCGATGGTCGCGCGCAAATGCCGCGTCCGCGAATCGCGCGTCGCGGGCCACTTCTTATCGTGAAATGATGGACCGATCAGCCGGCGAGAGGAGACCCCGCATGGGGTAATCGAGGGGCCGCCGCGAAAGCCGGCCGAGGGCGACGCCTGCAACGGCTGCGGCCTGTGCTGCGCCGTCGAATTGTGCGCCCTCGCCGTCGAATTCCTCGACGGGGCGCAGGCGCCCTGCCCGGCGATGGAATTCGCCGACGGCCGCTTCTGGTGCGGCCTGGTCCGGTCGCCCGGCCGCTATCTCGGCACCCCGGCCTCGGGCAACCGGCTGCTCCGCCCGATGGTCCGCGCCGCGCTCAGCATCGGCGAGGGCTGTGACGCCGGCGACGCCGGCGACTGACCCCCGGCAAATCACCTGCCGGCGGCTGTCGCCCAGTCGAGCAGGCGGTCGAGAAAGGCGGCGCCGGCAGCCAGTTCGGCGCGCGAGATGAACTCGTCGGGCTGGTGCGCCACCGCGATCGAGCCGGGGCCGCAGACGATCGCCGGGATGCCGGCCTGCTGATAGAGCCCGGCCTCCGTGGCGAACGAGATCGTGGTCGCGGTGTTCGCCCCGGTCAGGCGCCGCGCCAACGCTTCGGCCGGCGAACCCGGCACGGCGAGGAGCGGCGGCACCGCGACGATCGTCTCGGTGGCAATCGCCGCCTCCGGATAGACCCTTCGCATCCGCGGCAGCAGATCGGCGGCGATGAACCGGTCGATGCGCGCCTTCAAGGCCGCCGCGTCATCGTCGGGCAGGTTGCGCAAATCCCAGTCGAAGGCGCACTGGCGCGCGATGATGTTGACCGCGGTGCCGCCGGCGATCGTGCCGACCGACAGCGTCGTGTGCGGCGGGTCGAAGCCGCTGTCCGGCCGGGCGCGGCCCTTCGCCTCGGCGGCCAGCCGGGCGATCTCGGCGATGATCTCGCCGGCCGCGATGATCGCGTTGACGCCGCGCTCGGGGGCGCTCGAATGGCCGTCGCGGCCGGTCACGCGGGTGCGGAAGAACGCGCAGCCCTTCTGCCGGTTGGCGACCTGCATCGCGGTCGGCTCGCCGACGATCGCCATCACCGGCCGCGCCGCGCCATCCGGCAGCGCGGCGATCAGCGCCGGCGCGCCGAAGCATCCGGTCTCCTCGTCATGGGTCAAGGCGAGATGCAGCGGCACCGCCAGCGCCCGCCGCGCCGCCAGCGGCACCAAGGCCAGGACGAGCGCGATGAACCCCTTCATGTCGGCGCTGCCGCGGCCGAACAGACGCCCGTCGCGTTCGGTCAGCCGGAACGGGTCGCTCTGCCATTGCTGCCCTGCGACCGGCACGACATCGGTATGACCCGACAGGATGACGCCGCCCTGCCCGGTCTCTCTGCCCACTGCCGGCCCGATCGTCGCGAACAGATTGGCCTTGCCCGCGCCGGCGCTGCTCAGCGCGCTGGCGATGCCGTGGCGGCCGAGGTAGTCGCCGACCCAGTCGATCAGTTCGAGGTTCGAGCGCGACGAGGTAGTGTCGAAAGCGACCAGCCGGTCGAGGATCTCGATCGCGGCGCTGAACCGTGCTGCGTCTGTCATCGGCCCCTCACCCCGGCCCTCTCCCCGCTCGCGGGGAGAGGGAGGTTTGGCCGAGACGGTGCGACAGGGTTCCCTCGCCCCGCTTGCGGGGAGAGGGACAGGCTGAGGGGGAAAGGCTCAGACGTGTTCGGCGCCTCCGCCGGACGGCGTGCCGATCATCGACAGCACCTCGCGCCGGGTCGTCGGATCGCTGCGGAACACGCCGAGCATGCGGCTCGTCACCATGTTGACCCCCGGCTTGTGGACGCCGCGCGTCGTCATGCATTGGTGCGCCGCCTCGATCACCACGGCGACGCCTTTCGGCTGCAACACCTCGTCGAGCGTATTGGCGATCTGCGCCGTCATCTTTTCCTGGATCTGCAGACGCTTGGCGTAAACCTCGACAAGCCTGGCGAGCTTCGAGATGCCGACCACCCGGTTGTCCGGCAGGTAGGCGATGTGCACCCGCCCGATGATCGGCGCGATGTGATGCTCGCAATGCGATTCGAAGCGGATGTCCTTCAGCAGGACGATCTCGTCATACCCGGCCATCTCCTCGAAGGTGCGTTGCAGCAGCGCCACCGGATCCTCGTCGTAGCCGCTGAAAAACTCGGCATAGGAACGCACCACCCGGTCGGGCGTGCCGAGGAGACCCTCGCGGTCGGGATTGTCGCCGGCCCAGCGGAGCAGCGTGCGCACCGCTTCGAGCGCTTCCTCGCGCGACGGTCGGCGCACGCCGGCGGGTTCCGTGCCGCGCAGGCCTCGCACGGCGGCACGCGACAGAGGATCTGCAACTGACATGATGCTCACTTTCTCGCGGGCGGGAGGGCAGACGGCACCGTCCCCGCCTGGGTTTGATCGGCTCCGGGTTTGATCGGCTCCGGGTTTGATCGGCTAATGAAGGCGCATCGGCCGCTCGGCCTCGCCGCGCGGCTGAAATTGCGCCGGGATGTCCAGCGAAAAGGCGGGAACGCGCGCCAGGAAGCTTTCACCACCGCGGGTTTCCATCTCGTAATCGCCGACCATGAACCCCGACGGCGTCGCCAGCGGGCAGCTGCTGGTGTATTCGAAGCTTTCGCCGGGCGCGAGGACGGGCTGCTCGCCGACCACGCCCGGCCCGCGCACCTCCTGCAGCCGCCCGGTGCTGTCGGTGATCTGCCAATGGCGGTTGCGCAGCTGCACGGTCTCGCCGCCGCCATTCTCGATCCGCACGTGATAGGCCCACACGTAATGGTTGTCGTCGGGCGAAGAGTGCTGGTCGAGGTAGAACGGGCGGACCGTGATTTTGATCGAGCGGGTGGTTTCGGAATACATCGTTCAGAGACCTTGCGTCTTGTGTGGCGGCGCCCCTAGGCGGCCGATGGCCGGGCGGTCACCCCGAAGGAGGATGCTCCCAATGTCGGTCGCGTGCGGCAACGCGTCAAGCGGGCCGGCCGGTTCCCGCTACCCGCCGCCACCGGGGGCAAGCAGCGCCAGCACGGTTTCGTCGGGCCGGCGCGAGCCGTCGGGGTTGATCGATTGGATGCAGACATGGTCGGCGCCGGCATCCCAATGCTCCTGGATGCGCCGCCGGATCGCCGCCTCGCCGCCCCAGGCGATATTGGCGTCGACAAAGCGGTCGGAGCCGCCGCCGGCGAAATCATCGTCGCCAAAGCCAAGCCGGCGCCAGTTGTTGACGTAGTTGTCGAGGCGCATGTAGTTGGCGAGCGCCTGGCGGCCGAGGGCGCGGGCCTTAGCCGCGTCGCTTTCGAGCAGCACCCAGATTTCCGGACAGAGCAGCTTGCCGGGCCCCAGAATGCGCCGCGCCTCGGCGGTGTGTTCGGGGGTGACGTTGTAGGGATGCGCGCCATCGGCGTGGCTCGACGACAAGGCCAGCATGCGCGGCCCCAGCGCGGCGAGGATGGTCAGCGGCGTCTCCGGCGGCTCGGGCGCCCCGTAGGGGGCCGCCTGCATCGCCTCCAGATAGGCCCGCATCGTCGCCACCGGCCGGCCGTAGGTATGGCCGCGCACGCCTTCGACCGCGGGCACGTGCGACACGCCGATGCCGAGCAGAAAGCGCCCGCCCGACTGCTCGGCCAAGGCGCGCTGCCCGTTCGCCATCGCCATCGCGTCGCGCGCGTAGATGTTGGCGATGCCCGGCGCGACGATCAGCGATCTGGTGTTGGCGAGCAGCCACGAGGAATGCACCAGCACATTGCGGCCGCGGCTCTCGGGCAGCCACAAGGCGGCGTAGCCCCAGCCCTCGACGCGCTGCGCAAAGGCGGCGCCGTCCGCCGCGCTCAGCCCGTCCATCGCCGCCCATACGCCAAGCCTGCCGAGCTGCATCGCCCAATCTCCGATCCGCCGCGCTCTCGCGTTCGCATCATTCTAAGGCGGACTCGCCGCGCCGGGTGCACATTTTCCGGCCTCGCGCTTCCCGGCGCCGCGGCAAGCCGGCCGCGCCATCGGGCGGGTGCGGCGATCGGTCCTTGTCCGAGGCCGCCTCGGCGCGATATCAACGGGGTCTGATGTCGATACTCTTTCTCATCGTTTTCGTTGACCTGGTCGGGTTCGGGCTGGTCATTCCGCTGCTGCCGTTCTACGCCGAGCGCTTTGGCGCCTCGCCGGTGGCGATGACGGCGTTGTTTGCCACCTACTCGCTGATGTCGATGGTGACGGCGCCCTTGTGGGGGCGGCTCAGCGACCGGGTCGGACGGCGGCCGGTGCTGATGGTCAGCATGGCGGCGGCAGCGCTGGCCTATGGCTGGCTCGGCCTCGCCACCCGGTTGTGGATGGTGTTCGCCGCGCGCGCCTTCGCCGGCGCCTGTGCCGGCAACATCGCCGCGGCGCAGGCCTATATCGCCGACATCACGACACCGGAGAACCGGGCCCGGGGCATGGGGATGATCGGCGCGGCGTTCGGCCTCGGTTTTATCATCGGGCCGGTCATCGGCGGCGTTGTCGCGGGCAGCAATATCGCCACCGCCGATCTCGAAACCCCGGGGCTGATCGCCGCCGGGATGTCGCTGACCGCCTTTCTCGGCGTCGTGCTACTGCTGCCGGAAAGCCGCCAGGCCGGGCGCGAGCTCGCCGCGCGCAGCCGGATCGCCGCGCTGCGTGCCGCGCTGGCGATCCCGATGCTGGCGCGCCTGCTGGCGGTGTTTTTTCTGGTGATTCTCGCCTTTTCCGGCATGGAAACCACGTTTGCCTGGTGGGCCATCGCACAGTTCGGCTGGGGGCCGCGCCCGACCGGCTTTGTCTTTTTCTATGTCGGGCTGTTGTCGGCGCTGATGCAGGGCGGGCTGATCGGGCCGTTGACGCGACGCCTCGGCGAGGAGCGGCTGATGCTCGGCGGGCTCGCGCTGATCGCCGTCGGACTGCTGGTGATGCCGTTCGCGCGGGCATTGCCGCTGCTGATCGTCGCGCTGTCGGCGCTCGCCTTCGGCATGGGGGCGATGCAGCCCTCGATCAACAGTTTGATTTCGCGCCGCGCCGGGTCGGAGCGGCAGGGCGAAGTGATGGGAGTGGCGCAGTCGGTCGGCAGCCTGGCACGCGTCGTCGGTCCGCTCGTCGCCGGTTGGCTCTTCACCGAGTTCGGCCGCAGCAGCCCGTTTCTGTGGGGCGCGGCGCTGGTCGTCGCGGCCCTGCTGTTCGGCTGGCGCCTGCTGCGCGCGGTCGCGCCGCCGCTGCCGCTGCACCCGGCAAAGTAAATGCCGCCCCAGCCCGCGCCGATGAGCCCGCCCGGATGAGCCGGCGCCGATGAGCCCACATAGCCCGCGCATGGTCGGCCGCTCGTCGGTTCCGGGCCTCCCCGAGCCGGAGGAGCGGCTTGGCGAGGGGCTGCGCGCGCTGAAGGGGCTCGGCCCCTATCTGTGGCCGCGCAACGCAATCGAACTGCGCGTCCGGGTGGTCGCGGCGCTGGCGCTGCTGGTCGCCGGCAAGCTCGTCAGCATCACGATCCCCTTTCTTTACAAGGGCGCCGTCGATGCGCTGGCGGCGCCGCGCGCCGGCCTGATCGCGGTGCCGGTAGGGTTCATCCTCGCCTACGGCGCCGCCCGGGTCATGTCGCAGGGCTTCAACCAGCTGCGCGACGCGGTGTTCGCCAAGGTCGGCCAGCGCGCCGTGCGGCAGCTGGCGCTCAGGACGTTCCGCCACATCCACGCGCTGTCGCTGCGCTTTCACCTGGAGCGGCGCACCGGGGGCCTGGCGCGCGCGGTCGAGCGCGGCACGGCCGGGATCGAGTTCCTGCTGACGTTCATGCTGTTCAACGTCGTGCCGACGGTGTTCGAGATTGTCGTCGTCTGCGCGATCCTGTGGCGGCTCTACAACTGGGCCTTCGCGCTCGTCACGCTGCTCACGGTCGTGTTCTATGTGACGTTCACGTTCCTCGTCACCGACTGGCGCATCCGCTTTCGGCGCGAGATGAACACGCGCAACAGCGAAGCGAACACCAAGGCGGTCGACAGCCTCCTCAACTACGAAACCGTCAAATACTTCGCCAACGAGGCGCACGAGGCGGCCCGCTACGACAGCGCGCTGCACGCTTACGAGCGCGCCGCGGTCAAGAGCGAGACGACACTGGCGCTGCTCAATCTCGGCCAGGGCACGATCATCGCCGTCGGCCTGATCGGCGTGATGATCCTGGCCGGGCAAGGCGTGGCCGCGGGCCGCATGACGGTTGGCGACTTCGTCCTGGTCAACACCTACCTGATCCAGCTCTATACGCCGCTCAACTTCCTCGGCGTCGTCTACCGCAACATCAAGCAATCGCTGACCGATCTCGAGCAAATGATGGCGCTGTTGAAGATCGCCCCCGAGATCGAGGACCGGCCGGCCGCCCCGGCGCTTGCCGCCAGCCGCGGCAGGGTCGCCTTCCGGCATGTCGATTTCCGCTATGACCCGCGCCGCGCCATCCTCGAGGACGTCGATTTCACGGTGCCGCCCGGCGCCACGGTCGCGATTGTCGGCCCGAGCGGCGCCGGCAAATCGACGATCGCGCGCCTCCTGTTCCGCTTTTACGATGTCGATGACGGCGCCATCGAGATCGACGGCGAGGATATCCGCGAGGTGACGCAGGACAGCCTCCGGCGCGCCATCGGCGTCGTGCCGCAGGACACCGTGCTGTTCAACGACACGATCTACTACAACATCGCCTATGGCCGTCCCGGCGCCAGCCGCGCCGAGATCGAGGGCGCCGCCCGGCGCGCCCATATCCACGATTTCGTCGCCGGACTGCCCGACGGCTACGAGACGATCGTCGGCGAGCGCGGTCTCAAGCTGTCGGGCGGCGAGAAGCAGCGCGTCGCGATCGCCCGCGTCGTCCTGAAGGCGCCCAAGATCCTGATTTTCGACGAGGCGACCTCGGCGCTCGACACCAAGACCGAGCGCGACATCCAACGGAGCCTCGCCGAGGTCGCCGCCGACCACACGACGCTGGTCATCGCGCACCGGCTGTCGACCGTGGTCGATGCCGACGAGATCCTGGTGCTCGACGGCGGCCGCATCGTCGAGCGCGGCCACCACCGCGAGCTCCTGGCCCGCGCCGGCATCTACGCCACGATGTGGGCCCGCCAACAGGAAGCCGCCGAGCGCGAGGCGGCGCTGGCCGGCACCTAGAGCAGATTTCGGTCAAATTGATCTCCGCCCCTTCGTCATCCCCGGGCTTGACCCGGGGATCCACGTGGATGGCCGGGACAAGCCCGGCCATGACGGAAAAGGGGACGATTCAACAGGAGCGGAACTGGCTCTAAGATCCTGGTCATTCCGCGACAGCCGGTCAGGGCTGCGCCCGGAACTCTTGACCGCCGGCCTTCGCCATTGTCGCCCGGCGCCGGGTGCTCTATCGGATAAGCGTGTGTGCTTGGCTCCCGGGCTCGCCGCTGCGCGCCGCCCCGGGATGACAACAGGTGCGAGGGATGGGTGTCTGCACCCGATCGGTGCGGTGAGTGAGGCGATCGACACGCTGGCCGCCGCGGTCCGGCGCGGCGAGCGGCGGGCGCTGGCGCGCGCCGTGACGCTGGTCGAATCGACCCATCCCGAGCATCGCCACCGGGCCGAGGCGCTGATCGAGGCGCTGCTGCCTCAGACCGGCGGCGCCACCCGGATCGGCATTTCCGGACCGCCCGGCGCCGGCAAATCGACCTTTATCGAGCGCTTCGGCCTCGCCGGCCTCGCCCGCGGCCACCGCATCGCGGTGCTGGCCGTCGATCCCGGCTCGAAGCGCGGCGGCGGCGCCATCCTCGGCGACAAAACGCGGATGGAGGAGCTGGGACGCGCCGCCGGCGCCTTCATCCGCCCGTCCTCTTCCGGCATCGAGATGGGCGGCGTCGCCCGCCGCACGCGCGAGGCGATCCTCGTCTGCGAGGCGGCCGGCTTTGACACGGTGGTCGTCGAGACGGTCGGCGCCGGCCAGTCCGAAACGAATGTCGCCGACATGGTCGACATGTTCATCGTCATCCTGCCGCCAGCGGCGGGCGACGAGTTGCAGGGGTTGAAGCGCGGCATCATCGAACTGGCCGATCTGGTGCTGATCAACAAAGCGGACGGCGCGCTCCTGGAGCACGCAAGCCGCGCCGCCGCCGAATACGCCAATGCGTTGCGCCTCATCCGCCCGGCGCACGCCGAATGGCCGGTCGCGGTGCGCGCCGTATCGGCGTTGACCGGCAGCGGCATCGCCGCGGTGTGGGACGATGTCGGCCGGTTTCGCGCCGCGCTCGAAGCGACCGGCGCCTGGACGCGGCATCGCGCCGAGCAGCGGCGCGCCGCGTTATGGGCCGAGATCGCCGGCAGCCTCGGCGAGCGCCTGCGCGCGGCGCCGGCGGTCGCCGCTCGCCTCGGCGAGATCGAGCGCGAGGTCAGCGACGGGCGCCGCACCCCGGCCGCCGCCGCCCGCCTGCTGCTCGCCGCGTTTCTCGGCGAGGGTCAGGCCGGGTAAAGCCCGGCGAGGCGGGCCTTGGCGATGACGAGGGCGGTCGCCGCGTCGAGATGCGGCGTCGGCACCTGGGCGACGCGCGCGAAGGCCTGCACCGCGGTCAGGAGGCCGTCGATCTCGGGCGGCCGGCCGCGCTCGAAATCCTGCAGCATCGAGGATTTGTGCGACGAGCTGGGCCGCCTACCATAGGCACCCTCGACGCTGACCTCGGGCCTGATGCCGTGCGCGGCGGCCGTCGCGAGCCCCTCCGCCATCAGCGCCTTCGCCAGGACGAACAGCTCCTCGTGCTGGCCGATGACGCCGATCGGCTCGCCGGTCAGGGCGCAGATCGGGCTGGTGCTGAGATTGCGCAGCAGCTTATCCCAGATCTCGACGCGGATCGCCGTGCTGACCGGCGCGGCGACGCCGGCGCGCTCGAATGCCGCAGCGATCGCCTCGATCCGCGGCGAGAGCGTGCCGTCGGGCTCGCCCAAGGTGAAGCGGTTATGGGTGCCCGAGGCGTTGCGGATAACCCCTGGCTCGACGATCGCGTTAGCCGAATTGATGACGCAGCCGATCACCCGTTCGCGCCCGATCGTGCGCGCCAGCACCCCGCCCGGGTCGAGAAGCGACAGATCGGGGGGCGGCAGGCCGTTATCGGGATGGCGGTAGAGATACCACCAGGGGATGCCGTTCATCGCGAAGACGACGCTGGTGTCGGGCCCGAGCAGCGGCGCGATGTCGGCCGCCGCCGCCGGCAGCACCGAGGATTTCAGCGTCACAAAGACGACGTCCTGCACCCCCAGAATCTGCGGCCGGTCGGTGGCGCGCAGCCGCGCATCGTAGCGCTCGTCGCCGATCCACAGCGTGATGCCGCGCTCGGCGATCGCGGTAAGCTGGGCGCCGCGCGCCACCGCCGACACTTCGATCCCGGCCGCCGCCGCGCCGGAAGCGAGCCGGGCCGCGACATGACCACCCACCGCGCCGGCGCCGAAGATCGCTATCTTCACGATTGAATTCCCCTATCGTGCTCACTGCGATGCAGATTGTCCCGTCCTGGCGTCCGCGCCAAGCCGCTGTTGCGGCGGCACTCTTCCTGGTCCTGTCGGCGATCCCCGCGGCGGCGCTCGATCTGTTTGCGCAGCACGAGGTGACGGTGCAGCTGGCGACCCGCGACGGCAAGCCGATGGCCGATGTCGAGGTGCGCGTCTTCGCCCCCGGCCGGCCCGATCGCCCGGCCGTCGTCGGCCGCACCGATCACAGCGGCCGGTTCGAATTCTCCGCCGACGCGGACGGCTTCTGGAGCGCGGAGGCAAAATCCGGCAAGGAAATTGTGCGCGTCATGGTGCGGGTCGGCGACAGCGGCGGGCCAGCCAACCAGCAGCCGCCGTCGCTCTTTTGGGCGATCGGCGGGCTCGTCGCGCTGTTGATCCTCGCCTTCGGCTTCCGCTTCGCCCGCGCTCGCGCCCGCCGCCCGCCGCGCTGACCCGTCCGGTCGTGCCGCCTCAGCGCGGCGCCAGCGCCGGGGGCTGCCAGCCGATCCACTCGCACACCGCCCGCCCCATGACGAGGTCGCGGTCGGCGCCAGCGAGCCACGGCAACTCGTCGGTAAACATCGTCACGCATTGCCGATAGCTGCACGGCATGCGGGTGATGTCGGTGCCCCAGAAGCAGCGCCTGGGGCCGAACGCGTCAAAGATGCGGCGCAGGTAGGGGTGGATGTTGCGATAGGGGTAGGGCTCGCTCGAATAGGACGGCGCGCCCGACATCTTGACCGCGACATTGGGACGTTTGGCCAGGGCCAGCATGTCGTCGAGATTGGCGAAAGCGGCCGCATCGCTGCCGCCCGCACCGCCGCCGCCGCGCCCCAGATGGTCGATGTGCAACTTCAGCCCGGGATGCCGCTCGGCGATCTTGTCGAGCGCCGCCATGTGGCCGCCGGCCAGGAGGCCGACCGGCAAGCCCTCGCGCTCGCAGGCGTCCCAGAACCAGTCGAGGCTGCCGTCGGTCCACCAGGCTTGCTGGTGCGGCTGGTTGAAGGTGAAGCGGAAGCCGAGCATGCCGGGCCGCTGCCGCAAGTTCTTGACGATGTCGAGCCGGTTCGGCGCCGTCAGGTCGAAATGCCCGAGGATGCAGAACTTGTCCGGGTGCGCCTTGACCGCCTCGACCGCCAGCACGTTGACCGCTTCGCCAAGCGTACTGGGCGGATGAATGACCGCGGCGTCGACCCCGGCCGCTTCCATCTCTGCCAGCGCGTCGTCCACCGAATAGGTCGGGGCCTGGCGATGGTGCGCCGACATTTTGGCGTTTTCCCATATATGGATCTGCGAATCGACGATCAGCATCGCGTTTCTCCCGGCTACATGTTCGGCATAGTGCTGCCGCGGCCAGCCGGGCGTCAAACCCTTCGAGCCGCCGCAAAGAGCGACCGGCATGACGCCGATTCGCGGCGATTGCGCCTGCCCCCGCCGGCCGCGACCGCGATAGTCTCGCGCCCCGGCTTGCGCCCATCGGTCGCGGTGCGCCGCGCGGCCGAAACCGGCGAAAATCGCTCGTTGCGGAATATCGCCGATGCTCGAGATCATTCATCTGGTAAAAAAATTCGGTCCGCTCGTCGCCGTCGACGACGTGTCGTTCGCCGTGCCGGCGGGCGAGGTCTTGGGGTTTCTCGGCCCCAACGGCGCCGGCAAGTCGACGACGATGAAGATGATCACCGGGTTTCTGACGCCGACCACCGGCAGCGCCGTCGTCTGCGGCCACGACATCCGGCGCCGGCCGCTGGCGGCGAAGCGGCGGATCGGCTATCTGCCCGAGGGCGCCCCCGCCTACCCCGATATGAACGCCGCCGAGTTTCTCGGCTTCATCGCCCATATCCGCGGCTTTCGCGGCCGCGAGGCGCGCCGGCGGATCGCCGCCATCGCCGAGCTGATCCACATCGCCGACGTGCTGCACCAGCCGATCGAGACCCTGTCAAAGGGCTACCGGCGGCGCGTCGGGGTGGCGCAGGCGCTGCTGCACGACCCCGAAATCATCATCCTCGACGAGCCGACCGACGGTCTCGACCCCAACCAGAAATACGAGATGCGCAACATTATCCGGGCGCTGCGCCCGGGAAAGGCGATCATCATCTCGACGCATCTGTTGGACGAAGTCGAGGCGGTGTGCAGCCGGGCGATCATCATCGCGCACGGCCGCATCCTGGCCGACGGCACGCCGGGCGAGCTGGCGGCCCGCTCGCGCTATCACAACGCGGTGCGCCTCGGCCTGCCCGAGGGCGCCGATCCGGGCATCGCCGGCGAGCTGGCGAGCCTTCCCGGGATCCGCTCGGCGGAGCAGGCGCAGGACGGCGACGGCCAGGGGTTATGGCTGTTCCCGCGCGGCCCCCAGCCGATCGTCGCCGAGGTGGCGGAGCTGGTGCGCGCGCGCGGCTGGCCGATCACCGGCCTGCGCGCCGAGCGTGGCCGGCTGGACGATGTGTTCCGCGCGATCACCGCGCCCGACGCGCCGCAACCATAGCGCGGCAGCGGAGCCGATGCGTCGCACGCTGACCATCTTCAGGCGCGAGTTGGCGAGCTATTTCGCGACGCCGCTGGCCTACGTCTTCATCGTCATCTTTCTCGTGCTGGGCGGCACCCTGGCCTTTTTTACCGGCGATTTCTTTGCGCGGCGGCAGGACGACCTGCAATCCCTGTTCGACTACCAGCCCTGGCTCTATCTCGTGCTGATCCCCGCCTTGTCGATGCGGCTATGGGCCGAAGAGCGCCGCAACGGCACGATCGAATTGTTCCTGACGCTGCCCATCCGCCTCGGCGAGGCGGTCATCGGCAAGTTCCTCGCCGCCTGGTGCTTTGCCGGCATCGCGCTGTCGCTGACCTTTCCGTTCTGGCTGACCATCAATTTTCTCGGGCATCCCGACAACGGCGTCGCCCTGGCGAGCTATCTCGGCAGCTGGCTGATGGCCGGCGCGATGCTGGCGATCGGCGGCGCGGTCTCGGCGACGACCCGCAGCCAGGTCATCGCCTTTGTCGTCACTGCCGCGCTGCTCTTCGTGCTGTGCGCCGCCGGCACCTCGACCGTGCTCGCCCCGCTGCGCGGCTGGGCGCCGCCGGGCCTCGTCGGGGCGGTCGCCGCCGCCAGCCTGATCGGCCATTTCGAAGCGATCACCCGCGGCGTCATCGAGCTGCCGGATCTGGTTTATTTCGGCTCGCTGATCGTCGCCTTTCTCGGCATCAACGCGATCCTCGTCGAGCTCAAAAAGGCCGATTGAGATGCCCCGTCCGGCCGCGTTCGGCAGGTTATGGAATTCGCCGCGGGCGCGGGCGCGGCTGGCGCTCGGTTGCATCGCGCTGATGCTGATCGCGACCAACATCATCGCCGCGCGGTTTCTGCCGGAGCGCCTCGACCTGACGGCGGAACATCTCTACACGCTGTCGAGCAGCACCCGCCGGACGCTCGCCCGGATCGACGAACCGATCACCCTGCGCCTTTATTATTCCGCGCAGCTCGGCGACCGGCTCCCCGCCTACCGGGTCTATGCCCAACGGGTCCGCGAACTGCTCGACCAGTATGTCGCTGCGGCGCACCGCAAGATCCGGCTCGAGATCTATGACCCGCAGCCCTTCTCGGACGCCGAGGACCGCGCGCTGGCCTTCGGCCTGCAAAGCGTGCCGCTCGACGCGCAGGGCGAACAGGTCTATTTCGGCCTCGCCGGCACCAACGCGACCGACGACCGGCAGGTGATCCGGTTTTTCAATCCCGATCGCGATCGCCTGCTCGAATACGATCTGACCCGGCTGGTGCATAACCTCGCCTTCCCGAAGCGGACCGTGGTCGGGCTGATCAGCACCTTGCCGCTCAACCGCGACCCGCAGGCGGCGATGCAGGGCGAGGCCAGCCCGCCAATGGCGTTTCTCCAGCAGTTGCGCCAGCTCGACGAGGTCGAGACGCTGCCCATCGCGCTCGCCGCGATCCCCGCCGGCACCGACGTGCTGCTGTTGGTGCAACCAAACAAGCTGCCGCCCGAGACCCTGTTTGCAATCGACCAGTTCGTCCTGCATGGCGGCAAGGCCATCGTCTTCGTCGATCCCTATTCCGAGCTGGCGGTGCGCAGCGGCCAGCCCGCCGCCAAGGCCGGCAGCGACCTTGCGCCGCTGTTCAAGGCCTGGGGGCTGCGGCTGGTGCCCGATGCGGTCGCCGCCGACCGGCTTGCCGCGCGCCAAGTGGTCGTGCCCAAAGGCGCGGGCGGCGGCGAGGTGCGTTACGTCGGCTGGATCAATCTGCAGGGCGCCGACCTCAACCATGCCGATGTGATCACCGCCAATCTGCACCAGATCGCGATGGCGTCGTCCGGCATCCTCGAACCGGTCGCCGGGGCGGCGACGACATTCGAGCCGCTGGTCACGACGTCGCGCGATGCGATGCGGCTGCCGGTGCAGAAGGTCGAGGGGCTGCCCGATGTTGTCGGGCTGTTGATGCATTTCAAGCCGGCCGGCACGCGCTATGTCCTCGCCGCCCGCATCGCCGGTCCGGCCGCGACCGCCTTTCCCGGCGGCCCGCCCAAGGCCGCGGCGAAACAGGCCGGCGACTTCGTGCGCCAATCGGTGGGGCCGATCAATGTCGTGGTGGTCGCCGACACCGACATGCTCGACGACCGGTTCTGGGCCCACATCGAGGATTTTTTCGGCCGCGAGGTGATCGTGCCGATCGCCGATAACGGCGACTTCGTGAGCAATGCGATCGACGTGCTGGCGGGCGGCGCCGACCTGATCGGCCTGCGCAGCCGCGGCAGCTCGGCGCGGCCCTTCCTGGTGATCCAGCGCATCCAGCGCGCCGCCGACGATCGCTTCGCCGCCGAGCGGCGGCCGCTCGAGCAAAAGCTCAAGGCGACCCAGGCCAAATTGCGCGCCTTGACAACCGCCGGGCCGGGCGCCGCCAATGCCCCGCTATCGGCGGCGCAGGAAACGGCGGTCGAGCAGTTCCGCGCCGAGCTGCTGGCGACCCGACGCGCCCTGCGCGGCGTGCGGCGGGCGCAGCGCGAGGACACCGAGCGGCTGGAGGCGATCATCGAAGCGATCGACATCGCGGCCGTTCCGCTGATTGTCGTCGCGGTGGCGCTCGTGTTCGGCGCGCGGCGGCGGCGGCGCTGGCAGCGCCGGCGGACGACGGCGCCGGGATGAGGGCCTGAACGATGCAGAAGCGCAGCTGCCTGTTGCTGGTTGGCGCGACGCTGCTGCTGGTCGCGGCGGCGATCTACGCGGTGGCGAGCGGCGACCGCGCCGTGAGCCTGCCGCCGCACGGCGGACGGGCATTGCCGGGCCTCGCGGCAAAGCTCGGCGATCTTGCCTGGCTGCGCCTCGTGCGCGGCGCGATGACGGTGGATTTCACCGCGATCGGGGGCGGCTGGGTGGTGGTCGAGCGGGCCAACTACAAGGCCGCGCCGCAGCGGATGCGCCAGCTGCTGCTCGGGCTCGCCGACCTGACCCTGATGGAGCCGAAGACCAGGCGCCCCGATCGGCTCAGCCGGCTCGACCTCGACGACCCGAAAAACGGCCGATCGACGCTGGTGACGTTGCAGGACCGTGCCGGCAAGACCGTCGGCGAGCTGATCGTCGGCAAATCGCGCCCCGATCTGCTGGGTGGCGGCAATGGCGGCGTCTATGTCCGCAAGCCGGGCGACAATCAGGCCTGGCTGGCGCGCGGCTCGCTCGATCTGGCGGGCGGCATCACCAGCTGGCTCGACCGCCGCATCCTTGATATCGCGCCATCGCGCATCGCCGCGCTGACGCTGACCGCCGCCGACGGCGTCGCGCTCAAGCTGCGCGCCGCACCCGATGGCTCATTCACGGTGGTCGGCGCCCCTGCCGGCACCAGATTCAAGGATGCGGCGGCGCTGGCCGCGCCGGCGGGCGCGCTCGCCGGCCTCGTCCTCGCCGATGTACAGCCGGCCGCCCAGCTGCCGGTGCCGGCGAGCGGCGTCGCACGCGCAATCTTCACGACCGTGGACGGGCTGACGCTCAGCTTGCGGCTGTTTGTGCACGACAAGACCGATTGGGTCGCGGTCTCGGCGGCGGGACAGGGCGCGGCGGCGGCCCAAGCTCGCGCGATCGACGCGCGGCTGGCGCCGTGGACCTACGCCATCCCGGCCGAGCGGGCGCAGCTGCTGCGCACCCGGCTCGCCGATCTCGTCATGCCGGCGAAGGGGTCGTGATGGCGGACGGGGCGGCCGCAAACCCCCTCGCGAGGCTCGCCCAGCCTCGCCCTGCGTCGGCATCTGCCTGATGGATCCGCACACCCGGACGTGCCGCGGCTGTCTGCGCACGGTCGAGGAGATCACCCTGTGGTACACGGCCAGCGCGGCCGAGCAGCAGGCGATCGTGGCGCGGCTGGCGGTGCGGCGCCAAGCGGCGGGCGGCAGATGAGGCGCCGTTGGCTGCCGCTGCTGGGCCTGCTGCTGTGCGGCTGCGCCGCATCCGGGAGCTGGCGGAAGCCCGGCAGCGAGCCGCCGGCGGCCGCCCGCGAATACCGCGACTGCCGCGCCCTGGCGGCAAGCGCCGTCGCTCCCGAAATCGGCATCGACCAGGACATTCTCGCCACCCGCGGGAATGACTGGCAGCGCGCCCAGTTCGGCCGCCTCGCAAGCGAACGGCTGCGCCAGCAGACCGGCGACCGCGCCGCCGCAATCGTCGCCTCCTGCATGCGCGCCAAGGGCTTCGTGCCGGGGCCTTGATCGGCGCCTCAGCCGCGCAGCAGCAGCGCCAGCCCGCTCGCCGCGCCGGCAGCCCAGCAGTAGATCGCGAACGGCATCAGGGCGTCGTCGAAATTGTGCCGGCGGAAATAGCGCATCAGAAAGGCGACACTCAGATAGGCCGTGACGCCGGCGGCAATCCCGGCGGCGATCACCACCGAACTCAGCCCGGCACCGGGCAGAGCGATCAGCTTGGGGACTTCCAACACCGCCGCGCCGGCGATGATCGGCGTGGCGATCAGGAACGAGAAATGCGCCGCCTCGCGGTGATGCAGACCGGCGAACAGCCCGCCGACCATGGCCGCACCGGAGCGCGAGATGCCGGGAATGAACGCGGCGCACTGCCAGGCGCCGATTGCCAGCGCGCCGCGCCAGCCCAGCGAGCTGAGGCGATGCCGGCTATCGTCCTCGGCGCGATCGCGCATGCGGTCGCCGAGCAGCAGCACAAACCCGTTGACGATCAGGAACATGGCCGCGATCAGCGGCGAGGCAAACAGGCCGCGCACGGTTTTTTCCAGAGCGAAGCCGATCACCACCGCCGGCAGCGTTGCGACGACCACCAGCATTAAGAGCCGCCGCGCCTCGGCGCTCGACCGGCTGCTGCGCCCGCCGAGCCCGGTGAGGCCCTCGGCGATGAACAGCCAGTCGCGCCAGAAATACAGGAGCAGCGCCGTCGCGGTGCCGATATGCAGCACCACGACAAACGGCAGAAACCCCGGCGCATGCTGGTCGATCGGCCAGCCGAGCAGCGACGGCACGATCACCGCATGGCCGAGGCTGCTGATCGGGAACAATTCGGTGAGGCCCTGCAACACGGCAAGGGCGAGAGCGTACAACGCGGTCATGGGTTCGCGAACGAGCGGCCTCTGCGCTAGGGCCGCTCGATGCGGCTAGCCATTCATAGAGCAAGCCGGCGCCGCCGACCACTGCCGATCAACCACCCCGGGCGGTTGACACCGGCGGGGCGGCTCGCTCATCGTGCCGGCGCCACGTTGAACCTTGCCGGAAGCAGCCGATGACCGACGCCGAGCTTGCCCGAACGATCGACGCCGCCTGGGAGGGCCGCGAGCAGGTGTCGCCGGCCACCAGGGGCGCCTGGCGCGACGCCGTCGAGGCCGCGCTCGAAGGGCTCGACGAGGGGCGGCTGCGCGTCGCCGCGAAAACCAGCGCCGGCTGGCAGGTCCATCAATGGCTCAAAAAGGCGGTGCTGCTGTCGTTCCGCCTCAACGATATGGTCGAGATCCCGGGCGGTCCGGTCGATCCCGAGCGCGGCGCCGCCAAATGGTGGGACAAGGTGCCCTCCAAATTCGCCGGCTGGTCGTCGAATCGCTTCCGCGACGCCGGGTTCCGCGCCGTGCCGGGCGCGATCGTGCGGCGCTCGGCCTATATCGCGCCCAACGTCGTGTTGATGCCGAGCTTCGTCAATGTCGGCGCCCATGTCGGCAGCGGCACGATGGTCGATACCTGGGCGACGGTCGGCTCCTGCGCCCAGATCGGCAAGAATTGCCACCTGTCGGGCGGGGTCGGGATCGGCGGCGTGCTCGAACCGCTGCAGGCGGAGCCGGTCATCATCGAGGACGATTGCTTTATCGGGGCGCGCAGCGAGGTCGTCGAGGGCGTCATCGTCGAGCAAGGCGCCGTCCTGGCGATGGGCACCTTCATCAGCTCGACGACCAAGATCGTCAACCGCGACACCGGCGAAATCCACATGGGGCGGGTGCCGGCCTATTCGGTGGTCGTGCCGGGCTCGCTCCCCGGTCGGCCATTGCCGGACGGCAGCCCCGGCCCGAGCCTCTATTGCGCCGTCATCGTCAAGCAGGTCGACGCGCAGACCCGCGCCAAGACCTCGATCAACGAATTGCTGCGCGAATGAGCGCCGCCCCCCGCAACGCCGCGCCGATTGATCCGGTCGCGCTCGCCGCCGAACTGATCCGCCGGCCGAGCGTGACGCCAAAGGACGAGGGCGCACTCGATATCGTCGCGGCCCACCTCGAACGTCTCGGCTTTGCCTGCCATCGACTTACGTTCGACGATGCCGGCCCCAATGGCGAACCGACCGCGCCGATCGCCAATCTCTACGCCCGCCTTGGCTCGGGCCGGCCCAATCTGTGCTTTGCCGGGCATACCGATGTGGTGCCGCCCGGACCGCAAGAGGCGTGGTCGTTCGAGCCGTTCGCCGCGAGCCTGCGCGACGGTGCGCTGTGCGGCCGGGGTGCGGTCGACATGAAGGGCGCGATCGCCGCCTTTATCGCCGCCGCCGAGCGCTTCCTCGCGGCGCGCGGCGCGGCCTTCGCGGGGTCGATCAGCCTCCTGATCACCGGCGACGAGGAGGGGGTCGCGGTCAACGGCACGAAAAAGGTGCTCGACTGGCTGCGTCAGCGCGGTGAGGCGCTCGACGCCTGCCTGGTCGGCGAGCCGACTTCGGCCGGGGCGCTCGGCGACATGATCAAGATCGGCCGGCGCGGCAGCATGACCGGACGGCTCATCGTCGAGGGCGTGCAGGGCCATGTCGCCTACCCGCATCTGACCGACAACGCGGCGCACCGGCTCGTCGCGCTGTTGCAGGCGCTGACCGCCGGGCCGCTCGATTCCGGCACGGCGCATTTCCAGCCCTCCAGCCTGCAGGTGACGACGATCGACATCGGCAACCCGGCGACCAACGTCGTGCCGGGGCTGGCGCGCGCCACCTTCAACATCCGTTTCAACGACGCGTGGACCAGCGCCAGCCTCAAATCATGGGTCGAGGACAGGCTCGCAGCGGTCGGCGGCACCTACCGGCTCGCCTGGGAAGTCAGCGGCGAATCGTTTCTGGTGCCGCCCGGCCCGGTCAGCGAGTGCCTGCAGGGCGCGATCGGCGCGGTCACCGGCCGGGTTCCGGAACTCAGCACGACCGGCGGCACTTCCGACGCGCGCTTCATCCAGGCCCATTGCCCGGTTGCCGAGTTCGGCCTCGTCGGATTGACGATGCACAAGGCCGACGAGCGCGTCGAGATCGCCGACATCGCCAATCTCACTGCGATCTACGAGGCTTTTCTCGACCGGTTCTTCGCGCGCGCATGAGCGCGCCGGCGTGGACCGAGGTGCAGCTGGCCATCGCCGGCACGTTGCGGCTGGCCCGCGGCGACCGAAGCGGGCTGGCGGCCTTCGACACCTCGATCGACGGGTTCTGGCGCTCGTTTCGCGCCGGCATCATCTGCTATCCGTTCTACCTGCTACTGCTCGCGTTCCGCGTCGCTGCGCCGCAATGGGCCGCGTCGGGGGTCGCGACGATCCTTGTCGTCGAGACGATTGCCTATGTGATCTCATGGGTGGCGTTCCCGCTGATGATCCTGCCGCTCGCGCGCTGGCTCGACCGCGAGGAGCGGTTTCTCGCCTTCATGGTCGCCTACAACTGGTCGCAGATCCCGCAGACAGCGCTGTTCGTGGTGGTCGGTCTGGACCGCGTGACCGGCTTCCTGCCGCCGACGGCGGGGCAATTCGCCGAGGTCTTCGCCGCCATCGCCGTGCTGGTTTACGAATGGTACATCGCCCGCGTCGCGCTGGCGGTGGGCGGCGCGCCGGCCGGGTTCGTCGTCGTGGTCGATCTGGCGCTCGGCACGCTGTTGAGCCAGGTCGCCAGCTCGCTCTATTGAACGCCGTCGTAACGCACCGCGACGAGGGCCAGCCCCTCGGCCGGCGCGGTCGGCCCGCCGGCGCGACGGTCGCGGGCAGCCAGCGCGCACGCCACATCCTCGGGCCGCCAGCGGCCGCGGCCGACCAGCTTCAAGGTGCCGACCATGTTGCGCACCTGGTGGTGCAGGAACGAGCGCGCCCGCGCCGTGACGTGGATCTCCTCGCCGACCTGCGACAGTTCCAAGGCGTCGAGCGTCTTCAGCGGCGATCGCGCCTGGCACAGCGAGTCGCGGAAGGTCGTGAAGTCGTGATATCCGATGAGGTGGCGGGCACCGTCCTGCATCGCCCGCAGGTCGAGCGGCGGCGCGACATGCCACACCCGGCCGCGTTCCAGGGCCGGCGGCGCGCGGCGGTTGAGGATGCGGTAGAGGTAGTGCCGCCCGGTCGCCGAATGCCGCGCGTCGAACCCGGGGGGGGCTGGCTCGACCGCCAGCACGCTGATCGCATGCGGCCGCAGATGGTGATTGATCGCGCCGCGGATTACCTCGGGCTCGGCCGAGCGCGGCAGGTCGACATGCGCCACCTGGGCCAGCGCATGGACGCCGGCATCGGTGCGGCCGGCGCCGAACACGGTGACCGCCTCGCCGCAAAAGCCGCGGATCGCGCTCTCCAGCGCCGCCTGGATCGCCAGCCCGTTGGCCTGCCGCTGCCAGCCGACAAAGCCGGCGCCGCAATATTCGATCGTCAGCTTGTAGCGGGGCACGGCAGGATTGTCCCCGGCGGCAGCGCGAAGCCGCGCAGAAATTCCGCCGTGTCGAGCGCGGTGCGGCCCGGGCGCTGCAGCCGGAGCGGCCGCAACACCCCGAGCGCACAGGCGATCGACAGGCGGTCGTCGAGCACCATGCCGGGCGGCGCCGTGGCGGGCGATGGCGCCGTCTCGGCGGCCAGCACCCGGATGCGCTCGCCGCGCGCCGGAAAGACGGCGCCGGGCCACGGGTCGAAGGCGCGCACCTGGCGTTCGAGCATCGCCGCCGGCCGCCGCCAGTCGAGCTGCGCCTCCTCGCGCCGCAGCTTGGCGGCGTAGGTCACGCCGTCCTCGGGCTGTGGCCGGCCCGTCAGCCTGCCCTGCGCCACGCCGTCGAGCGCCTCGACGATCAGCCGGGTGCCGAGCGCCGCCAGGGCGTCGCTCAACTCGCCGGCCGTCGTCCGCGGTCCGATCGGCATCGCGCGCTGCAACAATATCGGCCCGGTATCGAGCCCCGCCTCCATCTGCATGATCGTGATGCCGCTCTCGGCGTCGCCGGCGAGCAATGCCCGCTGGATCGGCGCCGCGCCGCGCCAGCGCGGCAGGAGCGAGGCATGCACATTGAGACAGCCGAGGCGCGGCGCCGCCAGGATCGCCGGCGGCAGGATCAGCCCATAGGCCGCGACGATTGCGGCATCGGCGGCAATCGCGGCGAATTCGGTCTGCACTTCGGGGCTGCGCAAATTCACCGGGCAATGCAGCGCGAGGCCATGCTGCTCGGCCAGCGCCTGCACCGGCGACGGCAGCAGGCGGTGGCCGCGTCCCGAGGGGCGCGGCGGCTGCGTGTAGACCGCGCCGATGCGATGCCCGGCCTCGATCAACCCGGCCAAGATCGTCGCCGCGAAATCCGGCGTGCCCATGAAGACGAGGTCGAGGGGCGCGGACAACACCCCGATTACGACGCCGCCGCGACGGCGCGGCCGCGTTTCGTCTTGGCGAGCTTGCGCAAGATCATGCCGCGCTTCAGCGCCGAGATGTGATCGACGAACAAGACCCCGTCGAGGTGGTCCATCTCGTGCTGGATGCAGGTGGCGAGGAGGCCCTTCGCCTCCAGCTCGCGGATCTCGTTCTCGTGGTCGAGATAGCGCAGCCGGATCGCCGCGGGCCGCTCGACATCGGCGTAATGCTCGGGCAAGGACAGGCAACCCTCGCTGGCCACCATGATCTCATCGGACCGCCACAGGATCTCGGGGTTGGCGATGCGCATCGGCCGCGGCGCCTCGCCGTCGCGCGCGACATCGACGACGAGCACTCGCTTGGCCGCCCCGACCTGCGGCGCGGCGAGCCCGATGCCGATCGCGTGGTACATCGTCTCGATCATGTCGTCCATCAGCCGGCGCACCCCGGCGTCGACCGCCGGGACCGGCTTCGCCTTGATTTTGAGCCGCGGATCGGGCGCGGTAATGATCGCTAGCAGGGCCATGCGGCCTAGGTAATCTGCGCCCTGCCGGCCGTCAATGACGCGCCGTCACAGCGCGTCGCGCAGCCGCGCCAGATCGTCGAGCCCCTCGGGCCGGGTCATGCACAATATGTCGTCGAAGCCGACCTCGCGGATGCGCCTCAGGCGGTCCAGCGCCTGCGCCTCGCCGCCGGTCAGCATGACCGTCGCGCGGCCGCCCAACGGCATCCCCTCGCCTTGGCCTTTGAGGTCGAGGATCACATTGGCGAGCACCGCGCGGGTGCCGCCGGCGTCGCGATAGATCTTCATGCCGGCGGCCAGCTCTTCCGGCTGCGAATAGAGGCCGGAGGCGATCCAGCCGGCGCATTCCTCGGCGGCGTAGACGATCCAGCGCTTGTTGCGCCAGGCGCCAAGCATCAGCGCGGGGCCGCCCTCGGTGCCGGGCCACGGGGTCAGCGTGCCGCCCTCGACCGGTTCGCCACGCCACGCCTTGCGCATGATCGCAAGCGAACCCATCAGCGACTTGAACCGCTGCTCGTAATCGGCGCCGACCAGATCGAAATCGGCCTTGGTCGAGCCGCTGCCGAGACCGAGTTGCAGACGCTTGCCGGTCATCGCATGCAGCCCGGCGATGCGGTGCGCCAACTCGACCGGATGGCGCACCGGCACCTGCAACACGCAGGTGCCGATCTCGACACGCGCGGTGACGGCGGCGATCACGCTCATCAGGACGACCGGATCAAGGGTCGGCCGGCCGCGGCCGAAGGCGTCGGTCACCCACAACCCGGTAAACCCCCGGGCCTCGACCTGCCGCGCAAAATCGACGAAGCGATCGAGCGTCCGGCCGGGCGCTGCCGGATCGGGCGGCAAGATATTGACGACATGTACTCTCATGGTGACGGGTCTCCGCGATTTCAGGATTGCGGCGCAAGAAACCGCTCGGCCAGCCGCGCGAAAAAGCTGACGCCGATCGGCAACGCGCTGTCGTTGAAGTCGTAGCGGGCATTGTGCAACAGGCAGCCGCCCTCGCCCGGGCCATTGCCGAGCCACAGCATCGCTCCCGGACGCGCCTGCAGCATGTACGAGAAATCCTCGCCGCCGAGCGAGGGGGCGACATGGCGATCGACCTGCGCCTCGCCGCAGATTTCGGCCGCGACATCGGCGGCAAACGCGGTTTCGGCGGCGTGGTTGATTGTCGGCGGGTAGCCGCGGCGGTAATCGCACTCGGCGACGGCGCCGTTGAGCGCGGCGGTGCCGCGCGCCACCTCGCCCATGCGCCGCTCCAAGAGGTCGCGCACCTCCGGCCCGAAGCTGCGCACCGTGCCGCCGATATGCAATTCGTCGGGGATCACGTTATAGGCCGAGCCGCCGCGCATAAAGCCGATGCTGATCACCGCCGAATCGCCCGGGTCGACATTGCGCGACACGATCGTTTGCAACGCCGTGACGATCTGCGCCCCGATCACAAACGGGTCGGTGCCGAGATGCGGATAGGCAGCGTGCCCGCCCTGCGCCCGGATGCGAATGTCGAAGCGATCGGAGGCGGCGAGCATCGGCCCGATCCGCGTCGCCATGTGGCCGATCGCAATGCCCGGCTTGTTGTGCATCGCGAAGACGGCATCGCACGGGAACTTGTCGAACAACCCTTGCTGCACCATGACGCGGCCGCCGCCATAACCCTCCTCGCCGGGCTGAAAGATGAAATGCACGGTGCCCTCGAAGTTGCGCGTCGCGGCCAGGTAGCGCGCCGCGCCCAGCAGCATCGTCGTATGCCCGTCATGGCCGCAGCCGTGCATCTTGCCGTCATGCACCGAGCGGTGCGCGAAATCGTTCAGCTCCTGCATCGGCAGGCAGTCCATATCGGCCCTGAGCCCGATCGCGCGCAGCGAGTTGCCGCGCCGGATGGTGCCGACGACGCCGGTCGTGGCGAGGCCGCGATGCACTTCGCAGCCATATTCGGCAAGCTTCGTCGCGACAATGTCCGAGGTGCGCTGTTCCTCGAAGCCGAGTTCCGGGTGGGCGTGGATGTCGCGGCGGATCGCGGTCAGCTCGTCGGCGCTGTCAATAACCTCGGGGATGATCGGCATTGGCGGCTCCGGAAGGGCTCGCAGCTTGTGGCGACCGCGGGCAGTTTGCACGTTGGAATTATCTCACCATAACGACTCGACGCGCATCCGGCCAATACGGTTGCGGCCGGATCGCCATACGACCGGGTCAGACGTCGGCAGCGACCGCTTCCGCGGCGAGCCGGTTGTCGACGCATTCGGCAAACGTTACCGCGCGCTTCAGAAAGCCGCTGCCGACCAGCGCGCTGCCCAGCCGATCAAAGCCGGCGGGCGACAGGATCGGGTCGCTGCCCCACACGCCTTGCGCCCGGTAGCGCGCCAGCGCACGGCTCAGCGCGTCCTGGCCCAATGCCGGAAAATAGGGCGCGATCGCCGCCGCGAGCCTCTCTGGCGGCTCGGCCGCAACCCGGCGCAGGGTGCGGCAGATTGCCCGAACCATGCGGCGAAACGGCTCGGGGTCGGCGGCGAGCCGCGCCCGATGGGTGACGAACACGGTATAGCTGGTCGGGCCGCGGGCGCTCGCCGGCAGCCAGACATGTGCGCCGCCGGCGACGGCCGCCTCGACAAACGGCTCGAACAATTGCGCCACATCGAGGCTGCCGTCGGCCAGCGCGGCGACATTCTCGGCCATGCTGCGGTCGAGGCGGCGGTCGAGCCGGGCCGGATCGACGCCCGCCTCGCGCAGATCCTGTTCGAGGCAGAGCCACGGCGTCGGCACCTCGCTGACGCTGGCGAAGCGCAGCCCGGCCAGTTCGGCTAGGCGAAAGCCCGGATTGGGGTAGCGGCCGACCAGCGAAAACGGGTCGCGGCAGACGATTTCGGCAAATTCGACGAGCGGCGACTGGGGGTCGTCGTCATGGTGCTTCATGACCCGGATCGGCCCCATCCACAGCACATCGACCGCGCCGGCGGCGAGCGCCGCCTCGGCATGCCCCGGCCCGGGCGACGCCAACAGCTCGACCGCCAGCCCCTCCGCCTCATAGGCGCCCCAGGCATGCGCCGCGTAGAACGGCGCATACAGCACGAACCGGTAGTTCTCATAGAGGCGCAGGCGAAGGGGAGCGGGCATGTCGATCCTCGCGAGTCTAAGGGCATAGCAACGCCGCGAACACAGGGGTGTGCGGCGGCTGTGTCCAACATCTCGTCATTCCGGGGGCCGAGCGGAGCGAGGCAGCCCGGAATCCGAGCACACCGGCTGGTGTTCCTGGATTCCGGGTTCGTATCCATGGCGGCCCCGGCGTTTAGGGGTTATTTTCCGACCGGAAAGCATTACCGAGGGAGCCATCATGACCGAAGCCGCCGTTGCGCCGAACTGCCTCGCCGGGGTTCGCGTGCTCGACCTGTCGCAATTCGAGGCCGGCCCGACCTGCACCGAGGCGCTGGCGCAGCTCGGCGCCGAGGTCGTCAAGGTCGAAAACCCGACCGGCGGCGAGCCCGGCCGCATTCTCGGCACCGGCCCCAAGCCCGGCGCCGACGCCTATTATTTCATGATCTACAACGCCAACAAGAAATCGGTCACGGTCAATCTGAAATCGCCGCTCGGCCTCGCCCTCGTCAAGGAGATGGCGACGCGGGCCGACGTCTTTGTCGAGAACATGGCGCCCGGCACGATCGAGCGCCTGGGGCTCGGCTGGGAGGAGCTGCACAAGCTTAACCCGCGCCTCATCTACGCACAGGTCAAGGGGTTCGGCGAGGGCAGCCCCTACGAGAACAACCTCGCCTTCGACATGATCGCGCAGGCCGCCGGCGGCAACATGGCGATCACCGGCGAGGTCGGCAGCCGGCCGATCCGGCCCGGCGCCACGCTCGGCGACACCGGCACCGGCATGTTGATGACGATCGCGATCCTCGCCGCGCTCTACCAGCGCAACACGACCGGCGCCGGAAGGCGGCTGCAGGTCGCGATGCAGGACGCGCAGCTCAACTACACCCGCGGCGCCTTCATCAACCATGCCCGAACCGGCAAGCCGCAGGAGCGCGGCCGTGCCGGCTTCGGCCCCGCACCGCCACCCTCCGACCTCTACCCGTGCAAGCCGGGCGGCGCGAACGACTGGATCTATGTCTTCAACAGCCACAACAACCCCGAGCACTGGCGCCGCACGGCAAAGATCATGGGCCGGCCGGAGCTCGCCGACGACCCGGAATACCTCGACCGCAACAAGCGGATGAACCATGCCGACGAGATCAACGCGATCGTGACGGCGTGGACAAAGCAGCACACCAAGCACGAGGCGATGGAGATCCTGGGCGCCGCCGGCATCCCGGCCGGTGCGGTGTTCGACACCGGCGACCTGTTGGCCGAGCCGAGCTTTGCCGCGCGCGGCATCATCCAGACCCAGGAGCACCCCAGCGGCACGCTGCGGATGCCGACCTTCCCGGTGCGCTTCGACGGCAAGCCGCCCAAGATCCAGCCCTCGCCGCTCCTGGGCGAGCACAACCGCGACGTCTTCGGCGCCTGGCTCGGCCTCAGTGAGAAGGATGTCGGGGGATTGAAGGAAGACGGTGTGATCTGAGCGACACGCCGTCATTCCGGGTTGCCGCGCTTCGCTCGGCCCCCGGAATGACAAATAGTCCTGCAACGCTCGCGACGCGGCAGCGGGCGCCGGCAGCGGGCGCTGGGCGCGCCTAGGGGATCTTGCGGAAGAAGCTGTGGTGGCGCTCGGTGGTGTGCGGCCGGATCTTGGGCGACCATTGGCCCCATTCGCCGGCCTTCTGCCAGGCCGCGCTGTCGACGATGTCGGGGGAATCGATCTCGTAGATCGCCAGGTATTTCTGCAT
>DATLRS010000117.1:0-2784 GCA_035534535.1 Allostellaceae bacterium | reverse complement strand
ACTTGGCCAACTTGCGATGCGGCCCGAGGCCAACATCATCAAGCTGCCCAACATCTCCGCCTCGATCCCGCAGCTGAAGGCGGCGATCAAGGAGTTGCAGAGCAAGGGTTATGACGTGCCGGACTATCCGGACAGCGACGCAACGCCAGCGGATAAGGAAATCCGCGCCCGCTACGGCAAGGTGCTCGGCAGCGCCGTCAATCCGGTGCTGCGCGAGGGCAATTCCGACCGCCGCGCCGCCGGCGCCGTGAAGCAGTACGCGCGCAACAACCCGCATAAGATGGGCGCCTGGACCAAGGACTCGAAATCGCGCGTGGCGCACATGTCGGGCGGCGATTTCTACGGTTCGGAGGTCGCGACGACCCTTGCGGCGCCGACCAATGCCCGTATCGAGTTGGTCGGCCCAGCGGAATTGGGGGGCGCGGTCACGGTGCTGAAGGCGAAGACGCCGCTTCTGACCGGCGAGATCATCGACGCGGCGGTGATGAACCGTAAGGCATTGCGCGCGTTCTTCGCCGCGCAGATCGACGCCGCCAAGAAGGACGGCGTCCTGTTGTCGCTGCAGGTCAAGACAACCATGATGAAGATCTCTGATCCCATCATCTTCGGTCATTGCGTTTCGGTGTTCTTCGCCGATGTGTTCGAGAAGCATGGCGCCACACTGGCGCGCCTCGGCGTTGATCCCGACAACGGCGTGGCCGATATGCTGACCCGGATCGAGACGCTGCCGGAGGCGGAAAAGGCGGCGATCAAGGCCGATATCCAGGCCACCTACGCGAAGCAGCCTGGCCTGGCCATGGTCAATTCCGACCGGGGGATCACCAACCTGCACGTGCCGAGCGATGTGATCATCGATGCATCGATGCCGGCGATGATTCGCGAATCCGGGCGCATGTGGGGCGCTGACGGCAAGCTGCACGACGTGATCGCCGCGATCCCCGATCGTTGCTACGCGCCGCTGTTCCAGACCGTCATCGAGGACTGCAAGGCGCATGGCGCCTTCGACCCGAAGACGATGGGCTCTGTGCCGAACGTCGGGTTGATGGCGCAGCAAGCCGAGGAATATGGCTCGCACGACAAGACGTTTGAGGTCGCCACCGGCGGAACGGTGCGCGTGGTCGCCGATGACGGCACGGTTCTGCTGTCACAGCCGGTCGAGACCGGTGACATCTTCCGGATGTGCCAGGTCAAGGACGCGCCGATCCGGGACTGGGTCAAGCTTGGGGTGCGCCGCGCGCGCCTGACCGGCACCCCGGCGGTGTTCTGGCTCGACGCCAAACGCGCGCACGACGCGCAGTTGATCGCCAAGGTCGAGACATACCTGAAGAACGAGGACACATCGGGTCTCGACATCCGCATCCTGGCGCCGGTCGACGCGATCAAGTTCTCGCTCGATCGCATCCGCAAGGGGCTCGACACCATTTCCGTCACGGGCAATGTGCTGCGCGACTACTTGACCGACCTTTTCCCGATCATGGAGCTGGGGACGTCGGCCAAGATGCTGTCGATCGTTCCGCTGCTGGCGGGCGGCGGGTTGTTCGAGACCGGGGCCGGCGGTTCGGCGCCCCGGCACGTGGAGCAGTTCCGGCACGAAGGCTATCTGCGATGGGATTCGCTGGGTGAGTTCCTGGCGCTTGGCGCTTCGCTTGAACATCTGGCGCAGACAAGCGGGAATAAGGACGTGCAGGTTCTGGCCGAGACGCTCGATGAGGCCAACGGCAAGATCCTTGAGTACAACCGCTCACCGGCGCGCAGGGTTGGCGAACTGGATAACCGCGGCAGCCATTTCTACCTGGCGCTGTATTGGGCTCAGGCGCTGGCCGGGCAGAACAAAAGCCCGGCGCTGGCCGCCCGCTTCAAACCGCTGGCGCAGGCGCTGACGGCCAACGAGGCCAAGATCAATGCCGAGTTGATCGCCGCGCAGGGTCAGCCGGTGGATACTGGCGGCTATTATCTGCCCGATCCGGCCAAGACATCGGCCGCGATGCGGCCGAGTGCGACGCTGAACGCTGCCCTCGCCGCGCTCTGACGCGGCGCCAAATAGACCAGCAATACGGCATCGGCATCGCCTGGCCGGCGCTGTTCGCGGCGCCGGCTCAAGCCTCGCGGCGGCCGCAATCGATGATTGCGGCCGGCCCCGCGACATCCCTCTCAAGAACGGCGGCGCTCCAGTTCCTGAGGCGGCCGCCCTCGCCGAACCATTTTTCGTTGGTGGCGGCGAGCGCCATCTCTTTCGCCTGCTCGGCGCTTTCCGCGACCAGCGTGACGTAGAAGATCTCGCCGATATCCATCCGGGTGCAGGTGAACTTCATCATTGCAGCTGTCCTCCTGGTCGTGGCGGCATCATCGCGCTTGGGCCGCCGCAGCATCGTGCAGTTCGCCGATCACGTCGGCGAGCGCCGTGCGCCAGGGGCGCGGCACGATGCCGAAGGCGGCGGCGATCTTGCGGCAATCGAGTACCGAATTGGCCGGGCGCCGCGCCGGCGTCGGATAGTCGGCCGTCGTGATCGCCTCGACAAGCGGCGCGGGCGCGCGCCCGGCGACGTTCCCTGGCAATGCCAGATCGAAGATCGCCTCGGCAAAGCCGTGCCAGGTCGCCGCGCCGGCGGCGGTGAAATGGTAGGTTCCCCATTTTGCGTCGCCGGCGGCGATCTGCGGCACGATCGCGGCGATCGCGGCGGCGATGTCGGCGGCGCTGGTCGGCGAGCCGTGCTGGTCGGCGACGACCCGCAAGACCGGGCGATCGGCCGCCAGGCGCAGCATCGTCTTGACGAAATTGCTGCC
>DATLRS010000116.1:0-13829 GCA_035534535.1 Allostellaceae bacterium | reverse complement strand
TGCCAGCCGGCAAGTATTCGCGGCGCCTCGCAGCGCCGTCAACGCCTCACAAAGACCGTGCCGCCCTCGACCCGCACCTCATAGATCGGCACGTCGGCCGAGACCGGTCCATCGACCAGCTTGCCGCTGCGCACGTCGAATAGTGCGAAATGCAGCGGACACTCGACAATGTGGCCGGCGAGCCGGCCGCGCGACAAGGGCGCGTTGCGATGGCCGCAAACGTCGCGCAGCGCATAGATCCGCCCCTCGACATGCGCCAGCAGCACCCGCTCGCGATCGACGGCGACGCAGATCATGCCGCCCTCGGGGAGCGCGGCGGCGCTGGCAGCGGCGATGAAGTCGTCGGGGCGGTCCGTCATTGCGAGCGCAGCGAAGCAATCTCGGGGAAACCGGTAACGTCAGCGAGATTGCGTCGTCGCCGCACTGCTCGCAATGACAGATCGGGGCGGTTCAGCTCACAGCGAAAAGCCGAACATCCTGGCGGCGTTTTCCGAGGTGATCTTGCGCAGATCGGCCTGCGGCACGCCCTCGAACATGCGCCCCAGAAACTGCTGCGAGCGCGGGAAGGTCGCCTCGGCGTGCGGGTAGTCGCTGCCCCACAACATGTTCTCGACACCGATGCGGTCGCGCAGCTGGACGCCGAGATCGTCTTCCATAAACTCGACGAACATGTTGCGCTTCCAGTAATCGCTCGGCAACAGCCCGGCGGCCGACTTCCAGCCCTTGGTAAAGACCGGGCGCTCGACATAGGTGAAATCCATCTGCTTCAGCCAGTGCGGGATCCACGACGCCTCGTGCTCGACCGAGCCGATCTTGAGGCCCGGGAACTTGTCGAACACGCCGGCGAACAGCATCGAGCCCAGCGAGTAGCGGACCCAGTAATCGGTCGTCGAGCGGCCCGCCCCGGTCAGCGCGGTCACGTCCATCGTGAATTCGTTGGCCGGGATGCCGTCGCGCGGCGTGCCGATGTGCAGCAGCAATGGGTGCTGGTGGTCCTGTGCGGTTGCCCAGAGGCGGTCGTAGACCGGATCGCTGTACGGTTTGTCGGGCCGCGGCGCGACCGGGATGAACGAGCCGACCAGGCCCATCGCGGCAACCCGTTCGAGCTCCGCCGCGCCGGCATCGGGATCGTCGACATTGAGCATCGCGATGCCCTTGAGCCGGCGGGGATGCGCCTTGCAGAAATCGGCAATCCAGTCGTTGTAGCAGCGGCAGATCTCGGACAAGAGTTCACTGTCCGGGATGCGGTACCAGAACAGCCCCTGGCTCGGCTGCAACACCGACCCCCAGATGCCGTCTTCTTCATTCTCGACGAGCATCGCGTCGGCCTCGTAGGCGCCTTTGCGCACATCTTCCCAGACGCCAAGGAAATCGATCTGCGAGGGGTCCTCGAAGCGCTGGCCGGCCTGCATGACCGCACCCAGCGTGCCGACCTGCACGCCATCGAGCATCCAGGCGTCGTATTCGCGCCCGCCCGGCGTCTTGCGACGCTCCATGCGCGGCGCGCGGTTGCGCAATTTCGGCGCGATCCGGCTCTCATACATGTCCGGCGGCTCGACGATGTGCGAGTCGGCCGAGATGATCGGATAATCTGCCATCTTTACCTCCCTCGAAGCCGCCGGCAACGCACCGGTTGCGTGTTCAATATTTTTTCTGTCGCCGACGGTACCCGCCCTTCCTGCGCCGCGCAAGCCGGGTGTGAATGGCGGTCGGTCGCTTCCAGTCAGCCGCAATTGTCACCGCGGCTCGCCCGCCAACCCGACAGATTTGGGGCAGGTGCGAAGTGAGAAATCGCTTAATCCTCGAAACGCGCTTCGTAGAATGCGACAAACTCACTCTGGCGAAGGCCCGGCGGGGGTGGCGCTTAACTGCGTGTGCCACAGCCGCCGCGCCTTGCCACCCGCGCCGGCTTGGTCGAAGATCGCGCCGTCGGAGCGGGGCGGGCGGCGAGATGCGGGGTTGGTATCGTTGCGGGAGCGTCTATCCGTTCGTGCCGCAGGCGGCGCTGGACGCCGCCCCGCCGGGGCGCGCCAAGGCTGCCCAACCGCTCATGCGACCCGCGGATCACCGCCGATCTGTTCGAGGAATGGGAGAAATGCCATGAGTGATGCCGCACCGTGGGTCGATCCGGAACTCGTCGCCGCCGGACAATTGTTGCAGCAGAAGGGCCTCGTCGCGCCCGACCGCACCAAGGCCTCGCTCGCCGAGGTGCGCGCCGCGACCGACCGCATCGGCGCCTTTCTGGGCGAAGGCTCGGTGCCGCTGCAGGTCGAGCGCGACCTGTCGCTGCCCGGCCCGCACGGCCAGGTGCCGTGCCGCCTCTATCTGCCGGACAACGTCGCGCGCCCGCCGCTGATCGTCTACGCGCATGGCGGCGGCTTCATGCAGGGCAGCATCCCCTCCTGGGACCATTTCCTGCGCGACCTGGTGCGCCAGAGCGGGGTTGCCGCACTGTCGGTCGATTACCGGCTGTCGCCTGAGGTCAAGTTTCCGGTGGCGTTCGAGGAGATGGTGGCGATGACCCGGCTGGCGGCGCGCGAAGGCGCCGGCCTCGGCATCGATCCCGCGCGGCTGGCGCTCGGCGGCGATTCGGCGGGGGCCAATCTGGCGCTCGCCGCTGCACTGGCGTTGCGCGACGCCGGTGAGCGGGCGCTCAAGTTCCAACTCTTGTTTTACGGCTGCTTCTCGACCGATTGCGACAGCCCGTCCTGGCAGCGTTTCGGCCAGGGCGCCGGGCTGTCGCAGGTCGGGATGAAGTGGATCTGGCAGACCTATCTCGAACGGCCGGAACAGCAGGCCGATTGGCGCGCCGCGCCGATCCTGGCCGATCTCAAGGGCGTCGCGCCGGCCCATCTGATCGTCGGCAGCCTCGACCCGCTGCTCGACGACAACCACAATCTCGCCACGAAGCTGCAGGCGGCGGGTGTGCCCAGCGACCTGACGGTCTACCAGGGTATCAACCACGGCTTCATCCGCTACGGCCGGCTGGTCGGCACCGCCCGCCGCGCCATCGCCGATGCTGCGGCAGCACTGAAAGCCGGATTGGCCGCAGGGTAGTGCACGGCGGTTTGCCGTATCATGTCCGGGCCGCGCGGACGGCGCGGCCGCGGGCGAGGGAGGATACGATGGCACGATCGGCATCGCTGACGGCATCGACCACAGGGCTGCGGCTGCTCCTCGGGTTCGTGGCGGCGTTTCTGGCGACCCTGACGTTTCACCAGATCGGGCTCGAACTGCTGCATATCGTCCGGCTGACCCAAGCGGTTGCCTACAATACCAGGCCGGTACCGCCGTTCGGCGTGCCGCAGGTGGTCTCGCTCGCCTTCTGGGGCGGACTGTGGGGGATCGTTTTCGTCCTGGTCGAGCCCTGGCTGGCGCGCTGTCCGGGCGGCTACTGGGTTGGCGCGATTGTGTTTGGCGCGATCGTCCCGACCCTCGTCGCGTGGTTTGTCGTGCTGCCGTTGAAGGGGCTGCCGATGGGGTTCGGGTTCCATTTCCCGGGCATCCTCGTCGGCCCGATCGTCAACGGGCTGTGGGGTCTCGGCACCGGAATCTTCCTCGGGGTGATGACCGGCTGGCGGCACCGGACGGCCTGAGCGTCGCCGGCCGCGCTGCCTCATTCGGCCGGCGAGATCCGGTCGGAGGCGCCACGCGATCCCGGCGGCGCCAGCTCATCGCGCACCCCGCTCGCGCCGAACCGCCCATAGCGCACCGCCAGGGTCGGCAAGACCAGCAGGTTGAGCGCCAGCGAACTGACGAGGCCGCCCAGCATCACGATCGCCATCGGGCCCTCGATCTCGCGGCCGGGCTCGCTCGCCCCGAGCGCCAGCGGCAGCACCCCGAGCGCCGTCACCAAGGACGTCATCAGGATCGGCGCCAGCCGATCGGCCGCCCCCTCGATCGCCGTGCCGAGGTCCCAGGGCCGCCCTTCGCTCGCGACCAGATGATCGTAATGCGCGATCATCAGGATCGAATTGCGCAAGGTGATGCCGAACAACGCAACGAACCCGACCATCGAGCCGAGCGAGACGATCCCGCCCGTCGCCAGCACCGCAAACACCCCGCCGACAAAGGCGAACGGCAGGTTGGTCAGGACCAGCAGCAGATTGCTGATATTGCGCGTCACGATCGACAGCAGCAGCACGATGCCGATGGCGGCGACGATCGAGCTGACCAGCAGATCGTGCTGCGAGCGGCTCTGCGCCTCGGCTTCGCCGGCGAATTGCAGGTAGGTTCCGGCCGGCAATGCCAGCTGTTTCGCCATCCGTGCCTTGGCATCCGCGACGAACGAGGTCACGTCGCGCCCGACGACATCGGCGGTGACGGTCTGCAGCCGCTGCGCCCCCAGATGCACGACCTGATAGCGGCCGGAGCCGGGCTGCACGTCGGCGACCTGGCGCAGCCGCACGAAGCTGCCGCTCGGCGTGCGCAGCGGCAGGTCGGCCACCTGATCGACGCTCTCCCGGCTCGCCGGATCGAGGATGGCGATGACCGGAAACACCCGGTTGCCGTCATAGGTCTGGCCGACCGTGTCGCCCTGATAGGCGGTGCGGATCGCGTCGAGCACATCGACCGGATTGAGGCCCCAGCGGTCGAGATCGTCCTCGCGCAGCCGGATCGTCAGCTGCGGCATGCCGGGCGGCGAGCGGACCTGCACATCGGCGGCGCCGCGCACGCCGCCGAGCACCTTGGCCACCTCGCGCGCCTCGCGGTCGAGCAGATCGAGGTCGTCGCCGAAGATGTTGACGACGACCGGCGCCTGGTAGCCCGACAGGATCTCCTCGAAGCGCTCGGTCAGGAAGGTGTTGATCGCGAAATTCGCGCCCGGGATCGCGGCGAGGGCGTCGCGGATATCGGCCTGCGCGGCGACCAGCGCGGCGCCGCCGAGCGGCTTCAGATCGACCTCGAACTCGCTGTAATTGGTGCCGTAGGTGTCATCGGCGAAGGTCGCCCGGCCGACCCGTTGCGCGACCGAGCGCACCGCCGGCAGCGCCCGCAACGCCTTCGTCACCAGAGTGCCGAGGCGCAGCGACGCGGCGATCGAGGTTCCCGGCATCGTCGGCATGTGGACGATGAAATGTCCCTCCTTGAGTTCCGGGATGAAGCTGCCGCCGAAGAACGGCAGCAAGGCGCCGCCGGCCACTGTCAGCAATCCTGCCGCCACGATCGCCGAGCGCGGATATCGGGCAATGCGGCGCAGCAGGGTCTGGTAGCGGGTTTTCGACCAGCGCATCACCGGCGGCTCCGCGGCCTTCAGGTGAGCGCCGGTCAACAGCACCATCGCCAGGGCCGGGATCGCCGTCAATGCGACCAGCAGCGAGGCGACGACCGCGAGTGCGTAGGCAATCCCGAGTGGCGCGAAGAGCCGCCCGGCGAGGCCCGATAAGGCGAGGATCGGCAGCACGACGAGGAGAACGGCAAAGGTCGCATAGACAACCGCGCCGCGCACTTCGAGACAGGCCTCCAGCACCACCGGTGCGATGTTGCGCGGCGCCGGCAGGCTGCGGTTGAGGCGCAACCGGCGCACGATGTTTTCGATATCGACGACGGCGTCGTCGACGACGACCCCGATGGCGATCGCCAGGCCGCCCAGCACCATCGTGTTGAGCGTCATGTCAAAGCGCAGCAGGACGATAACCGCGGCGAACAGCGACAGCGGGATCGCGATGCAGGAAATCGCCGCGGTGCGCAGGTCGAACATGAAGAGAAAGAGCACCACGACCACCAGCGCGCCCCCCAGCAACAGCGAGGACTGCACGTTGCCGGTGGCGGTGTCGATAAAGCGCGCCGGGCGGAACAGATCGGGGTGGAGCACGATGCCGGCGCGGTCGAGACCCGGCCGCAACTCGGCGAGCGCCGCCTCCAGCCGCTCGCTGACCAAGAGCGTGTTGGCGCCGTATTGCTCGTAGACATTGAGCACCACGCCGGGCTTGCCGTCGATCGCCGCCGCGCCGAATGGCGGCTGCGGCGCGACCGCCACGGTCGCGACATCGCCGAGCAGCACATTGCCGCCGCCGGCGCTGACGAGGACGGTTCGCGCGATTTCCCGCGGCGTCAGCGACTGTCCCTCGGTACGCAGGGTGATCCGCTGATTGGCGGTATCGATAAACCCGCCGCCGCGCACCCCGGTCGCGCGCCGCGCCGCCTTCAATACGTCGTTGAGGCCGACCCCGAAGCGCTGCAGCGCCTGTGGATGGATCTGCACCTCGATCGAGCGCACATCGCGGCCGAAAATCGCGACGCTGGCGACACCCGGCACCGCGAGCAGCCGCGGGCGGATCGTCCAGGCAGCGATCGTGCGCAGATCCATCAGCGAATGCCGCGCGGACGTCAGGCCGGCGACCAGCACGATGTTGGTCGACGAGGTGAGCGGCATCATCGCCGGCGCACTGACGCCCGAGGGAAGCTGCGCCGCGGCCTCGCTGACGCGCTCGCCGAGGAGCTGGCGGTCGCGATATACATCGCTCGTCGGCGCGAAAGTCGCGGTGATGACCGAGAGGCTTTGCACCGAGGTCGATTGCAGGTTGCGCAGGCCCGGAATGCCGTTGACGGCGTTCTCGATCGGCTGTGTTACCAGGACCTCGACCTGTTCCGGCGCCAGCCCGGGGGCATCGGTGCGCAGCTGCACTTGCGGCGGCGCGAATTCCGGGAAGACGTCGTACTTGGCCCCGAACAGCGTATAGACGCCGTATCCCAGCAGCACAAAAGCCAGCGCGATCGTGATGCCGCGAAAGCGGATCGCGAAACGAATGAGCGCCGCCTGGAGCCCCGATCCGCCCGGCATCGCCTAAACAACCATTCGCTGATTGGCACGCAAATCGTCGGCCTTCCTCACCGCGACCCTCTCCGCCCCCGGGGGCGGAAAGGGTCGGGGTGAGGCCAGAGCGCTTGCCGACACCCACCTCACCCTCCCACGCCTGCGGCGTGGGCCCCTCCCTCTCCCCCCTGAAGGGCGGAGAGGGCGAATGTGAATTGCTCCGATCAATTCCGCCTAATCCTCGTCGCCCTGGCCCCCGGCGCCGGTCTGGGCGCGGAACTCCTCGGAGAGCAGCATCTGCGCCCCGGCGACCACCACCGCCGCGCCGCGCGCGACGCCTTGCACGATATAGCCGCCGTCCGGCATGCGCCGGTCGGTCGCTACCGCGCGCCGCGCGAAGCGGTCGGGTCCCCTACGGAAATACGCCCAGGCGCGGCCGTCCTGCCAGACGATCGCCGCCGCCGGGATCACCGCGCCGTCGACCGTCGGGCCAGCCGGCAGCAATGCGACGACGTTCATCCCGGGCAGCAGCCCGCCATCGCCGGGCGCCGTAAAGAAAAAGCTCGGGCCCTGCAGGCGCGGGTCGGTCCGGGTCGCGGCCGAGACGAAGTGGAGCGGCACCCGCCGCCCGCTATCCGCCTCGATGAAAGCATCCGGCAGCGGCTCGCGGATCGCCTGCCCCGGTTGCAGCGTCACCTGCACGAGAACCTCCTGCCGGGCGATCAGGCGCCGGAGCAGGTCCGTGCCGTTGACAACGGCGCCGCCGAGCACCGATCCCCAGGCTTGTTGTGCGGTGGCCGCCTGCATCCGCAGCTGCGATTGCGCCGCCATCAGCCCGGCCTGATCGACGCGGAAGGCGGCCTCGGCCGCCTCGAGCTGCGCCGCCGCGATGTTCTGTCCTTCCTTATAGAGCTTGCGGGCGCGCTCGAACGCCGATTGGGCGGCGGCGAACTTGGCCCGTGCGATGGCAAGGCGCGCCGTTGCGTTGGCATAGGCATTGGCCAGATCGGTCAGCGGCGCCAGATCGACGACCGAGCCGTAGGCCGTCAACCGTATCTGGTGCGGCGCGTTGTGCAGGGTGAGCGTGACGATGCCGTCATCGTGCTGCGCCTTGGCGTCGAGCGTAATCACCGGCTCGCCCTGCACGGTCGAGACACGCTGCGGCGGTTGCGCCGGCGCCGCTTCGCGGGCCGCCTCGCTGCGGCTCTCGACGAAACCCCAGGCCGCAAGGCCGGCAAGGGCGACGGCGATGATTGCGGCGCCGGCCGCCAACCGCCCGCCGATCATGCCGGCGGCTCCGCCGGCGGGCGCGGGCTGGTTTCCGGAACGAGAAACGGCGCCGCCGGTTCGAACAGCGGTTGCCGCAGCGCGTCCTCGATGCGGCCCAGCGCCCGGCGCTGCTTGGCCACGGCATCGAAGCGGGAGAGCGCGGCGGCGGCCTCCTCGATCTCGGCCGCGACGAAACTCGGCCGGTCAATCTCGCCGGCCGCGAACGAGCGCCGCATCTGCCGCTCGCGCCGGCGTGCGTCGGCCGTCAGCGCGTCGGCGGTCGCCACCACGGCGCTGGCCGCCCGGTAATCCGCGGCGGCGCGATCGATCGCGCCGATGATGGCGGCCTCCAAGGCGGTGAACCGGGCGGCCATCTGCCGCCGCCGGGCCATGGCCTCGGCGATCGGACCCTCGTTGTGGTTGAAAATCGGCAGCACCAGCGAGGGACCTAGCATGTATTTGTCGAGGCCGAAATCGTATTGATAGCCCGGTCCCAGCGTCAGGTTCGGGTACTGGCCGGCAATCGCCAGCTGCAAGGCCGATTGCGCCGCCGCGTAGGCCGCCAGCGCCGCCGCGACGTCGCTGCGGCCGGTCAGCGCCCGCCGCCGCAAGGCGCCGGCGGCAATCCCGGCAGGCGGCGCGGCCGGGCGGTCGAGCGCATCGAACGACAGCGTGACGCCGTCGAGCGCCGCGAGCGGGATGCCGATACTGGTCGCCAGCCGCGCCCGCGCATCGACGCGGGCCTGCTCGGCATTGCGCACCGCCAGCGCGAACTGCGCCCGCAACACCCGCTCGCGCGTGACATCGAGCGCGGAGGTCGCGCCGGCCGCCTGCCGTCGCTCCAAGAGGTCGACCAGCTCGTCCTCTAATGCCAGACGGCGGCGCAGCAGCGACAACCGCCCGCGCGCCATCCACAAATCGATCAGCGCCCCGCGCACATGGCCGCGCACCTGCCAGGCGGCGGTGGCAACATCCTGGCGCGCCGCCTCGGCAAGCTGGCGGGCCTCGGCGGTGCGGTATTCGCGCTTGCCGAAGGTCTCGATGACGAAAGTGACGACCGGGCCGATCGTCAAAGGCGCGGCGCCCATGGGGATTGCGCCGGCGGCGGCGCTGGTGCCGAACGCGGCGGTAAGATCGAGGGTCGGGTTCGGCCGCTGGCCCGCCGTCACCACCGCCGCCCGCGCCGCCGCCAGCCGGGCCCGCGCGATGTCGAGATCGGGGTGGTAATAGAGCGCCGCCAGGGTCAGCCGGGCGAGGTCCCAGCGCGACGCCGGCTCCGACTTGCCGAGTTCGGCGGCGATGAATGTCGCCAAGCGTGCGTCATCGAGCGAGCGCGCGTCGATCGCGCCGGCAATTTGCGCCGCCGAGAGCGGCGCCGGGTGAAAGCTCGCGCAACCCGCCAGCAACGCCGTCACAAGGCCGGCGAGGATGGCGACGCGCGCCGGCCGCATGCCTCAGCGCAGCGCGGCGGCGACCGCCGCGCCAAGCTCCTTGGTGCCGGCGTTGCCGCCGAGATCGGGGGTGCGCGTGCCGCCTTCGGCGAGCACCTCGACGATCGCCCGCTCGACCGCCTGCGCCGCGGCGTGCTCGCCGAAATGCTCGAGCATCATCGCGCCCGACCAGATCTGGCCGATCGGGTTGGCGATGCCGCGGCCGGCGATGTCGGGCGCCGAGCCGTGCACCGGCTCGAACATCGAGGGGTATTCGCGCTCGGGGTTGATGTTGCCCGACGGCGCGATGCCGATCGAGCCGACGCAGGCCGGCCCCAGATCGGACAGGATGTCGCCGAACAGGTTGGAGCCGACGACGACGTCGAACCAGTCGGGATGACGCACGAAATGCGCCGTCAGGATGTCGATGTGATACTGGTCGGTCGTGACGTCGGGATAATCGCGGGCGATCGCGGCAAAGCGCTCGTCCCAATAGGGCATCGTGTGGATGATGCCGTTCGACTTGGTCGCCGAGGTGACGTGCTTCTTGCGCGTCTTCGCCAGTTCGAAGGCGTAGCGCATGACCCGGTCAACGCCGCGCCGGGTGAACACCGATTGCTGCATCGCCATCTCGTACTCGGTGCCCTCGTAGAGACGGCCGCCGATCGAGGAATATTCGCCCTCGTTGTTCTCCCGCACGACATAGAAATCAATCTCGCCCGGGGCGCGGTTCTTCAAGGGCGAGTCGACCCCGGCGAGCAGCCGCACCGGCCGCAGGTTGATGTATTGCTGAAAGCTGCGGCGCAGCGGAATGAGCAGGCCCCACAGCGAGACGTGGTCCGGCACGCCGGGATAGCCGACGGCGCCGAGAAACACCGCACCGTACGGCCGCAGCTGGTCGAGCCCATCCTCCGGCATCATCCGGCCGGTCTTGGCGTAGGTCTCGCAGCTCCAGTCGAATTCGCGCCATTCGAGCGCGAAGCCGTAGCGCCTCGCCGCCGCCTCCATGACGGCGACGCCCTCGGGCACCACCTCCCGTCCGATGCCGTCGCCGGCGATGACCGCGATGCGGTAGCTGTTCGTCATGCGCTCCCTCCGTTTTCGCCATCAGCTTAGCGCGCATTCGGGCGAAATGCGCGCACCCTGGCGCCGCGGCCGATCGCAGCAACCCGCCCCGGCGCCGACGCCGGTTGACAGCGGCCGAGCGATGCCGCGAAGCTTTGCCCGGCCTTATGGGAGATTGGCGATGGCGCTCGATTTGTTGATCCGGAACGGCACGGTGGTGGACGGTTCGGGCCTGCCGCGGTATCGCGCCGATGTCGGCGTCACCGGCGGACGGATCGTCGAGATCGGCCGCATCCGCGCGCCGGCCGAGCGGGTGATCGACGCCGAGGGGCTGATCGTCGCGCCGGGCTTTATCGACGGCCACACCCACATGGATGCGCAGGTCGCCTGGGACCCGATCGGCAGCTGTTCGTGCTGGCATGGCGTCACCAGCGTCGTCATGGGCAATTGCGGCTTTGCGCTGGCGCCGTGCAAGCCGGCGGACCGCGAATGGTTCGCGCGCTGCCTGACGGCGGTTGAGGACATCCCGACCGAGGCGATGCTGGCCGGCATCGACTGGAACTGGGAGACCTTCCCGGAATACCTCGCCAATGTCGAACGACTGCCGAAAGCGCTCAATTACGGCATGTATATCGGGCACTCGGCTTTGCGCATGTATGCGATGGGCAAGCGCGGCCTCGACGAGACGGCGAGCGAAGATGATCTGCGGGTCATGGCGCAGGCGGTCGCCGAGGCGCTGCGCGCCGGCGCCCTCGGCTTTTCGACCTCGCGCGCGACGACGCATGTGACGCCGGACGGGTCGCCGGTCGCCAGCCGCATCGCCGATTGGCAGGAAATCGACCGGCTGGTCGGCGCGATGGCCGAACTCGACGCCGGCATCTTCCAGATCGGCCCCGACATTTCCGGCGGCGAGGCGCAGCGCGTCTTTCTCGACCGGCTGCGGCGGGTGGCGCTGGAGAGCGGCCGGCCGATCATGTTCGGCATGCTGGCGACCAAACAGGGCAGGGAGCCCAACCCGTGGGACTACCAGACGCGCTGGATGGACGAGACCGTGGCAGCCGGCGGGCGGATCTACGGGCAGGCGACGACGCGCTCGATCAACGCGGTCTTCTCGCTCAAATCCTACCTGCCGTTCGACCAGCTGCCCGGCTGGAAGGAGCTGCGCGCCCTGCCGCTGGCTGAGCAGCAGCGCCGCCTTGCCGACCCCGAATTGCGCCGCTCGCTCGTCGCCGCAGAAGCGCAGATGAAGCCGAAAGGCGCCGAGATGCAGGGCGGCGGCGCCGCCACGACCGACCCGAAGAAGCCCGACTATGCCAATCTCTTCCCGATGCTCGACGTCGAGTGGGACGACCCGAGCGTCGCCGATCTGGCGCGGCGGCAGAACCGGCATCCGGTCGAAATCATCATCGATCTGGCGCTCGAAAATCCCGACCGGGTGTTCGTCCAGCCGCTCGTCAACGAGTCGCCGGCGGATGTCCTCGGCCTCCTCAAGCATCCGCGCACGCTGGCGACCTTCTCCGATTCGGGCGCGCATGTCTGCCAGGAGATGGGGTCGTCGTTGCAGACCCATCTGCTGAGCTACTGGGTCAGAAAGCGCCAGCAATTCACCCTCGAAGAGGCGGTGCGCATGCTGACCTTCGACAACGCCTCGGCCTGGGAACTGCCCGATCGCGGCCTCGTGCGCGCCGGCTACCAGGCCGACCTCGTGGTGTTCGACGAGGCGCGGGTGCGGCCGCGCCTGCCGACCGTCGAGCAGGATCTGCCGGGCGGCGCCCGCCGCCTCGTGCAGAAGGCCGACGGCATCGCCGCCACGATCGTCAATGGCGCCGTCGCCCTCGAAAACGGCGAGACCACCGGCACCTATGCCGGCCAGGTCCTGAAAGGCCCGCTCGCGGCGGGCGGCTGAGCAGACTTGCTTGGCGCGATCCACATTTGCCCCTCTCCGCCCCCAAGGGCGGCGAGGGCGGAGAGGGAGTCAAAAGCGCGAGCTGGGGACAATCCCCTTCTATTTGTCCGTGTTCCAGATGTCCTGGAGCAGCTTCCACTTGCCGCCTTCCTTCTCCCAGACGACGGCGTATTTGATGCGGACCTCCTGCAGCGGCGCCTTCTTGGTCATGAACGAGCAGGTGCCGATCTCGCGCGCGGCGCTGCCGCCGAGCCGCTTCACGTCGAGTGCGGTGCATTTGACGTCCTGCATGGTGGCCTCTGCGGCCTTCCAGAACGCCTCGATCGCCGCATGATCGTGCAGCATCGGGCCGCCCGCCGGCAGCACATAGGCGTCCTTGGTGTACATGGCCGCCACCGCTGCGGGGTCACCCGTATTGAAAGCGCGGGCCCATTGGTCGTCGAGCTTCTGGATTGCCGCCTTCGTTTGCGCCAGCGCCGGTAACGCCAGCAGCCCGAAACAGGCGGCGAGGATCGCAATTCGTCGCACGTGCTTACTCCCTCCGTTGCGTGCCGGATCTTGCCGCCCACACAACCGGAGCGCAAGTTTGTCGGGCGAGACATCGGCGGGCGTGACGCTGGGAGGACGAGGCGATGGCCTACACGATTGTGCGCGGCGGGTTGCTGCTCGACATCGCGCAAGGCACCGCGGCGCCGGCCGACATCCTGATCGAGGACGACACGATCCGCGAGATCGGCTCGCCGGGCTGCGCCGCGCCGGCGGATGCACGTGAAGTCGCGGCGGCGCGCCGCCTGATCCATCCCGGCCTCGTCAACGCGCACACCCATTCGCACGGCAATCTCGCCAAGGGGATGGGCGACCGCTGGACGCTCGAATTGCTGCTGACCGCGGCGCCGTGGTTGGGCGGCAATCGCGGCGCCGAGGACATCCACCTGTCGGCCCAGCTCGGGGCGGTCGAGATGGTGCTGAAGGGCTGCACCGCCTGCTACGAATCGGCGGCCGCTTCGTCGTGCAGAACCGCCGCGTGCTGACTGTTGATCTGCCGCGATTGCGCGACCGCGCCGAGGCGGCGCGCGAGCGGCTCGCCGCCGCCAACGCCGACAACCGTCTGCTCTACGAGGCCTTGGAGCCGATCGTCGGCAGCCATTGCCCGGGCCTCGCGCGGATGCCCTACCATGTCCACCGCTACGGCGCCCGCCTCGACTAAGCAAGGTTCGTTTGGTTGGGCCACTGTTGACCGGCCGCTCGACCCCTCACCCAACCCTCTCCCCGCAAGCGGGGCGAGGGTTGAGGACGTGCGCCCCGCTTCTCCCTCGCCCCGCTTGCGGGGAGAGGGTTGGGGTGAGGGGTTGATTGCCGCCGGTCCGGCAATCCTGTGCCGATCGCTGAATTGCTGCTTGGT
>DATLRS010000115.1:0-2720 GCA_035534535.1 Allostellaceae bacterium | reverse complement strand
CCATTTCCGCGGCGGGTTCGACGAGTTTTTCAGCCCCGAGCAGATCGTCGAAGTTGACCTGCCCGGCCTCACCTCGCCGATGCTGAGCCGCTTCACCTGGACCCGCCTGCCGCGCCCGGTCATCCCGCTCGACGACGGGGTGGAATTCAGCCTCTCGTGACCGCTGCGCCGCCCGCGTGGAGCTTCAGCGCCGCGTAGACAAACAAATTGACCGGCGTCGGGATGCCGTGGCGGCGGCCAAGTTCGACCACCTTGCCGGCAAACCACGGCAGTTCGAGCCGGTTGCCGCGCAACAGGTCGTTGCCCATCGAGGTCATGTGATGATCGGGCATCGAGCGCAGCATCGCCAGGCCGCGCTCGACCGCGTCGGGCGGCAGGCGAACGCCGTCCGCGCGGCCGGCCGCCGCGGTTTCGGCGAGGCTCGCCTCGACCAGTGCCCAGGTGTCAGGATCGGCGCGGTAGCGGCCCAGCGGCAGCCGGGTCAGCGCGTTGACATTGGCGAGCGGCACCAGGACAAGGAACTTCTCCCACAGCGGCACCATGATGTCGGCGCTGAGGGTCACCTCGAGGCCGGCGGCGGCGCATGCGTCGCGCAGCCGCTCGCCGCGCGGGGTGATCCCGCCGTCGAGCTCGCCGAACGCGATCTGGAAATAGGTCCCGGTTTGCCGCACGATTCCCGGTGCGACGATCGATCCGGTGACAAAAGCGCTCCCGCCCATGACCGCCGCGCGCCCGAGGATCGGGATCAGCCGCTCATGCGCATCGACGCCGTTCTGCAACGTCACGACCGCGGTGTCCGGCCCGACGATCGGCCGCAGCTGCGCGCCGGCGCTCTCGACATCCCACAGCTTGGTGCACAGCAGCGCATAATCGACCGGGCCGACGCTGGCGACGTCGTCGGTCGCCTGGGCCGGCCGGATATGGGTTTCGCCGCGGTCGCCCTCGACCCTGAGGCCATTCTGCTGCATCGCCCGCAGATGCGCGCCGCGGGCGACAAAAATCACCTCGTTGCCGGCCTTGGCGAGCGCGGCGCCGTAGATCGCGCCGATCCCGCCGGCGCCGATGACCGCGATGCGCATGTGAGCCTCCCGCCAGAGCGATTTTCGATCACGCGGACTTACTCTAAGCAAGCTTTCGTTGGTTGGCGCACAAATCGTCGGCCTTCGTCGTTCACTCCCTCTGCGCCCCCGTGGGCCATGGCGGGGGGCGGAGAGGGTTGGGGTGAGGCGGGGGATGCCAGAGCGCTTGCCGACACCCACCTCACCCTCCCACGCCTGCGGCGTGGGTCCCTCCCTCTCCCCCCTGAAGGGCGGCGAGGGGAAATGTGGATCGCGCCAAGCAATTCTGCTTAGTTGGCGCATTCTTTGGGGGTGAATTGGAGGCTACATCGGCCAATTCCCCTTCGCCTCCCGCAACGGGGTGCCGGCTTCGGCGAGGCGGCGCAGCAAGGCCGACGGTGCCCAGCGCGCGCCGTAGCGCTGATGCCAGGCGGCGATCTGGTTGTAGACCTCGCGCACCCCGATTCCGTCGGCCCAATACATCAGCCCGCCGCGGTAGCGCGGGAAGCCGAAGCCGTGCAGCCACATCACGTCGATGTCGCTGGCCCTGAGCGCCTTGCCCTCTTCGAGGATCTTGCAGGCTTCGTTGACGCTGGCAAACAGCAGGCGCTTCAGGATCTCGTCGTCCGAAAGCTCGCGCTGCGGGATGCTCATCTCGGCCGCGGTCTCTTTGATGATGCGGGTGACCTCGGGGTCGGGATGCGGGGTGCGGTCGCCCGGCTCATAGCGATACCAGCCCTTGCCGGTCTTCTGGCCGAGCCGCCCGGCTTCGACGATGCGGTCGGGGATCGGCATCTTGCGGTAGTTGGGGTCCTGCGCGGCGCGCCGCTGGCGGACGTCGTAGCCGATGTCGAGGCCGGACAGGTCGGAGACCGCAAACGGCCCCAGCGGATAGCCGAAATCGACCATCACCTTGTCGACCTGCTCGGGCAGCGCGCCTTCCTCGACCAGAAGGTTCATCTCGGTGCCGAACGGCCCGCGGCTGCGATTGGCGAGAAACCCGTCGCAATTGCCGGCCCAGCCGCTGACCTTGCCGATCTTGCGGCCGAGCGCCATCGCCGTGGCGATGACATCGGGCGCGCTCTTGGTGCCCTGTACGACCTCGAACAGTTTCATCACGTTGGCCGGCGCAAAGAAATGCGTACCCGCGACATCCTGCGGCCGCTTGGTCACATTCGCCATGATGTCGATGTCGATGCCCGAGGTGTTGGAATAGAGGAGCGCCCCGGGCTTCATCACCGCGTCGAGCTTTTTCCAGACCTCCTCCTTCACGGGGATCTGCTCGAACACCGCCTCGATCACGACATCGCTGTCGGCGATGTCGTCGAGGCTGGGGACCGGGTGGATGCGGGCGAGGCGGCGCTCCATCTCGTCGGCGGCGAGGCTGCCGCGCTTGACGCTGGTCTCGTAATTGGCGCGGATGCGGGCCATGCCGCGGTCGAGCGCTGCTTGCGTCGCGTCGGTGATCTTCACGTCGTAGCCGTGATCGGCAAAGCTCATCGCGATGCCGCCGCCCATCGTGCCGGCGCCGACCACGGCGGCGCTGTCGGTCGGCCGCAGTTTCGTGTCGGCCGGGATGTGCGGCAGCTTGGCGACCTCGCGCTCGGCGAAAAAGGCATAGCGCAACGCCTTCGCCTCGTCGGAATTGACCTGCTCGGCAAA
>DATLRS010000114.1:0-18462 GCA_035534535.1 Allostellaceae bacterium | reverse complement strand
TCGCACGGCCAGGGGCTGGAGACGACGCTGGCGCAGGTCATCGCCGACGAACTCGGCGCCCGCCTCGCCGACATCCGGGTCCTGCAGGGCGACAGCGCCGTCGTTGCGCACGGCACCGGGACCTATGCCAGCCGCAGTGCTGTGCTGGCCGGCGGAGCGGCGGCGCTGGCGTCGCGCCTGTTGAAGGAAAAAATCCTGCGCGCCGCCTCGCATCTCCTCGAAGCGTCGGTTGCCGACATCGATACCGCCGACGGGCGAGTGTTCGTCGCCGGCACCGACCGCTCCTTAAGCTTCCGCGAGTTGGCCCGCGCGGTCTATTCCGAGATGGGAAGGATGCCGCGCGACGCGCGCGAGGAACTGGAGGTCACCAAGGTCTACGACCCGTTTTTCGGCACCGCGACATCGGCGACCCATATCGTTGCCTTGGAGATCGATCCGCAGACCTATCAGGTCAGGCTCGACCGCTATGTCGTCGCCGAGGATTGCGGGCGCGTCATCAATCCGATGATCGTTGACGGGCAGGTGCATGGCGGCGTCGCGCAGGGGATCGGCGCCGCGCTCTATGAGGAGGTCGTCTATGACGCGGCCGGCCAGATCCTGACCGCCAGCTTCGCCGATTATGTGGTCCCGGCCGCCTGCGAGGTGCCGCCGATCGAGACCGTGCATCTCGACACCCAATCCCCGACCACGATCGGCGGCTTTCGCGGCATGGGCGAAGGCGGCACGATCGGCGCGCCGGCGGCGATCGCCAACGCACTCGCCGACGCGCTCACCGGCGCGCTGATGCCGCTCGGCGGCGAGATTTTCGAATTGCCGATGACCCCCGAGCGCCTGTTCCGCCTGGTCGCTGCCGCCAAGGCGCGAGCGGCCGGGCAGTAGCGGCCGCTCTCACGTGGTCGCGCCCCACTTCCAGTTGCGGATCTCGGGCAGGTCTTCGCCGTGCTGGTCGATGTACAGCTTGTGCTGGACGAGCTTGTCGCGAACCATCTGCTTCAGATAGGCGCCCCGGCTGCCGAGATGCGGCAGGCGGTCGACGACGTCCTGCACCAGATGAAAGCGATCGAGGTCGTTCTGCACCCGCATGTCGAAGGCGGTGGTAATCGTGCCCTCTTCCTTGTAGCCCCGAACATGCAGGTTGCGATTGGTGCGGCGATAGGTCAGCCGGTGCACCAGCGAGGAATAGCCGTGAAAGCCGAAGATGATGTGCTTGTCCCTGGTGAAGAGAGAATCGTAGTCGTTTTCGTTCAGCCCATGCGGATGCTCGCTGGCGGATTGCAGCTTCATCAGATCGACGACGTTGATGACGCGGATTTTCAGCTCGGGCAGATGCTGGCGCAGGATAGACACGGCCGCCAGGATCTCCAGCGTCGGCGTGTCGCCGCAGCAAGCCATCACCACGTCGGGTTCGCCGTTCTGGTCGTTGCTGGCCCACTGCCAGATGCCGAGGCCCTGCGTGCAGTGCACCACCGCTTCGTCCATCGTCAGCCATTGCGGCAGCGCGTGCTTGCCGGCGACGACGACGTTGACGTAATGCCGGCTGCGCAGACAGTGATCGAAGGTCGACAACAGGCAGTTGGCGTCGGGCGGCAGGTAGACGCGCACGATGTCGGCCTTCTTGTTGATGACGTGGTCGAGAAACCCCGGATCCTGGTGGGTGAAGCCGTTGTGATCCTGCTGCCAGACGTGCGAGGCGAGCAGGTAGTTCAGCGAGGCGATCTTGCGCCGCCAGGGCAATTCCGAGGTTACTTTCAGCCACTTGGCGTGCTGGCTGAACATCGAGTCGACGATGCGGACGAAGGCCTCGTAGCTGTTGAACAGCCCGTGCCGTCCGGTCAGCAGGTAGCCTTCAAGCCAGCCCTCGCACTGGTGCTCGCTGAGCATCGAGTCGAGCACGCGTCCCGCGGGCGCGAGGAATTCGTCATTCTTCACCTCGCGGGCGTCCCATTGACGGTTGGTGACGTCGAAAACGGCGCCCAGCAGATTGGAGAGTGTCTCATCGGGACCGAAGACGCGGAAATTGCGCTGATCCTGGTTCAGCTTGACCACGTCGCGCAGGAACTTGCCCAGCACCAGCGTATCCTGGCCATCGACGGCGCCGGGCGACGGCACCGTCACCGCGTGGACGTGGAAGTCGGGCATCTTCAGGTCGCGCAGCAGAATGCCGCCGTTGGTGTGCGGGTTGGCGCCCATCCGCCGGTCGCCCTGCGGCGCCAGCTCGGCCAATTCCGGCATCAGCCGGCCCTCTTCATCGAACAATTCCTCGGGCTTGTAGCTTTTCATCCAGCTTTCGAGCTGCTGGACGTGTTCGGGATGGGCCGGATCCACCAGGAGCGGCACCTGGTGTGACCGGAAGGTGCCCTCGACCTGCAGGCCGTCGACTATTTTCGGCCCGGTCCAGCCCTTGGGGGACCTCAGGACGATCATCGGCCAGCGCGGCCGGCTGGCGTCATTGTCGTTGCGCGCGTTCTTTTGGATTTGCCTTATATCCTCGATGGCCGCCTCCAAGGTCGCCGCCATCAGCTCATGCATCTTCGCCGGCTCGTCGCCTTCGACGAAATAGGGCGTCCAGCCGCAGCCGCGCAGGAATTGCTCCAATTCCTCGTGTTCGATGCGGGCCAGGATCGTCGGGTTGCTGATCTTGTAACCGTTGAGGTGCAGGATCGGCAGCACCGCGCCGTCACTGACCGGGTCGAGCAATTTGTCGGACTGCCACGCCGTCGCCAACGGCCCGGTTTCCGCTTCGCCGTCGCCGATGACGCAGGCGACGATCAAATCGGGGTTGTCGAACGCCGCCCCGAAGGCATGGCTCAGCGAATAGCCCAATTCGCCGCCCTCGTGGATCGACCCCGGTGTCGTCGGCGCGACATGGCTGGAGATGCCGCCGGGGAACGAAAATTGCTTGAACAGTTTTTTCAGCCCGGCCGCGTCCTGGGTGACGTTCGGATAAACCTCGCTCCAGGTGCCTTCGAGGTAGACGTTGCCGACGATCGCCGGGCCGCCATGACCGGGACCGGCGATATAGAACATGTCCAGATCATACTTCTTGATGACCCGGTTCAAATGCACATAGATGAAATTCTGGCCCGGCGTCGTTCCCCAGTGTCCGACCACCAGCGGCTTGACGTGCGCCAGCGTCAGCGGCTCGCGCAACAGGGGGTTGTCATAGAGATAGATCTGGCCGACCGACAGGTAGTTGGCAGCCCGCCAATAGGCGTCCATCCGGCGCAACTCGTCGGCACCCAGCGTCCTTTGCCCGGGGTGCGACCCCGAGGCGGGGCTGCGGTCGCGAGGCGCCGGCTTGGAATCACGTACGTCCATTCTCTCGGACCTTCTTCGGTTCGGCATGCGATCGCGCGCCGGAACGCTGCGCCGCGGCTAGGGCGGCTCGATCAGGGCGCGGCGCGACCCAGCATGGCCTTCGGCAAATCACCAAGGACAGGCTCGGGATTTACCGATGCCGCCGCATCGGTCGGCGCACGATCATTGACCTTCTGGCCGTTCGCGCGGTTCTGTGTCATCGCTTGGCTGCGGATTTAGTTCCGCCTGCCGGAGACCAAGGGACAATCGCTGGGACCGACCCGGCAGCTCTGGAAGGGGGCGACATCCTGATGTTGATCGTCGGCGATATCGGCGGCACCAAGACTCGGCTGGCATTGGTCTCGCCGGAAGCGGGGCCGCGCAAATTCATCGCAGAACAGGAATTTCACAGCAGCGACTTTGCGGGGCTGCAGCCGATCGTCGAGGCGTTCCTGAGCGGCAAGGGCGGCCACCCGACCGCGGCCTGCTTCGACGTGGCGGGGCCGGTGATCGGCGGGCGGGCGCACCTGACCAACCTCCCGTGGGACCTCGAAGAAGCCACGCTCTGCCGCGACCTTGGCCTGCAGCGCCTGACGCTGTTGAACGATCTGCAGGCGATTGCGCTCGCGGTGCCGCATCTGCTCCCCGAGGAGACCGCCGTGATCAATGCCGGAACGGCGGTGGAGCATACCTCGATTGCCGTGCTGGCGCCGGGCACCGGCCTTGGCGAGGCGTTCCTGATCTGGGGCGGACAGGAGTACATCGCCTGCGCCTCGGAGGGTGGGCATGCCGATTTCGCGCCGACCGACGAAATCCAGGCCGGGCTGTGGCTGTTCCTGACCGAGCGTTTCCGTCATGCCGCCTATGAACGGGTCTGCGCCGGCAGCGGCCTGCCCAACGTCTACGACTATCTGCGCTCGCGCGATCCGGCTTCGGAAAGCCCCGCCTTTGCCGCCACGCTGCGGGAGGCGCCGGATCGCACGCCGCCGATTGTCGAGGCGGCCCTCAACGGCCCCGACAGCAATCCTCTCGCGGCCGCGACGCTGCGTATCGTGATCGACGTCTGGGGCGCCGAAGCCGGCAACCTGGCGCTGAAGGTGATGGCCACGGGCGGCGTCTACCTGGCCGGCGGCATGCCGCCGCGGCTGGTGCCGCAGCTGCAGGACGGCGCCTTCATGCGGGCGTTTACCGCAAAAGGGCGCTTTGCCAATCTGCTGAGCGCGGTGCCGGTGCATGTCGTCACGGTCAATGCCGCGCTGCTCGGAGCGGCGATCCACGGGCTCGAGCAGGCGGCACCGCCGTAAACCGGGGGACCGGGCAGCGGATCACGCGACCGGGGATCTGCCGGGTCGCTCCCTGGCGCCGGTTTCGACTCGCGAAGAGGCGGCGACCGTTTCGAGTGAGCGCTCGATCCGGCGCAGCGCGCCGGTCGCCGCCGCGACGCCGTCGCTGTTCAACGAGTCATCCGACAGCACCTCCGTCTGTCGCCGATAGAGGGCGAGCAAGAGCCTGCGCAGGCGATCCCCCTTGTCGGTCAGGCGCAGCGAACTGGAACGCCGGTCCCGCGTCCGTCGTTCGCGGCTGATCAGGCCGCTCTCGACCAGCCGCTTGATGTTGTAGGACGGGTTGGTGCCGGTATACCAGCCGCGCACCATCAGGTCGGTCGGCGATATCGCCAGGTGGCCAATCTTGAGCAAAATAAGCGCCTGCGTCGGGTTTATACCGCGGACGGCGAGTTGATCGAGCTCGGCCTTGACGAGGTGAAGGCAGCGCCGATGAACCCGCTCCGCCAGTGAAATCAATTCGAGAAATTCATCGTCCAATCGCAAACCTCCGCTGGCCCTCGCCAGGCGGCCCGTCGTTCCGGGCAATTGCTACCCGCAGCAATTTTCATGCCTATATCGCAAGGGTCTAACAAATAACAATTCTTCAAATCGGCAGATAGATGAAATAGATGTAAGTGTAAGATCCGTCGACATCTGCCAACGAAGTGTAAAAATTTCCGACAATCGAAATTTTTAGCAATATTTGGATCGATTGTCTCCAGGATGCGTTGGAAGGCACGACAAATAGGTGGTGCCTGATGGTAGCGTATTTGGTAACCGGTGGCTGCGGCTTCATCGGCTCGCATTTGTGCGAAGCGCTGGTTCGCGAGGGAGCGCGCGTGCGGGTGCTCGACGATCTGTCGACGGGATCACTCGACAATATTCCGCCCGGAGTAGAGGTCGTGCGCGGCGATGTCGCCGATCGCGACACCGTGGTCGCGGCGATGCGCGATGTTGACGGGTGCTTTCACCTCGCGGCGGTCGCTTCGGTCGAGCGTAGCAGGCAGGACTGGCTCGGCGCACATCGCACCAATGTCACGGGGGCGGTCGCCGTCTTCGATGCGGCCCGGCAGGTCGGCCGGCAGCGGCCGGTGCCGGTCGTCTACGCGTCATCGGCCGCCGTCTACGGCAATAGCGCGACCATGCCGATCCGTGAAGACGCCGAGAAGCAACCCAGTTCGGCCTATGGTGCAGATAAATACGGTTGTGAACTGCACGCGCGGATTGCGTCGGAACTGCATGGGGTGCCCACGATCGGGCTTCGTTTCTTCAACGTATATGGCCCGCGGCAAGACCCCAAATCGCCGTACTCCGGCGTCATCTCGATCTTCTGCGACCGGTTGCGGCGCGGCCTGCCGATCCAGATCTTTGGTGACGGGTCGCAAACGCGCGACTTCATCTTCGTCGAAGACGTCGTGACGGCGCTGCTCGCTTCGATGCTGCGGCCTCCTGCAGCGCCGGCCGTCTTCAACGTCTGCTCGGGCCGGCAGACGAGCGTGCTCGAGCTCGCGCTGATGATCAGCCGGCTGTGCGGTCATCGGCCGGAGATCCATCATCTACCGACGCGCAGCGGAGAAATCGTCCATTCATTCGGCGACTGCTCGGCGGCACGCCAGCAGCTTGGGTTGCCAGCCCCGAGCGATTTGCGGGTCTCGTTATGGGCGACGCTGTTCTGGATGGAAGCGCTCGAACGACCGCGGCGCCTGGCTGTCACGCGCCGGCCGTCAGCGCCGCAAGTCGCCCTTGCCGGCTGATGTCGGCAGAGCTCGCCCTGAGCCTGCACGCCTCGCTGGATCAGCTACCCGCCGACGCGGGGGATATTTTCGAGGCGGCCCGACGGGGTGACTTCGCGCTCGGCGCGGAATGGTTCCGCAACATGGTCGAGACCGGTCTGCCGCCCGAGGTCGAGCCGTGCTTTGCCGTCCTGTCGCGCGGTGCCGAAACCGTCGCGATCGTGCCGTTGCAGCAGCGACATCGCAGCCTGGGCAGCCTCACCAACGCCTACACCAGCCTCTACATGCCGCTGATCGCCGCGGGGCCCGCTGCGGGCGAAACCGCGCGGCTGCTGGGGCGCGAGTTCGGCCGCCTCTGCGCCACGCGGCCGATCGTGCGGCTTGATGCGCTGCCGCTGGAATGGCGGGCGCTCGATGCGTTTGAAGCAGGGTTGCGCGAGTCGGGACTGCAGGTTCGCAGGTTCGCTCATTTCGGCAACTGGCAGCAAAACCTCGCCGGCGCATCGTGGCCGGCCTATCTGGCGGCGCGGCCCGGAATGCTGCGCGAACTGCTGCGCCGCAAGCCCAAACAGTCGGCGCGCACAGGGCAGATCGAATTCGAGATCATTCGCGACGCGGCCGAAATTGGCCGCGCCGTCGCGGTGTATGAGGCGGTCTACCGCCGCAGTTGGAAGCCTGACGAACCCTGTCCCTTGTTCAATGCCGGACTGATCCGCGAAGCGGCTTGCCTCGGCGCGCTGCACCTCGCGATCGCCTGGCGGCGCGGTGACCCGATCGCGGTGCAATTGTGGATTGTCGCCAATGGCCGTGCGACGGTCATGAAACTGGCGCACGACATGGCGCACGCCGCGCTGTCGCCCGGCACCATGCTGACCGCGAATGTGATCGAGGCGCTGATCGGGGAGGGCGTCGAGATGATCGATTTCGGCCGCGGCGACGACCCTTACAAGCGGCTGTGGGCCGGCGAGCGGCGCCAGCGGATCGGCCTCATCCTGGTGAACCCGCGGCGGCCGCACGGGCTCGCCACCCTGGCGCTGCATGATGCCGGGCTCGCGCTGCGCCGGTTCCGCCCTGACCCGGCGCCGCACGCGCCGCCGGGTTGAGGACGCGGCGGTTGCGCATTCTTTACAGTCATCGCACGCAGTCGCGCGACGGCCAAAGCGTCCACATCGACGAAATCGTGACGGCGCTGCGCCGGCTCGGGCACGAGGTCCTGGTGGTCGGTCCCCGGCTTGGCGATGCAGCCGCGTTCGGCGGCGAGAGCAAGGTCGTGGTGGCCGTCCGCCGGCGGCTGCCGCGGGCGCTCCTCGAACTGGCCGAACTCGCCTACAACGTTCCGGCCACCCTGAGGCTGCGGCGCGCCTGCCTGGCATTCGAGCCCGACCTGATCTACGAGCGCTATAATCTGTATTTCCTGGCCGGGACGCTGCTGCGACGCTGGCGCGGCATCCCGCTGTTTATCGAGGTGAACGCTCCGGTTTGCGAGGAGCGGGCGCGGTTCGGCGGTCTCGCGTTGCCCCGCCTCGCGGCGGCGCTGCAGCGCTGGGCGTGGCGATCGAATGAGCGGGTCTTCGTCGTGACCGACGTGTTGAAGAGCCTGGTCGTCGCGGCCGGGGTCCCCGCAGCGCAGATCACGGTCGTCCCGAACGGCATCGACGCCGAGATGTTTTCGCCCGAACCCTACCACGCGCGGCCCGAAGGGGCGGTGACGCTCGGCTTTATCGGCTTTGTGCGCGATTGGCATGGCCTCGACCACGTCATTGACGCGCTGGCCGCCGACCGTGCCGGCGCACCGATTCAACTCGTCGTCGCCGGCGACGGCCCGGCTCGGCCGGCGCTGCAGCAGCAGGCGGCAGCGCTCGGCGTCCGCTCGCTGGTGCGGTTTGCCGGGCTGCAGCAACGCGATGCCATTCCGGCCTTGATCCGGCAGTTTGACATCGCGCTGCAGCCGCAGGCGGTGCCCTATGCGTCGCCGCTGAAGATCTTCGAATACATGGCTTGCGGCCGGGCGATCGTGGCACCCGATCAGCCCAACATTCGCGAGATCCTGACCGACGGGGAGAGCGCCCTGCTGTTTGATCCTCACCGGCCGGCGGAAATGTGGCGGGCCATCCGGCGGCTGGCCGGCGATCCCGGGTTGCGTGAGCGGCTGGGGCAGGCGGCGCGGCAGGCGCTCGACAGCCACGACTACACCTGGCGGCACAATGCCGCCCGGATCATCGCCGCAGGTGACGCTTTGGCGGATCGCGGCTGCGCCGCGATGACCCCCGGTCAAGCCGGATCATTCTGATCACGATCACCGCGAGAGCCACGGTGATGGCGCCGAGAAGCGCCGATTGCAGCGCCGCGATCATGCTGTTGCGCGCCGCCGCGCCGGCGCCGGGCGGGTCAATGCACCGACCCGTCGCCGGATAGCGGCTCGACGGGGCCGGTCAAGGTGTTGCCGGTCAGCACGGCCGGGGTTGCGGTCAGGTTGCGCACGAAGATCGTCCGCCTCGATTGATCGTTGCGGAACTTGTTGCCCGAAATGCGCAGTTCGGCGGTCGGCTGCGTCACCCCCTCGCCGCCGATCACGATCGCCGCGCCGTGGTTGCTGGAGTTCGGCCCTTTCTCCAGGATGTTGTTCTGCATGACCAGCGATCCGCCGTTCGAGATGTCGACCAGGTAGCTGGACGTCCCCGCGGGACCGTCCTCGATCGTATCGTTGCGCAGTTCGGTGCGCAGCGCCCGCGACTTTACCGAGTGCCCCATCTTGGTGTCATAGAACTTTGAGCCGCTGATCCGCAGCAGCGCGATATGGCCGACATAGATGCCATGCGCGCAGGCGCTTTCGCATCTGCCGTTGTCGTCGAACTCGCTGTTGCTGATCGTCACCACGCTGCCGGCGTCATCGCCCGCGAGGATGCCGTTTTCATCATTGACGAACCGGCTGTTCTCGACCGTCAGATTGCGGCCCTCCAAACGGATGCCGGCGCCGTTGCCGTCGGGGACGCGCGCCCGGGTGAAGGTGATGTTGCGGATTGTCATGTCATTGCCGCGAACCACGAACAGGGCTTTGCCCTCGCAGGTCTTGTCGGTGATCACGACACCGGGGCCGGCGCCGGAGATCGTCAGGTGATTGGCCGTCCACACCGCACAGTCGAAATATTGCCCCGGCTGGATGACGATCGTATCGCCAGCTCGCGCCACGGAAGCGGCGGCACTCGGCATCTTGAGCTGCTGGTGGGGGCCGACCTCGAGGCGGTTCGCCTGCGCGCCGGCGGGAAGCGACAGGGCGATGGCGAGCGCCCATGGCACCACCGCCAATCGGCGCCAAAATCGCCTGCGGGGCGTCTCGTTCATTGCCGCTCTCCTCGTGACGACGCGCGTGTCGGCGCAATCGGACTGGCGGCGCGCCATCCCCGGCGCGCCATCCCCGGCGCGACCCGGGGCGCGACCGGGGCGCCAAATGGGAACGCTGCGTCGGCGCAAGCGTTCAATCCTGTCGTCGCAAAATCGCGGCGATGCACAACGGAGCGAGGGCATGTGCGGCATCGCCGGCATTTTTGCCGCGGGGCCCGATCCGATCCCGGAAGTGACGTTGCGTCGGATGACCGCGGCGCTGGCGCATCGCGGCCCCGACGGCGAGGGGTTTCACGTCGAACCCGGCATCGGGCTGGGCCATCGCCGCCTCGCGATCATCGATACGGCGGGCGGCCACCAGCCGATGTTCAACGAAGACGGCACGGTTGCGATCGTCTTCAACGGCGAGATCTACAACCATGTCGCGTTGCGCGAGGAGCTGCGCGCGCTCGGCCATCGGTTCCGCAGCCGCAGCGACACCGAGGCGATCGTCCACGCCTGGGAAAGCTGGGGGCCGGGGTGCGTTGGGCGGCTGTCCGGGATGTTCGCCTTCGCCGTGTGGGATCGCAACCGGCGCCAGCTCTTTCTGGCCCGCGACCGCCTCGGCAAGAAGCCGCTCTACTACGCCCGCCTGGCTGACGGCATGGTGGTTTTCGCTTCCGAGCTCGCCGGGCTGCTGGCCCACCCGAACCTGCCGCGCGCGCTGTCGCCGGCTGCGATCGACGATTTTTTTGCGTTCGGCTATGTGCCCGATCCCGACTGCATCTATCAGGGCATCAAGAAGCTGCCGGCGGCGCATCATCTCTTGTTGTCGCAGGGGCAAGCCGCCGTGCCGCCGCCGCAATGCTACTGGCAGCCGCGTTTCGCGCCGCGGCCGCGCGACGAGGCTAGCGCCATCGCGGAATTGCGCGACGGGCTGTCGCGCAGCGTCGCAGACCGGCTGATGGCCGACGTCCCGCTCGGCGCCTTTCTCTCGGGTGGGGTCGATTCGAGCGCCGTCGTCGCGACAATGGCCGGGTTGCGGGCGGACCCGGTCGCCACCTTCACGATCGGCTTCGGCGGCGGCGACGACGAGACCCCGTTTGCCGAGGCCATCGCCCTTCGCTATGGCACGGCGCACCATACCGAGCGGCATCGGGCGCTCGACTACATCGACGCGGCGCGCGAGCAAGCGGTCATCTTCGGCGAGCCGTTTGCCGATAGTTCGTCGGTCCCGACGCATCGCGTATGCCGAATGGCCCGGCGCCACGTCACGGTCGCGTTGTCCGGCGATGGCGGCGATGAAATCTTTGCCGGCTACCGGCGGTATCGCTGGCATTGCATCGCCGAGGCGGTGCGGGCCCATCTGCCCGCCGCGGTGCGGCGGCGGATCTTTGGCGAACTGGCGCGCCTCTATCCCAAGCTCGATCGCGCCCCGCGCTGGCTGCGCGCGAAAAACACCCTGTCGGAAGTCGGCCTCGACAGCGCCCTGGGGTACTATCGCACGGTGTGCAAGCTGCACGACGAGGCCCGCCGCGGCCTGTTCTCGCCGCAGCTGCGCAGCGCGCTCGGCGACCATCAGCCGTCGGCCCGCATCGCCGAGGCGATGATCGAGGCGGATACCGACGACCCGCTGTTTCAGGCGCAGTACGCCGATCTGAAGACCTATCTGGTCGGCGATATCCTGACCAAGGTCGACCGGGCGAGCATGGCCGTGTCGCTCGAGGTGCGCGCGCCGCTGCTCGACCATAAGATCGTCGAATGGGCGATGACCCTGCCGTCATCGCTGACCTTGCGGCGCGGCGAGGGCAAGTACGTCCTCAAGCGGGCGATGGAGGATCGGGTGCCGGCGGCGAACCTCTATCGCCGCAAACAGGGTTTCGCCACCTCGCTGGCGGCAAAATTCCGCGGACCGGGCGCGGAGCGGATCGCGGCGCGGCTGTTGTCCGGTCCGATGGCCGATGCAAACCTGTTCGATCGCGACTCGATCCGGCTGCTGTTCGAGCGCCATGCCGGCGGTCACGCTGACAACAGCGCCGCCCTGTGGGCATTGCTCGTCTTTGAGGGCTTTCTGGCGAACCTGGACGCGGCCGGCGCGTCATCGTCGGCCTCCCTCGCAGCGGCGTGACGCCGCCCGCGGCCAGACGGCCGGCGATCCCTGAAACGGCGTGTCGGAACCCTTTACGGCGGCGCCGGGACGGGTGTCCTAACAGCCATTTTTTACAATTATATCAATGTTTTACGGCGGTGGCACGGCCGTTGCACTTATTGAGCCGACAAGGCTTTATGCAGGAGTAAGCGGCAATGCGCAGATCATCATTAATCGGCATATCGGGGGTGGCCGGTGCGGTCCTGGCGCTGGCGCTCGCCGCCGCGCCCGCGAACGCCCAGGTCATCGATCCCCAGCTCTTCGTCCAGCAATCAACCACCGATACCTCCGCGGCGGGCGGGGATCCCAATAGCATCGCCGATCCCACCGCGTTTGGCGTCGGCGTGGCGGGCAATCATACCCTGCAGAACCCGTTGCTGATCATCGTCGGTGAATATGGTTCCGGCACGCCCACCATCAGCTTCAGCGGTTGCGCTACGCCTTCGGCGTGTCCCACGGCGACCCTGGGCACCTATGGTCTGACCGCGACCACCGCTTCGTTCACGTCATCCTCGACCGGGAGCGCCTTCGATCAGCTTGGTCTCTCCTCCGGCGGTTCGGAGAGTTTCGGCAATTGGTCGGCCGCCGATGTGGCGAACGGCTTTGCGGCGCCTTCCAGCTACACGCTCTACGCGTTTGCGCTGGATACGGCCCTGTCGCCGACGAACAACCCGATCACGATCGATACGACGGCCGGCGCCGGTTCGTACATCCTCGCCTATGGCTGCGAAGTCGCCACGGGCGGCGCTCAATGCACGGGCGGTGACATCGGACAGACGGTGTTCACCAATACCGGGCTTATCGGCGGAACCGGGGAACCGGTCCCGGAGCCCGGCAGCCTCGCGCTGCTCGGCACCGCGCTTGCGAGCCTCGGTCTGCTGGGCCTGCGGCGTCGCCAAGTCTGACACGACAAGAACCCAACTCCTTGCGCCGCTCGATCCGTCGGGCGGCGCAATTTTTTACATTCGCTTGTTCGCCTCCCGCCTCCCGCCGATCAGAGGCAGGAGCGCATCGCCGTGGCGCTGGCGCTCGCGGCTTCGATCATGAAGCTGAGATCGCTGCCCGGCAGCACGACGCGCACGCCCATGCCGATATAGCGCCGCAAGAGCGCCTCCTCGGCGATGCCGCCGACGCCGGCAAACTTGCCGTGCGCCCGGCACGCTTCGCACACCGCCTGATAGGCCGCCGCGATGCGCGGGTCGGCGAAGGCGCCGGGAATGCCGAGCTCCATCGCCAGGTCGTTGCTGCCGATCAGCAGGCAGTCGATGCCGGGCACGACGGCGATCGCCGCCGCGTTGGCGATCGCGGTCGGGGTTTCCAGCATCACGATGACGAAGGTGGCGGCGTTGAGCGCGGCGCAGGTCTCGGCGAGAGCGACCTTCCGGTAGCCGAAATGCGGCAGTCCGCCGGCGACCGAGCGATGGCCCTGCGGCGGGTAATGCAGCGCCTGCGCGATTGCCCGCGCCTCCTCGGCGGTGTCGACATGCGGCACGACAATGCCGAGCCCGCCGCCGTCGAGAAAGCGGGTCGCCAGCCACAACTGCCCGGCCGGCACCCGCGCGATCGGTGCGATGCCGGCGCCGAGCGCGGCGACCGCGATCTGCACCGCGGTGTCGAGGTCCATCGAATTGTGCTCGAGGTCGAGGAACAGCCAGTCAAAGCCGCAGGATTGCATGATCGGCGCGATGTCGACGGTGCGCGCCTGGCGCAGGATGACGCCGAGCGCCAGTTCGCCGGCCGCCAGCCGCTCGCGCGCGGCATTTGTCAGAACCGCCGCCATGTTTCCCTCCTCACCGGGTTGCCGGCGCAAGAAAAAGCCCTCTCCGCCAGGCGCAGAGGGCTCGCCTTGGGCGATCAGCGGCGCAACCTAAGCAGCAATTCAGCGATTTGTCACACGATTGCTGGGCCGGGGGCAATCAGCCCCTCACCCCAACCCTCTCCCCGCAAGCGGGGCGAGGGAGAGGAGCGCGCACCGTCAGAACCCTCGCCCCGCAAGCGGGGAGAGGGCAGGGTGAGGGGCGGGCCGGCCGGTCAACAGTGGCCCAGCCAAACGAATCTTGCCTAGCGTCCCAACACACCTTCCCGGCGAAAGCCGGGACCCATTTCCGCCATGGATACCGGCTTTCGCCGGTAAAGCGAAGATGGTGGCCGGCGGCGCCGGGAAAGGTGTTTTCAACGCCCGCGCTACCAGCCTAGCCGTGGTTGGCCTGATAGCGCGAGTTGCGCAGCACGCGGCCCGGCAGGTTGCCGGTGTGATTGCCGTCCTTCATCAGCATCTGGCCGTTGACGAAGGTGGCGTAGATGCCCTGGGCCGGCTCCTTGAAGCGCCAGCCGCCCGCCGGGAAGTCGTGCACGATGAACTCGGGCAGCGGCTTCACCGTGTCGGGGTCGAAGATCGTGATGTCGGCGGTCATCCCCGGGCGCAACAGGCCGCGGTCGTAGAGACCGAAGGTCGAGGCCGAGTCGAAGGTGAGGCGCCGCACCGCCTGTTCGAGGCTCATCACCCCCTTCTCGCGCACCCATTCGCCGAGCAGCCGCGTCGAGAACCCGTAGCCGCCGTGGAACTGCACATGCGCGCCGCCGTCCGACAGGCCAATGAGGGCATTCGGGAAGTTCAGGATCTCGCGCATCGCCTCTACGTCGACGTTGTTCTCGGCCTGCATGAAGGTGGTTTCGAGCTTCTCTTCCACCACGAGGTCGAGGAAGCTGTCGATGATCCCCTTGTTCTGCTTGGCGGCGATCTCGTGGAGGGTCTTGCCGGCCATCCATTTGTTCTTGTTGAGAACGGGGGTTTCGACCGAGATGTATTTGTACCATTCGCGCGAGATCGTATTGCCGGGGATCTCGACCTTCCACTCGACCATTTCTTCGTGCAGCTTGGCGCGCACCGCCGGGTCGGCATAGGCGCGCAGCTTTTCCGCGTCCGACGCCAAGAGGATCGGGTGCCAGGTCGGCGAGCCGCGGAAGGCCTGCGTGTTGCTCATGTTGAAGAGCTGCGTCGTCGTGTTCGGCGAGCACAGCGGATAGGCGCGGATGCCCTTCGCAGCGGTCTCGCTGACCCGCTCCATATGCTTCTTCCATTCGCCCGGGCGCCGCACGCTCTGGCCGAGATTGTTGTAGACGACCGGGCGCCCGGTCGCCTCCGACAGCCGCGCCATCAGCCCGTCCGTCATCTCGGCGTCGCGGCCGCCGCCCGACTGGATGATGCCGGTGCCCATCTCGCGCAGCACGTCGCCCAGCGCGAACAGCTCCTTCTCGTCGGCCCACAAGGCCGGGATGTGGACGCCCTGCGGGTCGTAGTGGCCGCGGTTGCGCGACACCGAGAGACCGAGCGCGCCGCCCTCCATGCCGTCGCGCACGACATCCTGCATCGCCGTCAGCTCGGCATCCGAGGCGGTGCGCTTCTGGCATTCGTCGCCCATCACGTAATAGCGCACCGCGGTATGGCCGATCAGCGTGCCGACATTGACCCCGAGGTTGCGGTCGAGGCGCTCCATGTATTGCGGGAAGGTTTCCCAATCGACCTCGATGGTGTTCAGCACATCCATCGGGATCGCTTCGACATAGCTGAGGTATTCGGCCATCCGGGTCGCATTGCCCTTGCGCACCGGCGCCAATGACAGCGAGCAGTTGCCGATGACGACGCTGGTGGCGCCGTGGTCGCTGGAGAACGAGCACAGCGGATCCCAGGTGACCTGCGCGTCGTAATGGCAGTGATTGTCGATAAAGCCCGGGCTGACGACGCGGCCTTCGGCATCGACTGTCTGGCCGGCGGCACCCGAGAGCTTACCCAGTTCGACGATCTTGCCGTTCTTGACCGCGACATCGCCGTGGAATGACGGCATTCCCGAGCCGTCGACGATGCGGCCGTTCTTGATCAGCAGGTCATACGCCATCGGTGTCCCTCCTCGGTGAGCGCTCGCGCGCTGCTGCGTGTTGTCGCGGATCATAGCACGGGGGCCGCGCGCCACGCCCGAAATGTGCACGCAACCGCCATGCACCAGCCTGGTCGTCGCCCTGTCGGTCACCGGTGATGGGTAGATTCCGATCCTGCTAACCGCCGTTGCGCGTCGTCATCTGGCAATGGTCAACATCACCCGACGAGAGGACAGACAATGCGCAAAACCTTTACTTATGGCCTTGTTCCCGCCGCCGCTCTGGCAATGGCGCTGGCCGCCCCGGCGGCCTTCGCCCAGTCCGCCAGCCAGCCGCCGGCGCCGGTCGATCCCGGTTCGACGCTGGGAACCTCCGCCACGACGCCGGGGCCGGCGTCCGACGCCAAGTTGATGACGCAGATCAAGATCGAGAATTCGCTGCAGCACGCCGGCTTCAAGGACGTTCAGGTCCTCAACGAGTCATTCCTCGTGCAGGCCCGGACGGCCGATGGCACGCCGGTGGTCATGGTGATCAACCCGCCGTCCAGCAGCATGGGTGCGAGCAGCGCCACCTCCGGCGACAGCACCGCGCCCGACGCGACGATCACGCCCGACGCCGGTTCAAGCCCGGGCGACAACAGCCTGGGCGACCACAGCTCGGGCGACAACAGCTTGGGGGACCACGGCTCGGGCGACCACAGTAGTGCAACGCCGGACCAGCCCAAGTCGAATTAGGCTGATCGCAGACCGCCTGCCGGCGCGAAATCGCCGGTCAGGCGGCGGCGCTGGCCGCGCCGGGCCTGGTGCGGCTCAGTCGGGCAGGCGGGTCGACTGCCAGGTCACCATCTGCCAGCGCCCGCCCTTCTTGGCGTAGACATCGGTGAAGCGGACGCCAAAGCTGTTGGGACGGCCGCCGGCGTTGACGCCGATGCGACAGGTGCCGGTCAGGACGACGCTGTCGCCGAGGTCCTGCGCCTTCACGTCGGACGGCACGACCGAGGTATAGACCGTGCTGCCCGATTCCATGTTGCCGATCAGGCTCGCCTTGGTGTCGAGCCGGGCCGTGGAATGGGTGTAGACCAGATCGTCGGCCAGGATCTCGTTGAGCGTGGCGAGGTCCTTTTGCGCCATCGCGGTCATGCGCTTTTTGTCGAGATCGATGATCATCTGTCCATTGCCGGCCATCTTTTCCTCCAGTCGGTTATCGTATCGACCCTCGTCATGGCCGGGCTCGACCCGGCCATCTCTCGGAGTCGCCGCGAGATCCCCGGGTCAAGCCCGGGGATGACGGCAGTACAAGCGCTTTACGGCACGGTCAGCACAAGCTTGCCGCGCAGGTGGCGGCCTTCGCTGACCCGGTGCGCTTCGGCGGCGTCAGCGAGCTTGTAGCGGGTGATCTCCGGCGGCCATACCGCACCGGCGGCGAGCAGTTCCTTCATGCGTTCGAGATGGGCGCGGTCGCGCGCGACGCGCGGGCGCAGCACCTCGACATCGCTGCGCGGCGGCTGAAACCCGGCCGGCGCCGGGGCGATCCACACCAACCGGCCGCCGGGCTTTAGGACGCTATAGGAGCGGGTCTGCACCTCGCCGCCGACCGTGTCGAAGACGACATCGCAAGCGCCCGCCTCCTTGGTGAAATCCTGCGTGTTGTAGTCGATGATCCGGTCGGCGCCGAGGCCGCGCACATAGTCGTGATTGCGCGCGCTCGCCGTCGTGATGACGGTGGCGCCGAGGTATCTGGCCAGCTGGACGGCAAACCCGGCGACGCCACCGGCGCCGCCCTGGACGAGGATCGTTTCGCCGCGCTTCAGGCGGGCGGTGTCTTCCAGGGCCCAGATCGCGGTGAGGCTGGTCAGCGCCATCGCCGCCGCCTCGGCATCGTCGAGCTTGTCGGGTTTCTTCGCGATGATCGCCGCCGCGATCGCGATCTTCTCGGCATAGCAGCCCTCGATCCCGGCATCCATGACGCCGAACACCGCATCACCGACCTTGAAATCGCTGACCCCGGCGCCGAGCGCGCTGACCAGCCCGGAGAAATCGCGGCCGAGGATATAAGGGAATTTCAGCGTCGAATTGTAGCTGCCGAGGCGCACCTTGTAGTCCGCCGCGTTGACGCTCGCCGCATGGACATCGACGACAACCTCGCCCGGCTCCGCTACCGGGTCGGGCAGGTCGCCATAGTGAAACTTGTCGGTCCCGCCATGGCCCGTCAGATATGCCGCCTTCATCGCTTTCCCTCCCGTTCTGTGCGCTTACGCCGGTGGCGCGACCGACAGCCGGCCGGTGACGCCATGCCGTTCGATGAGGCTGGCGACGATGCCGGATTTTTTCGCCTCTTCGACAAAGTCGCGCAGGAAGGCAAAGCCCGCGAAATTCTTCTTCGGCGTGCCGACCGCCTGCTGCACCGCGGAGAACTGGCCGTCGAGGATGCGCGAGCCGGGCAGCTTCTCGACCTGCCCGATCAGGGCCGGGCGCAGTCCGGCATAGGCATCCATCTTTTCCTCGACAAACGCCTTGATCGCCGCGTCGGCGCTGTCGAACTGCGACAGTCGCGCCTGCTTGATGTTGTTTTCAAGCCACAGGCCGTAGGCGCTGCGCGCCGTCACCGCGATATGCCGGCCCGGCTGGTCGACCTCGGCGACATTGCGGATCGTCGAGCCGGCCGGCACCAGATAGGTCGCCTCGATCTCGCAATAGGCGGCGGTGAAGTTGATGACCGCCGCGCGCTGCGGCTCGGCGCCGATATTGCCGATGTCCCAGAG
>DATLRS010000113.1:0-16348 GCA_035534535.1 Allostellaceae bacterium | reverse complement strand
GAACCCGTGGAAGAAACACGACAACATCCCGCTGTGACCCGGACCGTGCAGTCCTCCCAACCCCTCATGGCCGGGCTTGGCAACGCTGTCGTGGATGGCCGGGACAGGCCCGGCCATGACGGATAGGTTCCCGCGGCCCATGTTCAAGAAGATGCTGATCGCCAATCGCGGCGAGATCGCCTGCTGCGCCGTGCGCATCGCACCCATGCGCATCCCCGCACTGGAACTTGAATCCAACAATAAATCCGTCATGGCCGGGCTTGTCCCGGCCATCCACGAATTACGCGAGCCGATCGTAAAGGTCGTCCCAGTTGGGGTTGGCGGCGAGGATCAAACGCACCTTCCACGTGCGCGACCAGTGCTTGATGTTGTGTTCTCGCTGGATGGCGGTCCGGATGTCCGCGTGTGGCTCGAAATACACGAGCCGCTTCAACCCGTATCTTTTGGTGAAGCCGGGCACAACACCTGCCCGATGCTCCCAAATACGTCGTGCAAGGTCGTTCGTGACGCCAGTGTAGAGGATACCGTTGGGTCGGTTGGTGATGATGTAGACCCATGCCTCGCCCATTCGCGGATGGTGTGGCATCGCGGAGCCAGCGGCAACGCTTTCGTGGATGGCCGGGACAAGCCCGGCCATGACGGCGAGGGGGTGCCGGTAAGTGACAGCGTCACCGCACGGCCAGGTTTTCTCTTTGATGTTCACTAAGATCCTGATCGCCAATCGCGGCGAGATCGCCTGCCGCGTCATGCGGACGGCGCGGCAGATGGGGATCGCGACGGTTGCGGTCTATTCCGCGGCCGATGCCGGCGCCCTGCATGTGCGCGAGGCCGACGAGGCGGTGCCGATCGGGCCGGCGCCGTCGGCCGAGAGCTATCTGCGGATCGACAAGATCATTGCGGCCTGCCGCGAGACGGGCGCCGAGGCTGTGCATCCCGGCTATGGCTTCCTGTCGGAGAATGCCGGCTTTGCGACGGCGCTCGCCGCGGCGGGGATCGTCTTCATCGGTCCGGGCCCCGAGGCGATCGCGGCGATGGGCGACAAGATCGCATCGAAAAAGCTGGCCGCCGCCGCCGGCGTCGCGACCGTGCCGGGCCATCTCGACATCATCCCCGATGGTGACACGGCCGCGCGCATCGCCCGCGACATCGGCTACCCGGTGATGATCAAGGCCTCGGCCGGCGGTGGCGGCAAGGGCATGCGAGTCGCCCGCGACGATGCCGAACTGCGCGACGGCTTTGACAGCGCCCGCCACGAAGCGCAATCGAGCTTCGCCGACGACCGCGTCTTTCTTGAGAAATACATCGAGGAGCCGCGCCACATCGAAATCCAGGTGCTGGGCGACGCGCACGGCAACATCGTGCATCTGGGCGAGCGCGAATGCTCGATCCAGCGGCGCCACCAGAAAATCGTCGAGGAGGCGCCGAGCCCGGCGCTCGACGCCCGGACGCGCGCCGCGATGGGGGCGCAGGCGGTGGCACTGGCACGCGCCGTCGGCTACCGCTCGGCCGGCACCGTCGAGTTCATTCTCGACCGCCACGGCAATTTCTACTTCCTCGAAATGAACACCCGGCTGCAGGTCGAGCACCCGGTCACCGAGGCGGTCACCGGGCTCGACCTCGTCGAATTGATGATCCGCATTGCGGCCGGCGAGGCATTGCCGTTCGATCAGGCGGCCGTGCGGCAGAGCGGCTGGGCGATCGAGGCGCGCATCTATGCCGAGGACCCGCTGCGCAATTTTCTGCCGTCGATCGGCCGCCTCGTCCGCTACCGCCCGCCCGAAGGGGAGGGGCTGCGGATCGACAGCGGGGTGTGCGAAGGCAGCGAGATCACCCTTTATTACGACCCGATGATCGCCAAGCTGGTTGCCTGCGGCGCTGATCGCGACAGCGCGATCGATCGGCTGCGAGGCGCGCTCGACGCCTTTCATATCGCCGGCGTGCGGCACAACATCGCCTTTCTCGCGGCGATCGCCGGCAGCACGCGGTTCCGCGAGGGCCGGCTATCGACCGATTTCATCGCCGAGACCTTTCCCGGCGGGTTCGCGCCGCCGCCGGTGGAGCTGCCAGTGGAGCTACCAGTGGAGCTACCAGTGGAGCTACCAGTGGAGCTACCAGTGGAGCTACCAGTGGAGCTCACTGGGCCGGTTGCCGCCGACCGCGTCATCCTGCTGGCCGCGGCGCTGGCGGAGACGCGGCTGCACGAAATGGCGGTTGCCCCCGGGCGGCTCGCGGCCGACCTGCGACCGCTCGCGGTGCTGCTCGACGGCCGGAATTGCGCGGTGACGGTCGCGCCGGAGGGCGGCGCCTATCGCATCGGGAGAGGCGGCCAGAGCTGGTTCGCGGCGACCGACTGGCGGCCGGGCGAGCCGGTGATGCACCTGCGCATCGCGGAGCGGCTTGCGACTGTGCAGGTCGAGCGGCTGCGGGGGCGCGGCTTCCGGCTGGTGCATCGCGGCGTGGTTCGCCAGGCCCAGGTGCTGAGCCCACGCGCCGCCGAGTTGCTGCTGATGATGCCGGAAAAGCCGCCGGTCGACACCTCGCGCCTGGTCCTGTCGCCGATGCCGGGGCTGTTGACCCAGGTGATCGTCGCCGAGGGCCAGGAGGTCAAGCTGGGCGAGGCGCTCGTTGTGGTCGAGGCGATGAAGATGGAAAACGTGCTGCGCGCCGAACGCGACGGTCGCATCGCCCGGCTGCGCGCCAAGGCAGGCGACAGCCTCGCCGTCGATCAGGTCATCCTCGAGCTGGAATAGGGCGCCGGGGAGCGGAGCCATGCGAAGCGTGCGGCTGCATATCGCCGGCAGGGTGCAAGGGGTCGGCTACCGCGCCTGGGCATTGCAGCAGGCGGCGCGGCTGGGGCTGCGCGGCTGGGTGCGCAACCGGGTGGACGGCACCGTCGAAGCCCTCGTCATCGGCGAAGAGGAGGCGGTCGCGGCAATGATCGAGGCGTGCGGCGAGGGACCGTTCGCCGCCCGGGTCCGCGCGGTCGCGGTCGACGAGGTGGCTGACGACGGCAGCGCCGGGTTTCGCCCACGCCCGACGGAATAGCGCGCCGCCGGGCGCTCGCACGCTCAGTGCGACATCAGTACCGGCACGGTCATGTGATCGAGAAAATCGCGGCTGACCCCGCCGAACAGCGCCTCGCGCAAGCGCGAGTGGTGATAGGCGCCGGCGACGATCAGATCGATGTCGAGATCGGCGGCGCGCGACAGCAAGGCGTCCGAAATCGAGATGTCGCTCCCGACCAGCTGTTCCGGTCGGGCGCGAAGGCCGTGCCGTTCGAGATGCCGGACGACGCGGTCGAGCGACGCCTCCTTCGGATCGGTTCCCGCCTCGTGGGCGCGCACCGTCATCACGGTCACCGCCGCGGCGTTGCCGATCAGCGGCAGCGCGTCGTGCAGCGCCCGCGAGGCTTCGCGCGTCCCATCCCAGGCGACCAGGACGCGCCGCCCGACGCTTGCGAACGCGCCGGCATAGGGGACGATCAGCGCCGGCCGGCCGCTGGCCATCACGAGATCCTCCGGCCGGAAGTGGGCCGGCACGTGATCGTCGGGAGCGTTCTGGCCGAAAATGGCGAGGTCGACCGTCTTCAGCAGCTCCGCCAATTGGTCGCCCTCGCCCGCGGCGAACAAGTGCCAGTCGCCCTCGATCGCGTGCGGGCGGACCTCCTCGCGAAAGCGCTCTTCGATGATGTCGGCAAGCGAGACCGTGGACGGCTCGTCGCTCTCGCCGGATGCGTCGCGGGGCGCGGAACCGCTCTGCGGCAGCCAGGCCGCACCGGTCGGCGGGCCGCCGCCGGCGGCGGGCGACACCGCCCCGGCGGGGATCGAACGCGGCAGCAGATAGGCCGCCGACAGGTGGGCGTGGTGTTCGCGCGCGATCGCCGCGGCGAGTCGCAGCCGGCCCTCCCCGGCATCGGTGGCATCGAGGCAAACGAGAATGTCTTTGAGGTCCATTGCTGTGCTCCCACTGACCGCACTGTTGTAGCCTCCGGCCGCTTCGGTTGAAACGTGTTCCACGACCGTTCGTCTCGCGGGCGCGTCAAGCTGCGCCATGCGGGACCCGGCCGGCTCTGCTAGGATGCGGGCGAACCGCGGCGCAGGGCGGCGGCAAGGGCGGGGAATGCCATGAAGCGCGTTTGGCTGGCGGCTGCGTTGGCGGTCGGCATGTTGGGATCACTGACGACGGCGCGGGCCGACCCGCTGCCGATCCGCGTCGGGTGGGTTGTCACTCCCGGTCACCTGGCGCCGCTGATCGAGGAACTCGGCAAGCGCCACCCCGAGGTGTTCAAGCATCTCGGTAAGAGCTATGTCATGCAGGCGGTGCATTTCCGTGGCACGACGCCTGAAATTCAGGCCCAGGCCATCAACGAACTGGAGGTCGCCTCCTTCTCCAGCGCCGCGCTGGCGGTGGCGATCACCAACGCGCACCTCGACGAGCGCGTCGTCGCCGATGTCGTCGGCGACGGCATGCACGGCTACTTCAGCGGCGCCTATGTCGTGCGCGCCAACGGTCCGATCAAGACAATCGAGGACTTGAAGGGCAAGCGCGTCGCGATCAACACGATCGGCTCGGCCGCCGACGAGGCCATGCGGACCATGCTGCATCGCCACGGCCTCAAGGACAGCGATTTCACGACCGTCGAGGCCAATTTCGCCAACATGCCGGCAATGATCGAGGGCGGCAAGGTCGACATGGTCATCGTGCTGCCGCAGTTTGCCCAGGGCATCATCGGCAACCCGAAATACAAGGTGCTCTTCACCGGCAAGGATGCGGTCGGGCCGACCCAGGCGGTCATCTGGGCGATGCGCGCCGACGTGATCAAGGCGCACCGGCCGGCCCTGGTCGACTTCTTCGAGGACCATATACGCGCCCGCCGCTGGTTCCTTGATCCGAAAAACCGCGCCGAGGCGATCGCCATTACCGCCGACGTCACCAAATTGCCGAAGGAAAGGCTGGACTTCGCTTTCACCAAACGCGATTTCTACCGCTCGCCCGACGCCCGGCCCGATATTGCCTCGGTGCAGAAGGAGATCGACGAGTCGGTGAAGCTGAAAGTGCTGCCGAAGCCGGTCCAGATCAGCCCCAAATACGTCGATCTGTCGCTGATCGAGGAAGCCAAGCGACGGATCGACGGCCCGTGACCGCTGCGTCCCCGACCACAGCAACAACCACTGCCACCACCACTGCGGAGCACGGCGTGGCGAGCGAGGCGGCCCATATTGTCATCGACCGCGTGAGCCACGTCTACCGGCCGGCGCGCGGCCGGCCGGTGCTGGCGCTCGACAGCGTCTCGCTGGCGGTGCGCGACCGCGAGTTCGTCGCGCTGTTGGGACCGAGCGGCTGCGGCAAGAGCACGCTCTTATACCTGCTCGGCGGCTTCCTGCCGGTCGAGCAGGGCGCGATCCTGGTCGAGGATCGGCCGATCGCCGGGCCCGGCCCCGACCGCGGCATCGTCTTTCAGCATTTCGCGTTGTTCCCGTGGAAGACGGTGCTGCAAAACGTGCTCTACGGTCTGGAAAAGCAGGGGATGGCGCGCGAAGAGCGCACTCGCCGGGCGCGCGAATTCATCGAACTGGTCGGCCTCGCCGGGTTTGAGGACAGCTACCCCTCGCAGCTTTCCGGCGGCATGAAACAGCGTGCCGCGATCGCCCGCACGCTCGCGATCGATCCACGCATCCTGTTGATGGACGAGCCGTTCGGCGCGCTCGACGCGCAGACGCGCAGCCTGATGCAGGCAGAGCTGCTGCGCATCTGGCAGCGCTCGCGCAAGACCGTCATCTTTGTCACGCACGACGTGCAGGAGGCGGTCTTTCTCGCCGACCGCATCGCCGTCATGTCGGCCCGTCCGGGGCATATCAAGGAGATCGTCGAGAGCCGTCTCGACAAGGAAGATCCAGGCCTCATGCGCTCGCCGCCGTTTGTCGAGATGGTCGACCATATCTGGAGCCTGGTGCGCACCGAAGCGATCCAGGCGCAGCGCAGCGGCGAGGCATGAATTGTTCGCGGCGCGTGGCAGAGGATGGCTACCGGCGGGCGCCGGATTCGGATAGGCTCGGGCGCGAAATCGGCAACGGGAGAGGGCATTGGATCGAAGACCACTCGCCGCGATCAGCGCTGGCTGCCCGACCCCTTTCGATCTGTCGTTGATCAACGCGGCGAAGCAGCGGCTCGACGGCCATGGCGCTTGATCAGGCTGAGCTGAGCCTCGGCGGCGGCGCCAAGGCGACCCGCCCCGGGGCCTTCGGGCTGGGCCCCTTCAACCGGGCCCGCGACGCGCTCCTGTCGTCGCGCCTGCTGCTCGGGCTGTGGCGCTATGTGCCGATCCTGCTATTGGCGCTGGCCTGGGAAGCGGCCACCCGCGGCGGCCTGATTTCGCCCTTGGTGATGCCGGCCCTCGACCGCGTGCTGATCGCCTGGTGGGGCCTGCTGGTCAGCGGCGACCTCGTCAGCAACGGCATTGTCTCGCTGTCGCGCGCCGCCGCCGGGCTCGGGCTGGCGATCGTCTGCGGCATCAGCCTCGGGGTGCTGATGGCTTGGTACAAGGCGGTCCGCATCCTGTTCAACCCGCTGGTGCAGGCGATATACCCGATGCCGAAATCGGCGCTGATCCCGATCGTCGTGCTGTGGCTGGGATTTGGCAGCGCCTCGAAGATCCTGCTGATCTTCATCGGCTGCATGCTGCCGGTCACGCTGTCGGCGTTCAACGGGGCGCGCGGCACCGAACAGGTGCTGATCTGGTCGGCGCGCAGCCTGGGCGCGAGCCGTACCCGCACGCTGATCGAGGTGGTGCTGCCGAGCGCCCTGCCGGAGATCCTGGCCGGGACCCGCACCGCGATGGCCTTTGCCTTCGTCCTGCTGGTAGCGACCGAACTGATCGTGGCGCGTCAGGGGCTTGGCTACATGATCGGCTGGCTCGGCGATGGCGGCGTCTATGACGCGATGTTCGCGGTGGTGCTGACCGTGTCGTTCCTCGGGTTCGCCGCCGACCGCAGCTATCTGCTGTTGATGCGCCGGGTGTTGCGATGGCGCGAATAGACGACGCAGCCGCAAGCACCGCCGTCGCGCTGGCGCCCGAAAGATGGGATTGGAGCCGGGCGATCGTCGGGGCGTGGCGCGCCTTCGGGCGCGGGCTGCGCGGCGGCATGACGCTGATCGTGCTGCTCCTCGTCTGGGAGGTCGTCGCCCGCGCCGGCGTGGTCAGTACCTTCCTGCTGCCGGCCTTTTCGGTGGTCATGGAGCGGATCTGGCAGGACACGCTGTCGGGCGATCTTGTCACCAATCTCGGCCAGACGCTTTACCGGGTGCTGATCGGCTTTGCGATCGCCGGCTCGACCGGCATCGTTCTCGGCATCCTGATCGCTCGCAACGCGTTGGCGCGCTGGTTTTTCGACCCGATCATCTCGGTCGCCTTTCCGATGCCGAAGATCGCCTTCCTGCCGGTCTTCATGCTGTGGTTCGGGCTGTACGACGTCTCCAAGGTCACGATGATCGTGTTCAGCGCGATCTTCCCGGTGGTGACGGCCTCGGTCAGCAGCACCCAGGGGGTCGAGAAGGAGATGCTGTGGTCGGCCCGCAGCCTGGGCGCCAGCGAACGCCAGCTGTTGTGGGAGATCATTCTGCCGGCGGCGCTGCCGCAGATCCTCACGGGGCTGCAGGTGGCCCTGCCGGTATCGATGATCGTTGCCGTCGTCACCGAGATCCTGATGGGCGGGCCGGGCATCGGCGGCGCGATGATCCAGGCCTCGCGCTTTGCCGATTCGCCGGGCGTCTTTGCCGGCATCATCGAGATCGGGGTGGCCGGGCTGTGCCTCGTCAAGGGGATGGCGATACTGCGCCGGCATCTGTTGATCTGGCACCAGGAGGCGCAGGAGCCGACCACGGTCTGACAATCACTGCCGCGCTGCGTCGGAGCGCCGCGCCAGCGCGACGTAGGTCAGCGCCAGCTTCGTCCAGTCGGACGCCGGCGCGCATCCTCTTGCGCGCGCGGCCCGGCGGCATCACCCTGGGCGCCGCAATCAACGCGCGAGGATGGCCCCATGCGGCTCGGTATTCATCTGCCCCATATCGGCCAGAAGGCGGGACCGGACGCGATCCGCCGCGCCGCGATCCAGGCCGAGGCACTCGGCTTTGCCGATGTCTGGGTCAGTGAGCACATCATCGTGCCGAAGGATCGCATGTATCCGCCCTCGGCGATCTTCTGGGACCCGGTCTTGACGCTGACCTGGGCCGCCGCCTGCACCAGCCGCGTCGGGCTCGGCACCAGCGTCCTGGTCTTGCCGATGCGCCACCCGCTACCGCTGGCCAAGGAATTGGCGACGTTGCAGAACCTCTCGGAAGGCCGCCTGATCCTCGGTGCCGGGGTCGGCTGGATGGAAGAGGAGTTCGAGGCCCTGGGCGTGCCGTTTTGCCAGCGCGGCCGGCGCATGGACGAGGGCATCGCGATGATGCGCGCGGTGTGGAGCGAGGATCCGATATCGTTCGCGGCGAAGACGATTCCCGCCGTTATTGACGACATGCGCATGCTGCCGCACCCCGAAAAGCCGATCCCGATATGGATTGGCGGCACCTCGGAGCCGGCCCTGCAGCGGGCGCTGCGGCTCGACGGCTGGCACGGTTCGCGCTGCACCCCCGAGCAGGCGGCGCCGTTCGTCAAGCGACTGCGTGCCGAGCGCCCCGAGCCCGACTTTGCAATCTCGCTGCGGCATGGCTGGGACGGAAGGGACGTCGGTGCGCTGCGGGCCCGGCTCGCCGGCTATCAGGCGGTCGGCGTCGAGCATGTGCTGGTTGAGCCGGCCGAGCGCGAACTGGCCGACTGGTTCGCCGCCGTCGAGAAGATCGCCGGCGCCGGCGAGGGGATGCTCGCATGAAGCTCTCGGCAACCGTCAAATTCCTGCCCGGCCACGCCGGTATCGACATGGAGACGGTGCTGGAGGCCGAGCGGCTCGGCTTTGACGCGGTTTGGGCGGGCGAGGCCTACGGCACCGATGCAGTCAGCCCGGTCGCCTGGGTGCTGGCGCGCACCCGCACCATCAAGGCCGGCACCAGCATCATGCAGATGCCGGCGCGCACCCCGACGATGGCGGCGATGACCGCGATGACGTTGCAGGCATTGTCCGGCAACCGCTTTTTGTGCGGCATCGGCCCGTCCGGGCCGCAGGTCGTCGAGGGCTGGCACGGCGTGCCGTTCGGCAAGCCGCTGGCGCGCACCCGCGAATACGTCGCGATCATCCGCCAGATCCTCGAACGCAAGGCGCCGCTCGCACACCACGGCGAGCATTACGATATCCCCTATACGGGGCCGGGCGCGACCGGCCTCGGCAAGCCGCTGCGCAGCATCATCCACGGCGACCCGAGCCTGAAAATCTATACGGCCTCGATCACCCCGGCCGGGTTGCGTTGCGCCGGCGAGGTCGCCGATGGCAACCTGCCCATATTCATGTCGCCGGAAAAGCCCGCGGCGGTCGTCGGGCCGGTCGTCGAGGGACGGCTGAAGGCGGGCAAATCCGCCGACCTCGCCGATTTCGACAACGCGCCCTATGTCCGGGTCAGCATGGGCGACGATCTGGCAAAATGCCGCGATGCGCTGCGCCCCGGCCTCGCGCTTTATATCGGCGGCATGGGGGCGAAGAGCGCCAATTTCTACAACGATTTGACCAAGCGCATCGGCTACGAGGCGGCGGCAGCCGAAATCCAGGATCTGTTTCTCGCCGGCAAGCGCGAGGCAGCCGCCGCCGCGGTGCCCGACGCGCTGATCGACGAAATTTCGCTGGTCGGCCCGCCCGCCATGATCCGCGACCGCCTCAAGGCCTGGCAGGACGTCGCCAGGGACAACCGGGTCGGCTCCCTCGTCCTGGCCGGCGCCGACATCGCCGCGATGCGCGTCATCGCCCAGGCGGTGCTATAAGCCTACGCGCCCGGCAACAGGAGGATCGATTGGCGGATTACGAGTGGAATGGCGGCGCGTTGCCGACTTTTGTCAGCCATCTCGAATGCAGCCTCACCGGTGAGTCTTATCCGGCCGACACCTTGCACGGGCTGTCGCGCGCCGGACGGCCGCTGCTGGTGCGCTACGACCTCGACGGGGTGCGCCGCGCGCTGTCGCGCGAGGCGCTGGCGGCCCGGCCGCAAACTCTGTGGCGCTATCGCGAATTGTTGCCGGTGCGGCATCCCGAGAATGTCCTCTCCTTGGGCGAGGTGGTGACGCCGCTGGTGGCGCTGCCGCGCCTCGGCAAGACCGGCGAGTTGCTGGTCAAGGATGAAGGGCGGCTGCCGACCGGCTCGTTCAAGGCGCGCGGCCTGGTGCTGGCGGTGTCGATGGCCAAGGAGCTCGGCGTTACCGCCATGGCGATGCCGACCAACGGCAATGCCGGCTCGGCGATGGCCGCCTATTGCGCCCGCGCCGGCATCGCCGCGACGGTGTTCTGCCCGGACGACACGCCCGATGTGAATGTCCGCGAGATCGCGATGCAGGGTGCCCAGGTGTTCCTCGTCGACGGGCTGATCGACGATTGCGGCCGGCTGGTTGCCGAGGGCGAAAAGGAGCTCGGCTGGTTCAACTGTTCGACGCTGCGCGAGCCCTATCGCATCGAGGGCAAGAAGACGATGGGATTGGAACTGGCCGAGCAACTCGGCTGGCAGATGCCCGACGTGATCTTTTACCCGACCGGCGGCGGCACCGGCATCATCGGCATGTGGAAGGCGTTTGCCGAGCTGGAGGCGATCGGCTGGATCGGCAAAGAGCGGCCGCGCATGGTCGTGGTGCAGGCGGCCGGCTGCGCGCCGATGGTCAAGGCCTGGGAGGAGGGGGTCGAGCACGCGCCGCGCTGGCCCGACGCGCACACCTTTGCCGCCGGCATCAGAGTGCCGCAGGCGGTTGGTGATTTCCTGATCCTGCGTGCGGTGCGCGACAGCGGCGGCTTTGCGATCGCCGTCGATGACGCCGCGATCGCCGCCGCGTGGCGCGAGGTGGCGGTCGAGGAGGGGCTGCTGTTGTGCCCGGAGGGCGCGGCGACCTATGCCGCTTATAAGCACGCGGTGGCGGACGGGCGGGTGCGGCCCGGCGAGCGCGCCGTGCTGTTCAACTGCGCCAGCGGGCTCAAATATCCGATGCCGGAAGCCGGCACGCGCCTCACCCTCGGCACTCCGATCGATTGGCGCCGGATGCAGCAGCCCCGATCATAGCCGCAGGCTTTGTTCGAGGAGGTCGGGCAGGTCGTTCTCGATCAGCACGACGTCATGCGCCGCAAGGTTGCGATCGAGCCAGGCTTGCGCTTCGGCGAAGCCGACGCACGAGACCACCTCGCGCTCCGGCGCCGCCGCCTGGAACGCCGCCGTCAGCGGCGCCACGCGGCGCGGCGCGACAGCCACCAGCACGTCGACATGCGCGGCGGCGAGGCGGCCGATCCGGGCGTGTTCGGCCTGATGCTCGCTGCCCAGTTCGGCCATGCCGGGGGTCACCAGGATGCGCCGCCCGCCCGGCCGCCGCAGCGCATCGAGCAGCCCCAGGGCCGAGGCAAAGCCGACCGGGTTCGAGTTGTAGGCGTCGTCGATGACGATCGCGCCATCGCCCTGGCGCTTGACTTCGAGGCGATGGGCGATCTGCGGCGTGCTGCGCAGGCTCGCGATGACGTCCTCGGGCGCCAGCCCGAGGGTGCAGGCGGCGGCGAAGGCGAGCGCGATGTTGCGGCCCTGATGCAGGCCGAACAAGGGCGCGCGCAGCTCGTAATGCCCGCCGAGCCACAGCAATTCCGCGACGATCCCGTCAGGCTCCTGGCGCAATGCGGTGATCCGCAGATCGGCGGCAGCGTCGTCGCCGACGCTGACCACACTCTCGCGGTGGGCCTCAACGAATTGCCGCGGCCAGGCGAATTCCAGGACATCCGAGGCGACGATCAAGCGGCCGCGACTGTTGCGCACCGCCTCGCCGAGCTCGAATTTGGCGCGCGCCACCGCGTCCAATGACTTGTACCGCTCGTAATGCGCCTTGCCGATCGCGGTGATGATGCCGAGGCGCGGCGGCGTCAGCGCGCACAGGCGGCGGATTGAACCGATGCCATAGGCGCCCATCTCGACGACGAAATACCGGTGATGCGCGCCGAGCCGCTCGCGGATCACCCGCGCGATGCCCATCGCCGTATTGACGCTGCCCGGGGTGATCAGGGTCGGCCCGGCAGTTTCGAGCACATGCCCGAGAATGTGCTTGACCGAGGTCTTGCCGTAGGAGCCGGTGATCCCGATCACGGTCGGGCTGACCCGTTGCAACACGGCGCGCGCCTCGTCCCAGTAGCTGCGCTGCACGCGTGCTTCCATGGGCGCCAGCAACAGGTTGGCGCCGGCCAGCGCGACCGGCACGAATTGCACCGCGAGAACCCAGACCAGCACGAGGGGACTCGACAGCGCCGCGGCCAGCCCGACGGCAGCGCTGAGCGCCAGCGCGATGACATAGATGCGGGTGGCGCGCGCCGTCATCGCGAGCCGCTTCTTCGCGGTCTTGCGCGGGTCGCGCTCGAGCGCCGCGATGCCGAGGCAGGCGACGGCGGTGAGCACAGCAAACGGCCACGCCACGGCGAGCCTTCCCCGCAACAGCAGCTGCGCCACGCCGATCGCGATAAGAGCCAGCGACAGCCGGCGATCCCAGGCGCCGCTCCGGACCAGCCAGGCGAGAAACCGCCGGCCGTCGTATTCCTCCTGCTGGAAGAGATGCAGATAGGTCAGCAGCCGACGCGCCGCGAAGCCGAGAAAGCCGACCAGCGCAATGAGCCCGCTCATGCCGCCTGCTCCAGGAATTCGCCGAGCCGCTGCACGATCTGGTGGCTGCCCTCGGTCAGCACAGTCCAATGATCGAAGCCGCGCAGCATGACGAGCCGCGACCGGGGTATCAGGGCGTTGAGGCGCAGGCCGAGTTCGGGCGGCGTTTCGCGGTCCTGGTCGCCGTAGATCAAGAGCGTCGGGCAGCGCACCGCGCGCGCCACCGATGTCAGGTCCTCATTGACTGCCTTGACGAGGATCGGCCGCAACGCGCCGGCCTGCCGGTAGTCCGCGCTGCCGAAACGCTCGCGCAAGCGGTCGCGTGCCGGCCCTTCCGGGGTGAGCCGCCGCATCAGCCGAAAGGCCCAGCGCCGCGCCGCGATCCGGGCCCGCTGCCCGGGCGAGCGGCGCGGCGGCAACCCGGCCGCGGCGATGAGGATCAGGCCCTGGAGCAGCTCTGGGTGGCGCGCCGCGAGCTGCAGGCCGACCCGGCCGCCGAATGAATGCGCGATCCAAATGCGCCGCGCCGGCGGGAGGCCGCCAAGCCATTCCGCCACCGCATCCGCGTAATCCGCGGTGCTCCACGCCGCCGGCGGCAGCGGCGAGGCGCCGAAGCCGGGCAGGTCGAGAAGGACCGAGGGGGCGGCGCGCCGCATCGCCTGCGCCAGCGGCAATAATGCCCGATGGGTCTGGCCCCAGCCATGCGCCCAGATCAGGAGCGGGGCGTCGCGCGGCGAATCGCTCTCGAGGCCAAACAGCACGAGATCGGCGCCGCGGCAGTGAACCGTCTCGCTCTTCACGCCGCGCGCCCTTCGCGATTGCAGGCGCGATTGCGTGGGCAATTGTGCCGGCGGCGCGGCGGAGGGTAGCTTTGGCGCGAGGGCATGAGCGGGCAATCGGGTTCTCTATTGGGGTACAGGATGCCGAGCAGGAACGAAACCCGGGTTGCGGTTTTTCTCGGCGGCCGCTCGCCCGAGCACGACGTCAGCGTGATCACCGGGCTGCAGGCGCTGAAAGCGCTCGACCAGGAGCGGTTCGCGCCGTTTGCGGTCTATGTCGATCCGCGCGGCCGGTGGTTTGTCGGCGATGCGCTCGCCGAACGCCGCAACTATCTGCCCGATGCGCGAATCCTGGGCGAATTGACCGAGGTGAGCCTGGCGCTCGGCGAGCCGGGGCGCGGCGTCCTGGCAGCGAAGCGTACCGGCCTGTTCGGCCGGCGCGTCACGACCGAGTTCGATGTCGCGCTGTTGGCGTTTCATGGTCTGGGCGGCGAGGACGGGCAAATGCAGGGCCTGTTCGAGATTGCCAACCTGCCCTACACCGGAATGCGCACGCTCGCATCCTCGGTGTTGATGGACAAGGTCGCGACGAAGCGCCTGCTGCGCGGCCTCGATATTCCGCTGCTGCCGTACGCCGTCGTGCCGCGCCTCCAGGGCGGGCTGCCGAGCGCCGATTCGCTCAATTCCCTGTTATTGGGCATCGGCTTCCCGTGCATCGTCAAGCCGGTGCATCTGGGCAGCAGCATCGGGGTCGGCAAGGCCGCCAGCCTCGACGAGGTCAGGGCGCTGTTGCCGATGATCTTCCGCCTCGACACCGCGGCGCTGATCGAGCCGTTCGTCGCCAACCTCGTCGAATACAATCTCTCGATCATGCGCAGCGGCGGGACGCTGCGCAGTTCGGCGATCGAGCGCCCCAAGCGCGCCGAGGAACTCCTCGATTTCCGGCAGAAATACCTGTCGGGCGGCGACGGCGGCAAGGGCGGCATCAAGGGCGAGGGCGGCGACAGTCAGGGGATGCTGTCCTTGACCCGCGACATCAACCCGCCGCTGCCCGACGGGCTGGAGACAAGGCTGCGGCGCTGGGCCACCGCCGCCTTCGCGGCGGTTGACGGGACCGGCGCACCACGCATCGATTTCTATTGCGACGCGGCGAGCGGCGAGGTCTGGCTCAACGAGGTCAACCCGTGCCCCGGCTCGTTCGGCTATTTTCTGTGGGAGGCGGCCGAGCCGCCGGTCGGCTTTACCGCCTTGTTGTCGCTGCTGATCGACGAGGCGCTGGCGCGCCACCGCGACAGCCAGCTGCCCGATGATCCGGTGCCGCCCGAGGCGCGCCTCTTGCGGCGTCCGTGACGCGGGCGAAATTTCGCAGGGCTCGCCGTCCGTTATTTGACCGTGCCGCGCAGCAACCGCGCCAGCCGCACGCCGGCCACGGCGAGCCGCTCCCTGACAGTGGCGAGCGCCTTTGTCTCGTATTCCGGGCCGACCCGGTAGAGCGGCACCGAGGCGCAAACCGCCGGCTGCCCCTTGACGGCAGGAAAGTCGTGGGTCCCGGTGGGCTTGCCGGCGGTGAAGCTGTAGGCGACGCTCTTGGCGAGCCGGAAGGTTTCGAGAGCCCAGGCGGCGGGGTCGCCCTCGGCCCAGCGCGCGGTCTCCCCGGCCGGGATCGCCGCTGCGATGTGGGCCGCGCCCCCGGCGGCGTCGGACCCCGCCACCTCGCGGACCAGCGTCTCCTCCCAGTAGGTCGACAGGCGGACCGGCGGCTTCGACCCGATTTGCAATGCGACGCATCTGCCGCCCTGATCGCCGTGATCGATCGCATGCATCGGATCGTGGAGATCGCCGACCAGGTTCAACAGGAATTGCACCGCGGCAAGCCGTTCGTGCGGCGAGGTTGCGGGGGCTCGCAGCTCCGCCGCGAATTGCGCCACCTTGTCGGCGCTGCAATTGTTTTGCGGCCCGTGGCTCGCCGGATAGCCTGGCGGCAGCGGCGGATGGTCGAAGCAGGCGCGGGCGAGGTCGGGGCTGTCCGCGTTGATGCGCGTGAAATGCCAGGCGGTTGTCGCGGTCCGCGCCTCCGGGCTTTTCTCGGCCAGCACATCGGCCCAATTGGCCTCGCTGGCGATGTCGGTCTTGCTCAGGCGGTCGTCCCGGTCGGTCGCCAGCAGGGCCGACACCTTTGCCAGGGCGGCCGGATCGCTGCGCTGCAGCACGTGTTCGGCGACCAGCGCGATCACCCGGTGGCCCTCCGGTCCCCAGGCGAGAGCCGACTGCAGCGGCAGCAATAGCGCCACAGCGCATGCCGCGCCGAACCCAAGCCAGTGGCCGATCGATCTCCCCCTCGCCATCGCTGCCTGCCCCGCGCTGCCCCGAATGCCTGCCCCCCTGGCGGCATCTCATGCTAGCATCGCCGGCATTGCAATGTCAGTCGGGGAGGAAGGCATGCGCGGGGTCGTGTTTACCGGCGAGCGCCAGCTCGAGCTGATGGAATTTCCCGATCCTACGCCGGGCGAGGGCGAGGTCGTCATCGAGATGAAGGCCTCGGGCATGTGCGGCAGCGACCTGCACCAATACCGCCGCCCCAAATCGGGCGGTGCGACCGGCGGCCTTGCGGCGCCCTCCGAGCCGACCATCGCCGGCCACGAGCCCTGCGGCATCGTCGCCGCGATCGGCCCTGGGGTCAGCGCGGCGCAGGCCAAGATCGGGCAGCGCGTCATGGTGCATCATTACAAGGGCTGCACCGTGTGCAATCATTGCCGCTCCGGCTGGTCGCAGCTGTGCCAGGAGCAGCCGGTGCTGGTCTACGGCAACAACGCCCATGGCGG
>DATLRS010000112.1:0-5142 GCA_035534535.1 Allostellaceae bacterium | reverse complement strand
GCCTGGATCCGGGCATTCTGGTGTTCGGCGAAATCGCGGAAATTAAGCTCGGTCGGCGCGCCCGAGGAATTGCCGAAGATCACCACCGTGCCGTAATCGTCGACCCGCGCGATCGCGGCTTTCAGCGACGCGCCGCCGGCGGCTTCGAGGATCAGCGCAAAGCGCCCCGGCGCGGCCGCGATATCGGTGACGATCTCGCTGGCACCGAGCCCGTCGAGAACACGGCGGCGCTCGGCATTGCCGACCACCGCCGTGACGCGGGCGCCCGAGCGGGCGGCGAGCTGAACTGCGAGGTTGCCGACCCCGCCGGCCGCGCCGGTGATCAGCACCCGCTTGCCCAACAGCGGCGCACCGTGCCGCAGGCTGCGCAACGCGGTCAGCCCGGCGACCGGCAGGGACGCCGCCGCGGCGAACGACACCGTGTCGGCGAGCGGCGCCATGCGGTGGCTCGGCACCGCAGCGCGTTCGGCCCAGCCCTCCCAGTCAGTGAGCGCGACGACGCGGGCGCCGGCCGGCGGGCCGCTGCCGTCGGCAGCGGCGCGCAGGACCACCCCGGCGATGTCCTGGCCGGGCCGCCAGCCTTCCGGCCGGACCTGGAACAGCCGGAGTTCGCCGCGGTTGAGCGAGAAGGCGTGGACCGCGACCAAGGCCTCGTGCGGCCGCGGCTCGGGCTCCGCGACCTCGCCGATCGCGACCGGCTCCGGTCCCTTTGGGGTCGTGACGACGGCGCGCATGTGGTGTGCCCCCTGTCCCTCTTTCCCCGTCATGGCCGGGCTTGACCCGGCCATCCACGAAGCATCCGGAGATCCGCGGGTCAAGCCCGCGGATGACGTCGCTCCGCCGATCGGCGGAGCAACGTCAGTTCATCCGCAGGTCGGTGATGTGCTTGGGATCGGGGTTCAGTTCGCCGATTTCCACCCGCCGGACGATGTCGGTCAGGATCGCGTTGGTCGGGGCCGGAACGCCGACCTCCTCGCCTTTCTGGACGACAAAGCCGTTGATGAAGTTGATCTCGGTGCGCCGGCCCTTGAACATGTCCTGCCCCGTTGACGGGCGATGCTCGCCGCCGCCGCGGTTGGCCTCGGCGAGGCGGTGGTCGTCGATCTCCTTCTGCGCCGCGGCGTCGCCCTCGCCGGCCTTGGCCAGCGTCTCGGGGTCCATGTGGCTGACTTCGTCGAACGTATAGCCGAGCGCCTGCCCGACGCGGATCGCCTCGCTGCCGAGCCGGTTCGAGAAATGCCGCAGCACGTCGTTCTTGATCACCTCGCGGCCAATCAGGCCGGTGCAGGCCGACAGGCCGTTGCCCATCACGTTGGTGACCAGCTTTGACCAGCGCTCGCCCCACAGATTCTCGGTGACGAAAGCGCTGTCGGAATTGGCAAGCAGCCCGCACACTTCCTTGGCCCGGTCGGTCACTCGGCCGTGCACCTCGCCGACCCGGAACACCGTGTGGCGGGTTCCGGACTTGCCGGCGGCGCGGCGGATCTGCCCCGGGGCGTGCAGTTCGACCGTGATCGAGCTGGCGATCGACCCCAGCGTCTTGCCCCAACCGACAATCCCGGCGATCGTCTCCTCGTTCATGCAGTTCTGCAGCGAGACGCAATAGCCGTCCGGCGCCAGATACTGCTTGATCATCATCGTCGCCCAGGCCGTGTCGTAGGATTTGGTGCAGACGAAAGCGATGTCGAACGGCTTTTCCTTGCTGACATGCTGCAATTCGGTGATGTGGAGCGCACGCACCGGCACGGTGAACGGCTCGACCTCGCGGATGTGGGTGATCGTCAGGCCGTGCGCCCGCATGTGTTCGACATGCTCGGGCCAGAAATCGATGAACGTCACGTCCTCGCCGGCCTGGACCATGTGCGCGCCGGCATAGCCGCCGACCGCCCCGGTACACACCACCGCAATCTTCTTACCCGTCGCCATCAGCCTTCCTCCGCGTTGTTCCGGCGCGGGCTCTCCAGCGGGCGCCGCAAGTCTCGCCGCAATCCTAGTACGAGCCGGCCCGGCGGGGAAGCGATGCCCGGCCCCGAGAAGGCCCAAATCGGGGCATGGCGGCTTTGCGAATCAGCGCCGCTTGCGCCGCGCGGCTTGCCCGCCCGGCTTGGCGGGTGGCTTGGCGGGTGGCTTGCCGGGTGGCTTGCCAGGGGGCTTGGCAGATGGCTTGCGGCGCGCCGCTGCCGGCCGGGATGTGGCCCGCGGCTTCGTCCGCTTGCGACGCGACAGACGCGCGGCGACCCAGGCGACGACTTTCATCCCTCGCCCATCGGCGAGCAGCCCCAGCGGCAATAGCACGAGCCCCACGGCCATCAGCGCACTGGCGAGGCGTCCCAGCCGCGGATAGCCGCCGACCACCACGACGACAAACCCGAGTACCAGTCCCAGGCCGAACAGCAGCAGCGCCGATTTGGTGTAGCGCATCCCCGGCCAGCGGATTTTCACGACCCTCGATTTCTCCTCGCTGCCGGGATCTCGGCTTTCGCCGGGATGACGATTTGGGGCACTGTACGCCGGGAGGGGCGTGCGAGGACATGGCGGGGCAACCATTGAGCGGATCTGGCGGCGCCGGATCGGCGAGCGGCAATGCCGCTGGCGGCCGCCGGGTCAACCGCGGCGCGGTCACCGCCTCGATCACCTGCGCGACGATCATGCAGGGGGTCGACACGACGATCGCCAACGTCGCCCTGCCGCACATCCAGGGCAGCCTGTCCGCTTCGCAGGACCAGGTCGCCTGGGTCGTCACCTCGTACATCGTCGCCGCCGCGATCATGACGCCGCTGACCGGCTGGCTCGCCGGGCGGTTTGGCATCAAATACGTGTTCCTCACATCGGTGATCGGCTTCACCGTCGCCTCGGCGCTGTGCGGCGCCGCGACGAGCCTCACCCAGCTTGTGCTGTTCCGCCTGCTGCAGGGGGTCTGCGGCGCAGCGCTGGTGCCGCTGTCGCAATCGGTGCTGTTCCAGACCTACCCGCCGGAGCGGCATGCCCACGCGATGGCGGTATGGGGGACGGGCACCATGCTCGGCCCGATCATCGGCCCGGCGCTGGGCGGCTATTTGACCGACAATTTCACCTGGCGCTGGGTATTCTACATCAACCTGCCGGTCGGCGTGCTGTGCGGGCTCGGCATCGCGCTCTTCATCCACGAAACCGGCCATGCCCACCGCGAGCGCTTCGACTTTTTCGGTTTCGCGATGCTGAGCCTCGCGGTCGGCGCCGTGCAGATGCTGCTCGACCGCGGCGAATTGAAGGACTGGTTCGGCTCGACCGAGATCTGGCTCGAGGCGACGATCGCCGGGCTCTCTTTCTATCTGTTCACCGTCCACACCGCGACCGCCGGCGCGAGTTCGTTTCTCAACCGCAACCTGCTGAAGGACGCCAATTGCATGGCCGGCGTCATCCTGATGTTCTTTGTCGGGATCATCCTCAACGGCACGATGGTGCTGCTGCCGACGATGATGCAGGCGCTGATGCATTACCCGGTGGTCACCACCGGCCTTATCATGGCGCCGCGGGGCATCGGGACGATGGTCGCGATGTTTGTCGTGGTCCGCCTCGTCGGCCGCTTCGATACGCGCCTCATCATCCTGATCGGGCTCGCGATCACGGCGTTTTCGCAATGGCAGATGACGAGTTTTTCGCTGCTGATGGGAACCGGCCCGATCCTGATATCGGGCATCGTCCAGGGTTTCGGTCTCGGCTTCGTGTTCACGCCGCTGTCGACGATCAGTTTCTCGACCCTGCCGCGGCAGTTCCTGACGCAAGGCACCGCGCTGTTCAGCCTGACCCGCAACATCGGCGGCAGCTGCGGCGTCGCGATCGTCGAGGCGCTGCTCGTCGAAAATACCCAGACGGTGCATTCGCGGCTGGTCGAGCATCTGCGCCCCGACAACCCGCTGGCGCAGGCGCCGCACCTCGCGATGCCCTACAGCCTGTCGCTGCCGTCGGGGCTGGCCGCGCTCAACGCCGAAGTGACGCGGCAGGCGCAGATGATCGCCTATATCGACGATTTCTACCTGATGATGATCGTCATTGTTGCATCGTTGCCGCTGCTATTGCTGCTGCAGCGACCGCGCCGGGCGCTGCGCGAACCGGCGGTGGCGATGGACTGAACGTCGGGCCGGTGCCTCTCCCGCAAGCGCAGGGGAGGGACCAAAGCGCGATTATTCCGCGGCGGGCGCCTTCGCCTGGCCGAAATGCGGGTATTCGGTGTCGTCGACAAAGGCCTCGTCGCCCTCAGTCGCCACCGGCTCGGCATAGTCGAGCGCGCCCTGGATGTTCTCGCCCCACACTTCGCGCGGCAGCTCGTAGAGGACCTCGACGCCATAGCCGTTGGGGTCGCTGATATAGAGGCTGTGCGTCATGCCGTGATTGACCCGGCGCTGAAACTTGACGCCCTTCTTGCGCAGCCAGGCGAGCTGCTGGAGCCACGCCTCGCGGTTCGGCATCGCGATCGCGATATGGTTGACCGCGAGCGGCATGCCGAACATCTCCCAGTTGTCGGGCGGCTTTGGCAGGTTCGGGTTTTCCACCAGCGCGATGTCGTGATGGTTCATCTGGCCGCCGTGATTGCCGCTGTAGAACCGCATCGGGCGGCGGCTCGACTGGCCGACCTGCTTGAAGCCGAGGATCTCGGTCCAGAAGCGGTGCGACTCTTCCATGTCGCGCACGTTGATCACCAGGTGATTGAGGCCGACCGGCGTGACCGCTTCGGCCGGGGCCGCAGGGGCGCTCGTCGGGGCGCTCGTCGGGGCGGTCGTTGGGGCGATCGTCGATGTTCCGTCCGCCATCGTCATGTCTCCAAGATGCGCAAGGGTTGGCGCTGTCCCCAATTATATGGCGACGCCGGGCGATTTGCCAATCATCCGGCGCCGTGTGGCGATCAGGTGGCCTTCAGGGTGACGTCTTCCCATTCCGGGAACGGGTCGAGATAGACGTCGCCGACCGTGCTGTCGGCGATGCGCGGGCCGATGCCGTTGAGCGCGCGGAAATCGTAGACCGGCGCGAACATCACCCGATCGATCGTCAACTGCTGGATCTTGTCGAGAATCACCTGGCGCTTTTTCGGGTCGCGCTCGCCGGCCTGCTCGAGATAGAGTTTGTCGATATCGGGATAGCCGCCCGAGGAAAACGTGCCCTTTG
>DATLRS010000111.1:0-13949 GCA_035534535.1 Allostellaceae bacterium | reverse complement strand
GCCGGGTGTTCTCGCCGTCTATACCGGCGCCGACTATCGGGATGACGGCCTCGCGATGCCGAAGGCGGCGATGCCGCGCAAGAAGGCGGACGGCTCGCCGGCCTTCGCGCCGCAGCGGCCGGCGATCGTCATCGACCGGGTGCGCTATGTCGGCGACACGGTGGCGATGGTCGTCGCCCTGACCTTGGACCAGGCGAAAGACGCCGCCGAACTTGTCGCGGTCGATTACGAGCCGTTGCCGGCAGTGACCTCGGTCGAAGCGGCGGCGCGGCCCGACGCGCCGCGCCTGTGGGACGACAACCCGGACAACATCTCGCATACCTACGAGCGCGGCAACAAGGCGGCGACCGAGGCGGCGTTCGCGCAAGCCGCGCATATCGTCAAGCGGCATTACGTCATCAGCCGCGTCCACGCCCAGTACATGGAGCCGCGCGGCTCGCTTGGCGCCTACGACCAGGCCGAGGACCGCTATACCCTCTACGCCGATGTCAACTACCCGCACCGGGTGCGCAACATGCTGGCGGGCATGGTGTTCCGCGTGCCGGAGAGCCAGGTGCGGGTGATCGTGCGCGATGTCGGCGGCGGCTTTGGCGCCAAGGGCTGGCAGTATGTCGATCACCGCCTCGTGCTGTGGGCCGCAAAAAAGCTCGGCCGGCCGGTCAAATGGCGCTGCGAGCGCTCCGAAACGTTGCTCGCCGACGAGCATGGCCGCGACAATGCCGGCACGATCGAACTGGCGTTTGACGCCGGCGGCAAGATCCTCGGGCTGCGCCTTCACATGCTGGCCAGCATCGGCGCCTATGTCGGGTCGGACCGCCAGTTCCTGACGCCGTTCGGTCAGATCGGTACGGTCGTCGGGGTGTATGACATCCCGGCCGCCTATGTCAGCATCGACGCCGTGTTGTCGAACACCAGCCCGACCGCACCTTATCGCGGCGCCGGCCGTCCCGAGGCGACCTACCTGATCGAGCGGGCGCTCGACGCCGCGGCCGGCGAACTCGGCCTCGACCCGATCGACTTGCGCCGGCGCAACATCATCAAGCCGCAGGCGATGCCGTTCCGCTCGCCGCTCGGCCCCAACTACGATTGCGGCGAGTTCGAGAAGAACATGGACCTGGCGCTGGCGGCTTCCGATTACGCCGGCTTTGCCGCCCGCCGTGCGGCGGCGCAGGCACGCGGCCGGCTGCGCGGCATCGGGCTCGCCAACGCGATCGAGCAGGCGGCCGGGCCGGTGCCGGAATATGCCGAGATCCGCTTCCAGCCGAGCGGCAGCGCGATGCTGCTGATGGGCACCAAGACGCACGGCCAGGGGCACGAGACCGTCTTCAAGCAGATCCTGCACGAGAAGCTGCAGATTGATCCGCACGAGGTGCAGTTCATCGACGGCGACACCGACCGGGTCGCCTTCGGCATGGGCTCCAACGGCTCGCGCTCGATGGTGGCCGGCGGCGGGGCCTTGGTCTACGCCGCCGACAAGGTGATCGAGAAGGGCCGGCGCCTTGCCGCGCATCTGATGGAGACCGCGGTCGCCGACATCGAATTCGCCGACGCGAAATTCACCGTCGCCGGCACCGACCGCACGATGACGCTGAAAGAGATTGCCCGCGCTGCGTTCCAGCCGGCCCGCCTGCCGGCTGGCATGGAGCCGGGGCTGATCGAGCACGCGACCTACGCGCCGCAGCAGCCGACCTATCCCAACGGCGTGCATGTCTGTGAGGTCGAAGTCGATCCGGAGACCGGCGAAGTCGAGCTTGTCTCCTATACCGTCGTCGACGATGTCGGCACGGTGATCAACCCGCTGACCTTGCACGGCCAGATCCATGGCGGCGTCGTGCAGGGCGTCGGCCAGATCCTGATGGAGCAGGTCGCTTACGAGCAAGGCTCCGGCCAGTTGCTGACGGCGAGCTTCATGGATTACGCGATGCCGCGCGCCGATACGCTGTGCCCGATCGCGATCACCAGCAACCCGGTGCCGACCAAGAACAATCCGCTCGGCGCCAAGGGCGCCGGCGAAGCCGGCTGCGTCGGGGCTTTGCCGGCGGTGATGCTGGCGATCCTCAACGCGCTCGCCCCGCTCGGCGTCACCGAACTCGACATGCCGGCGACCGCGGCGCGGGTGTGGCAGGCGATCGGTGCCGCCAAAGGTGGGCGATGAGGACCGGCGCGGAATATCGCGAGGCGCTGCGCGACGGCCGCAAAGTCTGGGTGCTCGGCGAGGGTCTCGTCGAGGACGTCGCCAGGCATCCGGCGACCCGCCCGATGGTCGAGGAATACGTCGCCTGGTACGATCGCCATTTCGACCCGGCCTGGCAGGACATCGTGCTGACCCCGCCTGACGCCGCCGGCGCGCGGCTGCCGTGGGGCTATGTCGTGCCGCGCAGCGCCGACGATCTGACCGCAATGGCGCGCTGCTATTGCGCGACGACATTCCCGACCGCCGGCAACATCACCCACACCCCGGCCTATGGGCATCTGATCGCGCTCGGCGTGCTCGGCGCTGTGCTCGACCAGAACCCGGCGCCCGAGCAGCTCGCCAACGCGCACAAATATCGCGAGCTGATCGCGACGACGGGGCGGTTCCTGACATTCTCCGCCGGCGCCGCGACGATCGGCTATCGCATGCGCGAGGATCCCGCCGAGCGCGCCGCGCTGAGGATCGTGCGCGAAACCGATGCCGGCCTCGTGCTGGCCGGCAAGATCGGCATGCATACGAGCCCGGCCTATGCCGAGGATGTCTATGTCGGCGCGTTCTCGGGGGTCGATTACGACGGGCACCGCGCGAGCTTTATCGTCCCGGTCGGCGCGCCGGGGGTGACGACGATCTGCCGCAAGATCGCCACCCGCCACGCCAACCCGTTCGTCGCGCCGCTCTCCAGCCGGTTTGACGAACTCGACGGCCAGATGTGGCTCGACGAGGTGTTCCTGCCGTGGGAGCGGGTGTTCCTGCACGACCCCTCGCCCGAGCCGGTGGCGCGCTGGCTGTTCTGGCATCAGCTTTATTGCTGGCTGGCCAAGGCGGAGTTTACGCTGGGCCTCGCGCTCGCCTGCACCCATGCGATGGGCCTGATGTCCAACGAGGCGACGATCGAATACCTGGTTGATCTGATCATCGAGATCCAGACCGTGCGCAGCTGCCAGACCGCGGCGGAGCGCGACCCGCAATTCACCCCGCAAGGCTACTGCTATCCCAACCACCTCCATGTCGCGGCCGGCAGCATCGCGATGCTGCGGGCGCGCCAGCGGATCAGCGAGATCCTGCGCATCCTGCCCGGCTCGTCGCTGGTCGTGGCGCCGTCCGATGCCGATCTCGTCGCCCCCGAACTGGCCGCCGGACTCGACGAATCGTTCGCCGGCGGCGGTTACACGGCGAAGCAGCGAGCCGCGCTCCTGCAGCTGGCGTGGGACCATGTGTCCTCGGCGCTCGACGCGCGCGAATCCGCGTTCGAGCTGCACGCCAATGGCGGGCTGCCAGCCTGGCGCGGCCGCCTGCGGCGCAGCTTCGACCGCTATAACGAGCTCGCCAATGCGGTGCTGCAAGCGCTCGATCTCGACATGCCGCAGATCGACCTCGACAGCATCCGCGCCGCCGCGGTCGCGCCGCGCCGCATCGTGCAGCCGCAGGCGAGCGCGGCCTGATCGCGTCGGCCCACAACCCATAGGGAGAAACCGGATGGCGGAATTGTCGTCGAAGACCCGTGACGCGCTGCTGCGCGTCGCGACCTCAACCCTGACCGGCGCCCTGTCACGGCGCGGCCTCAGAAACATGTTCATGCAGGATGTGTGGCCGATCCGGCCCAATCTGCCGCACATGGTCGGCCTCGCCTATACGATGCGTTTCATCCCGGCGCGCGAGGACAAGGCGCGCAACCCGGCCGCCGGCCCCATCCAGCAGCAGGCGATGGAAGGCTGCCCACCCGGCCATGTGCTGGTCGTCGACGCGCGCGGCGACCCGCGCGCCGCCTCGGCCGGCGATCTCTACTGCGGCCGCCTGCAGGCGCGCGGCTGCGCCGGCATCGTCACCGATGGCGGCTTGCGCGACACCGAGGGGGTCGCCAAGACCGGCATCGTCGCCTACCACCGGCGGCCCTCCTCGCCGCCCTCCGGCATCGTCCACCAGCCGGTCGATCTGGGCCTGCCGATCGCCTGCGGCGGCGTTGCGGTTTATCCCGGCGACGTCATCGTCGGCGATTGCGACGGCGTCGTCGTGATCCCGCCGGACATCGTCGACGCGGTCGCCGAGGAGGCGCTGGCGACGACGCTCTATGACGAGTTCGCCGAGGAGGAAGTCGCCAAGGGGCGCTCGCTGATCGGCCTTTTCCCGGCCGCCGGCGACGAGGCAAAGCGCGACTTCGAGGCTTGGAAAAAGGCGCGCGGCCTGACTGCGTGACCGCGACCCGCACGCCCGAGGACAGCACAACGAGGCGCCTGCTGCCGGCCGTCGCGGCGGTATTGCCATGATCGATCGGCGGCGCCGGCGATGAGCCTGCTCGACAGCTCCCTTGTCCCGGCCGGTCAGGCATTGCTGAGCGGCGTCCTGGTCGGCGGTGTTTACGGCCTCTTGTCGATCGGCTTCAGCCTCGCCTTCGGCGTCATGCGGATCGTCAATTTCGCGCATGGCGATCTCGTCATGTATGGCATGTATGTCGGCGTCGTCGCCGCCTCCGGGCTCGGCATCGAACCGCTCTATGCGATCCCGTTCAGCTTTCTGCTGATGGCATTGTTGGGCGCGGCGCAATACCAGTTCGTCTACAAGCGGTTCGTCGGTTTTGCCACGCTGCAGCAGTTGCTCGCCGCGATCGGCCTCGGTCTGGTGTTGCAGATGCTGGCGCAGATCGTATTCGGCGCCGATACGCGGTCGGCGCCGTCGGTGTTCAGCAGCGAATTTCTGCTGATCGGGCCGTGGTTCATCTCGGCGGCGCAGGTGGTGGCGTTCGGCGTCGCGGTGGTCGCCACGCTCGCCGTCGAGGCGCTCCTCCTCGGCACCAGCTGGGGCAAGGCGGTGCGCGCCGTCGCCGACGATCTCGAGGCGGCCGAAATCGTCGGCCTCAGCTCGCAGACGATCAACATCACCGCCTTTGCGCTGGCCTGCGGGCTGGCCGGGATCGCCGGCACGGTGATGTCGACCTACTACCCGACCGACCCCTCGAAGGGGCTGTCCCTGATGCCGATCGCGATCATCGCGACGACGATCGGCGGGCTCGGCAGCATTCGCGGATCGTTTCTCGGCGGCATCTTTTGCGGGGTGGTGCAGCAGCTGACGGCGCTGTTGTGGAATTCCGCGCTGCAAGATGTGCCGCTTTACGTCTTGCTGCTGCTGTTCATCGCCTATCGGCCGACCGGCATGTTCGGCATGCGGACCGAATAGCGATGGCGATCGCGCTCGACCAGCGGCGCGGCGCCCGGGGCGTCGCGCGCCTCCTGCCGGTTGCCGCGATCGGGGCGGTCGCGATCCTGCCGGCGCTGCCTTTTCTGAGCCCCTATATCCAGGCGGCGACGGTGCGGGCGCTGATCTTCATCGCGCTCGGCCAGGCCTGGAACATCGTCGCCGGGATCGGTGGCCAGTTGTCGCTCGGGCATGGCGTGTTCCTCGGCCTCGGCTGCTATGTCACCGGCATCCTGTTCAACCAGTTCGGCATCCCGCCCTGGCTCGGGGTCTGGGCCGGGGTCGTCGTCTCGCTGGGGGTGGCACTGGTGATGGGCGGCATGACATTGCGCGTGCGCGGCATCTTCTTTGCCCTGGCGACGGTCGCGGTGTCGCTGGCGTTCGACCAGCTGGCACGTCACTTTGTCGGGCTGACCGGCGGCGACAACGGCCTGGCGCTGCGGTTCGTCGGCGATTCCCTATGGGCGATGCAGTCGCGCACCCCGGCGCCGTTCCTCTATGCCGGGCTGTTGTTCGTGATCGCCTATTACTGGATCACGCAGCGGATCCTGGGCAGCCGTTTCGGGCTCGAGATGCGGGCCGTGCGCGACGACGAGACGGCCGCGGCGGCGGCGGGGGTGCGGGTGTTTCGCACCAAGCTGCTGGGGTTTCTGATCAGCGCCGCGATGACCGCGCTGGCGGGCGGGCTTTACCTGCAATTCTACCAGGCGATCGATCCCGAATCGGCGTTCGGGCTGGGCACTGCGATCCAGTTGCAGCTGCCGGCCTTGATTGGCGGGCTCGGTACCGCCTGGGGGCCGGTCCTCGGCGGCGGGTTGATGATCGCGCTGTCGGAAGCCACCAATTGGGGCGCGACGAAACTGGGGCTCGTCGGGGTCGATGTGCTGGTCTACGGGCTGGTCTTGCTGCTGGTCGTGCTGTGGGCGCCACAAGGCATCGTTGGAATGCTGTCCCGCCGGCGGGGCGATCGGTAATGACGACGCCGGCCTTGGAGCTGACCGGGATCGGCCGCCGCTTCGGCGGGCTGGTGGCGTTGCACGGCGTCTCGTTCAGCGTGCAGCCGGGCGAGGTGCTCGGCGTCATCGGGCCGAACGGCGCCGGCAAATCAACGCTGTTCGAGATCATCAGCGGCAATCTCGCGCCGAGCGCCGGGAGCATCCGCTATTTCGGCGAGGATTGCACCCGTACGCCGATGCATCTGCGGCGCCGCGCCGGGCTGTGCCGCACGTTCCAGAAGGTCCGGCTGTTCGAATCGATGACGGTGCGCGAGAACATCGCGCTCGCGGTGCGCCAGACGATCCCGGCCGATCGCGACTGGCGTGCCGAGGTGGCGCTGGTGCTCGAGCGGCTGCGGCTGCAGGCGCAGGCCGAGCGCCTGCCGTCACAGATCACCCTGGCCGACCGCAAGAAGGTCGAGATCGGACGGGCGATCGCCGGCCATTGCCGCGTGCTGCTGCTCGATGAGAGCCTCTCCGGCCTGACCCACCCGGAAGCGACCGAGCTGATCGGCGAAATTCTGGCGCTCAACCGCGACAGCGGCATCACCGTCGTTGTCGTCGAGCACGTCCTGTCGGTGCTGGCCGCGATGGTGCAGCGCCTCGTCGTGCTGCACAACACCACGGTGATTGCCGACGGCACCCCGAGCGAGGTCGCGCACAACAAGGAGGTCATCGAAGCCTATCTCGGCACCAGACGGAATGCCCTCGGATGAGCGCGCTGACGGTTAGCGATCTCAGCGTCTCCTATGGCGACATGCCGGCCGTTCGCAACGTCTCGTTCGCCTTCGAGGCGGGCGCTGTGTTTGTCCTGCTCGGTGCCAACGGGGCCGGCAAGACCAGCATCCTGCGCTGCATATCGGGCCTGGTGCCGGCCCGATCCGGCGCCGTCACGGCGCACGGCCGGCCGCTCACCGGCCTGCGGCCGCATCAGGTCGCGCGGGCCGGCATCGCGCATGTCCCCGAAGGCCGGCGCATCTTTCCCAACCTGACAGTCGAGGAAAACCTGCTGGTCAGCTTCATCAAGGCGCGCACCAGCGAGACCCGAGCCGCCGCGTTCGAGGCGGTGTTCGAGCTGTTCCCGCGCCTCGCCGAGCGGCGCCGGCAGGCCGGCGGGACGCTGTCCGGCGGCGAGCAGCAGATGCTGGCGATCGGCCGCGCGATGATGAATTTCCCGACCCTCTTGATGCTCGACGAGCCCTCGCTCGGCCTGTCGCCGGTGCTGGCCGACCTGGTTTTCGAGCGGCTGGCGGCGATCGGCAAGCGCGGTGCGACGATCCTCCTGGTCGAGCAGAATGCGACCGCGTTGGAACTCGCGACGCAGGGCGTCATCCTGCAGAATGGTCGGGTCTTGCTGAGCGGCGACCGCGCCCTGCTGCAGGATTCCGATTTCGTGCGTCGCGCCTATCTCGGCATATAGGCCGGCGAGCGTTACAACCACATCAACAAGCAACCGATTGACCAGCAGCCTGGGAGGGAAAGCAAATGCAGATATCACGCAGGGACGGATTGCGCGCGCTGATGGCGGCGGCGGCGATGGTCGGGGCGCCGTCTCTCGGCCGGGCGGCCGAGCCGGAAATCGTGCTCGGCGCGCCCAATTCGCTGACCGGCGGGTTCGGCGAGAATGGCCAGCGCGGCGTCTGGGGGTTCCTGATCGCCGCCGAGCAGATCAATCGCCAGGGCGGGATCAAGGCGCTGGGCGGCGCCAAGGTGCGCGTCATCGTGGCCGACACCAGTACCGAGAACCCGACGCAGGCGGCCAGCGTGACACGCCGCATCCTCGACCAGGATCACGCCGTCGCCCTCTACGGCGCCACGACCAGCGCGATGACCCTGGCGGCACAGGTCGAGGCCGAGAAATCGCGGGTGCCGATCGTGACGACCTCCTACGCCGACCCGCTGACCAAGCGCGGCATGAAGTACACCTTCAAGATCACCGCGCCGGGCAGCGCCATCTGGAATTTCGCGATGGATTCGGTGGTCGAGATGCTGACCGCGCAGCGCGGCACGGCACCCAAATCCGGCGCCATCTTCATGGGGCCGGATGCGGTCAGCGTCGCGGTGTCGAAGGCGCTGCCGAAAGAGGCCGCGCGCATCGGCCTGCCGGTGGTGATCCACGTCGACTTCCAGGGCAATCTGACCGACCCCTCGGTGGTCGTCTCGCCGATCCTGCAGAAGAAGCCCGAAGTCATCTTCCTCAGCTCCTTCCTCGACGACGCGGTGCTGATCCTGCGCACCTTGCGCGGCCTGGGGGTCAAGACGCCGGTGGTGGCGGCCGGCGGCATCTCGACCGATTCGGCCGGCAAGACGCTGGGGCCCGCCGCCGACGGCGTGTTCATGCCGTGGAGCTGGAGCTGGGACCTGCCGGTGCCGGGCGAAAGCCAGCTCGTCGCTCTCTACAAGGCGGCGCACAAGGATGCCCCCTACCCGCCCAACAATGAGCAGCTGGGGCTGGGTTACGCCGCCGGCCTGATCCTCCAGCAGGCGTTGGAGAAGGCGGCGAGCCGGGACGGTGTCAAGATTCGCGACGTGCTGGCAACAACCGAGTTCACCGGTCTGGCGCTGCCGGCCAAGAAAGTCGCCTTCGATGCCACCGGGCTCAACAAGGATGCCGTGCTGATCCTCACCGAATGGCACAAGGGCAATGCTCACACCGTGTGGCCGAAAGACCTGCAGGCGATGAAGCCGGTGATCTGAGGAAGAGGGGCGCTGCACTTTTCGTTAGCACTCCAAGCCACAGAGTGCTAGTTCTGCCGCCCTGTCGCTCGGCATCGGAGGTCGGGGCGCGTTGGCGCTCATGACACGACGGCATGCCGGTCCGCAACATTACCAGCTAAGGAGCGAAAATAATCATGGCTGCCAAAGACATTCGGCACAGCAGCGACGCCCGCGAGCGGATGCTGCGCGGCATCGACATTCTGGCGGAGGCGGTTCGCGTGACGCTCGGCCCCAAGGGCCGCAACGTGGTTCTGGAGCGCTCGTACGGCGCGCCGCGCATCACCAAGGACGGCGTCACCGTCGCCAAGGAGATCGAACTGTCCGACAAGTTCGAGAACATGGGCGCGCAGATGGTCAAGGAGGTCGCCAACAAGACCAGCACGGCGGCCGGCGACGGCACGACGACGGCGACGGTCCTGGCACATGCGATGGTGCGCGAGGGCGTGCGCGCCGTCGCGGCGGGCATGAACCCGATGGATCTGCGGCGCGGCATCGACATCGCCGTCGAAGCGATCGTCGCCGACATCAAGAAGCGGGCGAAGAAGGTCTCGACCAATGACGAGATCGCCCAGGTCGGCACGATCTCCGCCAATGGCGATTCCGAGATCGGCCGCATGCTGGCTGAAGCCATGAAAAAGGTCGGCAACGAGGGCGTCATCACCGTCGAGGAGGCCAAGTCGCTCGAAACCGAACTCGACGTGGTCGAGGGGATGCAGTTCGACCGCGGCTACATCTCGCCCTATTTCGTCACCAACGCCGAGAAGATGATCACCGAGCTCGACGACCCGCACATCCTCTTGCATGAGAGCAAGCTGTCGGGGCTGCAGTCGCTGCTGCCGGTGTTGGAGGCGGTGGTGCAGAGCAACCGGCCGCTGCTGATCATCGCCGAGGATATCGAGGGCGAGGCGCTGGCGACGCTGGTCGTCAACAAATTGCGCGGCGGCCTCAAGGTGGCTGCAGTCAAGGCGCCGGGGTTCGGCGACCGTCGCAAGGCGATGCTCGAGGATATCGCGGTCGTGACCGGCGGCCAGGTGATCTCCGAGGATCTCGGCATCAAGCTGGAAAACGTCACCCTCGACATGCTCGGCCGCGCCAAGCGGGTGCTGATCGACAAGGAGAACACGACGATCATCGACGGCGTCGGCAAGAAGGAGGACATCCTGGCCCGCGTCAACCAGATCAAGGCGCAGATCGAGGAGACGACCTCGGATTACGACAAGGAGAAACTGCAGGAGCGGCTCGCCAAGCTGGCCGGCGGCGTTGCGGTGATCCGCGTCGGCGGCGGCAGCGAAGTCGAGGTCAAGGAGCGCAAGGACCGCGTCGACGACGCGATGCATGCAACCAAGGCGGCGGTCGAAGAGGGTGTGGTGCCCGGCGGCGGTGTCGCGCTGTTGTACGCGGGCCGGGTGCTCGACAGCCTGACCCCGGCCAACAGCGACCAGAAGACCGGGATCCAGATCGTCCGCAGAGCGATCCAGGCGCCGGCCCGGCAGATCGCCGAGAATTCCGGCACCGACGGCTCGATCGTCGTCGGCAAGCTGGCCGACAAGAACGAGCCGAATTACGGCTACGACGCACAGTCCGGCGAATACAAGGACATGGTCGCCGCCGGCATCATCGATCCGGCCAAGGTCGTGCGCGTCGCGCTGCAGGACGCCGCTTCGGTGGCCGGCCTTCTGATCACCACCGAGGCGATGATCACCGACAAGCCGGAACCCAAATCGTCGGCGATGCCGCACGACCACGGCATGGATGGCGGCATGGGCTTCTAAGCAGAGGCTATCCACATTTTCCCTCTCCGCCCTTCCGGGGGGGAGAGGGAGGGACCCATCGCGGAGCGATGGGAGGGTGAGGTGGGTGCGGCAAGCGCTTTGGCATCCCCCACCACCTCAACCTAACCCTCTCCGCCCCGCCACGGCCCAAGGGGGGCGGAGAGGGAGTGGAGTGGACGACGACGGCTGACGATTGGTGCGCCAATCAGCGAAAGCTGGCTTAGAGAACCAGAGCCAAGTTATCGCTCACGTTGAAGCGCCCCTTCGCCGTCATGGCCGGCTCAGGAAGGGCGATTGCCTTGAGGGTGGCGCAGCCGCCCGACACGGGCTGTAGCGGTCCCGCCCGTCGCGGCGAGACCGTCTTCCGTCAGATGACGCCCTCCTCGGCGAGCCGTTCGACCTCGCTCGGGCTGCGGCCGAGCAATTCGGTCAACACCCACAGATTGTCTTCGCCATAGCACGGCGCGCCGCGGTTGGTGGGGCCGCCGATATAGGCCGGCGTCGCGCTCAACTTCATCGGCAGTTCATAGATCGGCCAGGTGCCGATCTTGGTGCCGGTGACCTCGGTGAGCCAGTCGAGGTGATGCAGCTGCGGGTCGCCATCGACCCGGTCCTCGGCATTCTGGCACACCCCGGCCGGCACCCCGGCGCGCTGCAATTTCATCATGCAGTCAAAGCGGTCCTGGGTGCGGGTCCACCCGTCGATCGCCACATCGAGCGAATCCTGGTGCACCAGGCGATGCTCCAGCGTGTCGAAGCGCCGGTCGTCGAGCCAGGCGCCGCGCTCGGCCACCTGCGCCAGGGCGCGAAATTCGGCGTCGTTGAAGCAGGCGATCGCGATCCAGTGGTCCTTGCCCTGGCAGCGATAGGCGCCGTGCGGCGCCGCCGGCTTGTAGGGCGAGCGGTTGCCGTAGCGCCGCCATTGGCGCTCGTTGGCCGACCAGTCGAGGATCGTCGCGCCGGTCAGAAAGATGCCGCTCTCGCATTGCGAGGCGTCGATCCACTGGCCCTCGCCGGTGCGCTCGCGGTGATAGAGCGCGCCGAGCAGGGCCAGCGCATAACCGTAGGCGCCCATCCAGTCGAGATAGGAATAGCCCCAGCCGACCGGCATCGCCGGCTCGGGCAGGCCCGACATGTCGCCCTGACCGCCGAATGCGGCGGCGACCGGCCCGACCGTGCGCATGCGGCCATAGGTGCCGTGCGCCCCCATGCCGGATTGCTGGATGTAGATGATATCGGGGCGGATCGCCTTCATGACATCGTAGCCGAGCCCGAGACGCGGCAGCACACCGGGCGAAAACCCCTCGGCGACGACATCGCAGATCCGGATCATGTCCTTGGCGATCTGCAACCCCTTGGGATGGCGGATGTTCAAGGAGATGCCCCGCTTGCCGGCATTCTTGTTGTTGAACTGCCCGCCCATGTCGGGGTCGCGCACCGGCGGCAGCGGACCCGTCGCGGCGTCGCGCGCGGCGCGGCCGCCAACCGGCGCCATCGCCGCGAGGCGCGTGTCGGGATTGTCCTTCCATTCGACCTTGAAACTTTCCGCCCCCATCGCGGCGAGAAACCGCGTGCCGCCGGCCGAGGCGAGAAACCACGCGAAATCGAGGATCTTCACCCCCTGCAGCGGAAACGGCTTGTTGTGCAGTGCCGAGAGGCGCGGATCGACGACGCCGCGCGGCGCGGCCGGCACGCTCGGGCGCCGCGCCGCCTCGGCCAATACCGCCGCCGTGTCTTCGCCCAATAGCGGTGCGCGGCGGCCCACCTGCCAGCTGGTCCGGTTGCTGAGCCATTTGCTGGTGGGATAGCGAAAGCTGCGGCCGTGCTCGGGATGCTCGACATCGGCAAAGGTGTGCCGGGTCAGCCAGTGCTCGTCGAGGGCATTCTCGTGCGGCTTGCGCAGCGGCGCCCACAGCAGCCCCGCATCCTGCGCCTCGCGCCACGGCATGTCGGCAAAGGTCCACGCGCGCACAAAGCGCTGCACGACGTCGAGCATGTGGGCCCGCGCCTCGTCGCCGGCGGCCGTGCCGGGCACCTGGCGCGCCCTGAGATCCACGTCCGGCGCCGGCGGTTGCAGATCGGCCTGGGCGCCGTATTTCGCCAACAGCGGCACCAGGTTTTTCAGGTCGCGCGCACCCATGCCGTGGGTGATGAACCAGCGCCCGTCCTTGGTGTGGCAGATGCCCGGCGAGTGGTTGGGGAATTCCGCGGCGTGGCGGTTGGTCATCCGCCACAGGGGCACGCGGCGCATCACCCAATGCATGATGTCCTGCTCGGGGTTCTTCGACACCGCCTCGTGGATTGCGACCGCGACATCCTGGCCCTGGCCGCTGCGATGGCGGTGGATCAGGGCGGCGATGATACCGGTCGCCATCTGCTCGCCGGCAATGTGATAGGCGTGCCAGATCTGCGGCGCGATCGGCGGCGTGTCGTATTCGAGGTTGGGGTCGGGATCGTAGCCGCAATTCATCATGACGCCGCCCAGCGCCAGATGGATGAGGTCCGACCCCTTGAAATCGGCCCACGGCCCGTCATCGCCAAACGGCGTCATCCGCGCCGCGACGAGCGAGGGGAAGCGCCGGCCGAGCGCGGCGCGGTCGAGCCCCAGCGCGGCATTCAGCGCGCCGCAGCTCGCATCCAGCAGCACGTCGGCGCCGGCCAGCAGGCGCAGCAGATGCTCGCGCCCGGCCGCTTCCTGAGGATCCAGCACCACCGATTTCTTGTTGCGGTTGTAGTTCCAGAAAAACAACGAGCGCTCGGGACCCGGCCGGTCGTCGAGGAACGGGCCGATCCGCCGTGTCGCATTGCCTTCCGGCGGCTCGATCTTGATCACCTCAGCGCCGAGCCCGGCGAGCAGCAGCCCGACATACTCGGCGCGCTCGTCGGCGATTTCGATGACGCGCAGACCCGCCAGCATGCCGGGACCGGCATTGCCGATCATCGCGCCCGGCCCCTCGGTGATCCCCTGGGTGATCCCCCGGGTGATCGCCCCTGATTGCACCCCTGACTGCACCACTGCCCGCCCTCCGATCATGCTCTCGCGAGGATAGCGGGGCAGCGCACAGCGCTCCAGTTCGATTG
>DATLRS010000110.1:0-21055 GCA_035534535.1 Allostellaceae bacterium | reverse complement strand
ACGCGCGCAGATGCAGCACGCAGATCAGCGTGAACAGGCGGCGCGCCGTATCATGGTCGATCGCCACCTTGCCGGCCAGCCGTTCGATCAACAGCGCCGCGCCCTCGTCATGCAGCGAGCGGCGGCCGACATCGATTGCCTCGACCTGTGCCAGCTTGCCGCGCAATGCCTTGTAATAGCTCTCACAGACAAGGAAATAGTCCTTGACGATGCGGCGGAACGGCGCGAGCGGCAACACGATTGTCTCGCTCGAACCGTCCGCCGCCGAGCGCATCTCCAGCGCCAGCCGGTTCTCCGCGATTGCCAGATGCACGTCGAACGGTCCGGCCAGCCCGGAATCCGGGGCGAAGCGATTATCCTTCAAGAGATCGGTGATCGCGATGGCGCGCTCGTGTTCGATCGCCGGGCTGCGCCGCAGCACGCTGCGCTGGTCGAGGGTTATCGCGGCGATGCGTTGTTGCGGCGCGTCAGTCATCGCGCGGTAGCCTGATCGCCAGCGACAGGGCGTGCGCGTCGAGACCCTCGGCCTCAGCCAGGCGGATCGCGGCCGGTGCGAGCGCGGCAAGGCTCGCCGCATCGCAGCCGACCACGGTCGTCCGCTTCATGAAGTCGAGAACGCCGAGGCCTGAGGCGAAACGCGCGCTGCGCGCCGTCGGCAGCACATGGTTGGGGCCGGCGATGTAATCACCGATCGCCTCGGGCGTGTGGCGGCCGAGAAAGATCGCGCCGGCATGGCGCACCCGCGCCGCGATCGCGTCGGCCTCCTCGATCGCCAGTTCGAGATGCTCGGGGGCGATGCGGTCGATCAGCGGCACCGCCTCGTCCCAGCCGGCGACGAGGATCACCGCGCCGTTGTGCTGCCAGCTGGCGCGCGCGATCGCGGTGCGCGGCAGGCGCTGCAGGTGGCGGGCGATGCCGCGCTCGACGGCGGCGGCGAAATCGGCGTCGTCGGCGATCAGGATCGCCTGTGCCGCCTCGTCGTGCTCGGCCTGCGACAACAGGTCGGCGGCGATCCACGCCGGGTCGTTGTGGCGGTCGGCCAGCACCAGGATCTCCGAGGGGCCGGCGATCATGTCGATGCCGACCCGGCCGAACACCTGCCGCTTGGCTGCCGCGACATAGGCGTTGCCCGGACCGACGATCTTATCGACCGGGGCGATGGTCGCAGTGCCGTAGGCCAGCGCCGCGACGGCCTGCGCTCCGCCGATACGGTAGATCTCGTCGACCCCGACAAGGCGCGCTGCCGCCAGCACTAGCGGGTTGAGGATCCCGTCCGGCGCCGGCACCGTCATCACCAGCCGCTCGACCCCGGCGACCTTGGCGGGGATTGCGTTCATCAGCACCGAGGACGGATAGGCCGCCGTGCCGCCCGGGACATAGAGTCCGGCCGCTTCGATCGGGCGCCAGCGCTGGCCGAGCCGCACGCCCAAGGGATCGACATAGTCGATGCCCGCCGGCAGCTGGCGGCGGTGGAAGCTCGCGATCCGCTCGGCGGCGAGGCGCAAGGCCGCGACCGTCTCGGGGGCGGCCTGCGCCGCGCCGGCGGCAATCTCGGCGGCCGAGAGGCGCAGGTTCTCGGCGCGCAGCGCGACCCGATCGAAGCGGTTGGTGTATTCGACGAGCGCCGCGTCGCCGCGCCGGGCGACATCGGCAATGATCGCGCCGACCACGTCGTCGACATCGGCGGCGCTTTCGCGCTTCGCCATGAGCAGCGCGCGGAACGCCGCTTCGAAGCCGGCATCGTGGGCCCTGAGGGTGATCGTCATGCGCCGTTCCGCTAGCCGGCCGAGGCGGCGCCGCCGCGCTGCCAGCCGGCGCTCTCGGCCGCGGTGCGGAACCGCTCGATCCACTGCCCGACCTCTTCCGGCCGGGTCTTCAGCGCCGGGCGGTTGACGATGAGGCGCGAGCTGACCTCGGCGATGCGCTCGATCTCGACCAGCCCATTGGCCTGCAGCGTCGCGCCGGTCTGCACCAGATCGACGATATGGCGGCACAGCCCGAGGGTCGGCGCCAGCTCGATCGCGCCGTTCAGCTTGATGCACTCGGCCTGCACCCCGCGCGCCGCGAAATGGCGGCGCGTCATCTCGGGATATTTGGTGGCGATGCGCAGGTGGCTCCAGCTGCGCGGGTCCTCGTGGTCGGCCCAGTCGGCCGGCGCCGCGACCGCCATGTGGCAATGCCCGATATCGAGGTCGAGCGGGGCATAGATCTCCGGGTAGTCGAATTCCATCAGCACGTCGTTGCCGGCGACGCCGAGTTGCGCCGCGCCGAACGCGACGAACGTCGCCACGTCGAAGCTGCGCACCCGGATCAGGTCGAGCGCGGGATCCGAGGTGGCAAAGCGCAGCTGGCGGCTGCTCGGATCGTCAAATGCCGCTTCCGGCTCGATGCCGATCTGCCGCAACAGCGGCATGACCTCGTGCAGGATGCGGCCGTTGGGCAGCGCCATGATCAGGGCGTCCGCCTTCGAGCTGCGGGGTTGGGCTGTCATGGCGGCGGGTCCAACGAGTGTTCCGGGTGCCAGACGGTCGGCCACGGCTCGCCGAGGTCGCGGGCGCGACACTGGATTTTCGCCGCGGACAACCGAATCGTTGCCCCGCCAGCAAATTCGAGATCGATCGTTACGCCGATCTCTCCGGCCGGGTGCCCGGAGTTCGGCTGGATCGGCTGGATCGCCAGCAGCGCCAGAATACGGTCCTCCTCGCCGCGGTGAAAGCCGCGATAGGCCACGCCGTCAATTTCGTCGAACGCGACCCCGCACAGGGTCCGCTCATAGGGCGCGCCTCCCTCCCAGCGGAAGCGGTTGGCGACGAACAGGAAGGTGCGCGCAGCGCGATCGTAGGCGAGATCGCGCAATGACACGAGCGCGTCCTGGAGGCAGGCCGAGATCACCGCCAGGTCTTCGGCGTCCTCGCCGCGCAGCCGCAGCCCGTGCCCTGAAATTTGGCCGGAACGGGCCGGCTCAGGCGGCCGCTTGTTGCGCATCAATCGTGCAGCCTCTCGATCCGCGCCCCGCAGGCCGCAAGCTTTTCCTCGATCCGCTCGTAGCCGCGGTCGAGATGGTAGACGCGGTCGACAACGGTCTCGCCGGACGCCACGAGCCCAGCCAGCACCAGCGACACCGAGGCGCGCAAATCGGTTGCCATCACCGGCGCCCCCATCAGCCGCGGCACGCCGCGCACCAGGGCCGAGGCGCGGTGCACCGTGATGTTGGCCCCCATCCGCGCCAGTTCCGGCACGTGCATGAAACGGTTCTCGAAGATCGTCTCGGTGATCATCGAGGCGCCTTCGGCGGTCGCCAGCAGTGTCATGATTTGTGCCTGCAGGTCGGTCGGGAAGCCGGGGTAGGGTTCGGTCATCACATCGATCCCGGCGAGGCGGCCGTTGCGCCGGCGCACCGCGATCCCGCCGGCCGCATCGGCGACGCAGACCCCGGCCGCCTCGAGGATGCGCTGCACCGCCTCCACCTGGTCGAGCCGGCCGCCCAGGAGCTGCACCTCGCCGCCGGTCGCCGCCGCGGCCATCATATAGGTGCCCGTTTCGATGCGATCGGGTATGACCGTGTGGCGTGCCCCATGCAGGCCGGCGACGCCGCGGATCGACAGGCGGTCGCTGCCGATGCCGGCGATCTGCGCTCCCATCGCAACCAGGCAATGCGCCAGATCGGTGATCTCGGGCTCGCGCGCGGCGTTGATCAGCACCGTCTCGCCGGCGGCCAGCGTGGCGGCCATCAACAGGTTCTCGGTGGCGCCGACCGAGACGCTGGGAAAGACGATCTCGGCGCCGCGCAGCCCGTGCGGGGCGCTCGCCTCGATATAGCCTTCGCGCAAGTCGACCGCGGCGCCGAGGCGCCGCAGCCCCTCGATGTGCAGGTCGACCGGGCGGGTCCCGATCGCGCAGCCACCCGGCAGCGACACTCGGCCGTGGCCGCAGCGCGCGACCAGCGGTCCCAGCACCAGCACCGACGCGCGCATCTTGCGCACCAGGTCGTAGGGCGCCGTCGTCGAGGTGATGTGGCGCGCCGACAGTTCGGCGACGCGGCCCGATCCGCCGGTCGCCGCGGCGCTGATGTCGATTGCCACACCCTGCTGCACCAGCAGATCGGCCATCGTCGCGATGTCGGCCAGGTCCGGCAGATTGGCGAGCACCAGCGGTTCGGCGCAGAGCAGACTCGCCGCCATCAGCGGCAGGGCCGCGTTCTTGGCGCCACCGATCTGGATCGTGCCCGACAGCGGAACGCCGCCGCGGATCAGAATTCTGTCCATCATCTGCGCTCCGGGCGGCAGTCGGCGGTCGCACCGGGCGACCGCGACGCCGACCCTCGATCGTGCCGGTTGCTTTTAAGCGAGACCTCGCCTCCGCTCAAGCCGGCGGCTCGTCGCCATCCGGCTCGGCGGGCGACAGGTCGGCGGGCGTCACGCGGGCGCGGGCCTGCTCCTTGCGGCGGCGCAGGTTCTCGCGCAAGGCGCGGGCAAGGCGCTCGGCGCGCGCCACCTGCTCGCCGTGCCGGTCCGGGGTCAGCCGGGGAGTGGGCCGGGGAGTGTCGCTCATCGCGGCGATGGAAGGGCCGCCGCGCGGCTCCTGTCAACCGCCCTCGACCTTGAGGCTGACCTTGGCGGCGAGAATCACCGCAACCGCCTGCCGCGCCGCATATTCGGCGGACTGGTCGGGATGGGTCCGCCGCCACGCCGCCACCCCCGCGCGATAGCACTCGGCCGAGGACAACTCGGCGCGCTGCGCCCTCTCGAATGCTTCGAGCACCGAGGGTGCCGCGACATCGGTTTCCGGGTCGATCGGCAGGTCCCGCCACGCCATCATCGGCTCCTGAAAGCCAGATCGAGAGTTCGCCATGCACTGGCGCCCAAACGCGCCCCGATTGCGCGAGGTTCCCAGCGGGCATTGGCAAACCCGCGGGGCGGCACCAGCGCGGGGCGCGCGCCGGCCGCTCGCCTTGCCAAGCGGCGAGGGGTCGTGTATTCCCCTGCGCCGTCCACGCGCGGGCCCCGCTGCCGTAGCTCAGTGGTAGAGCACCCCCTTGGTAAGGGGGAGGTCGAAAGTTCAATCCTTTCCGGCAGCACCACCCGGGCGATCCGTCGGCACGGGCTGGAGCGGCGCCTTTAGGGGCATCTTGAGGCCGCGACGCGGGCAGGGGCGGCGAGCAGCTCCAGGGAGGATCGATCGCGCGTCCAGCCCGCGTCGGAACGGCTGGATTTGCGCTAACCCCCGACCCTCGGCCTGCTTGCGCCGCTCAGTAATATACCGACCGCCCAGCCCCGCCGCCTGCCGCGACCAGCTCGCCGGAGACCGCCCAGGCCTTTTCCGAGGCCAGGAAGACCGCAACGAACGCGACTTCCGAAGCGTCCACCATGCGGCAGATCGAATTGCCGCGCGGCGAATCCGGAGCAAAGTCCCGCCGCTCCACCTCATCCGGGGATACGCCCAGCTGGGCGGCGCGGGTCGCGAGCAGGCTCGGCGTGCGCTCGGTGCGGGTCGTGCCGGGGTGGATGCAATTGACCGTGATCCCATGACGGCCCAGCTGGACTGCCAGCGTTTTTGTCATGTGCACCAGGCCGGCATTGCGGGCGCCGCCGCTGAGATTGCCGGCGTTGCGGGCGTTGCCGCCGCTGATGTTGATGATGCGGCCCCAACCCGCCGTCTTCATGAACGGGATGACGGCGCGCGAACAGCGCAACGCTCCCACATACTTCACGTTGAAATCCTGGATCAAATCCTCGTCGATGACGGTTTCAATGGGGCCGGTCGCGGTGGTCGAGCCGCCTGGTGCGGACCCGCTGTTGACGAGGATGTGCAGGCCGCCCAGTTGCTGTGCCGCCTCGGCGACCATGCGGTCCACCTGCTCCTTGCTGGTGACGTCGGCCGCGAGGGGAACGATGCGCCGGTTCGTCTCGGCCGCCAACTCGCGCGCCGTCGCCTCCAGATCCCCCTTGTTCCGCGCCACGATCGCCACATCGGCCCCTTCGCGCGCCAATTCCCGCGCGATGGCTTTGCCAATGCCCCGACTACCGCCGGTCACGATCGCATGCTTGCCCTGTAATCCGAGTTCCATGGCATTCTCTCCCTCGTTGGAGCGCCGCGATTCGTTGTGCCGCCGCGCATTGTTCTCTCTGAGGGAAACTGGCGCAAGGCTGGCCAGAGGCGGGGTGATGCGCGGGGTCGCAAAGTGGAGCGCGTTGGGACCCCGGTGGGACCCGGCGGCAATTCCGCAAAAGAAATTGGCCGGAACCAAGGTTCCGGCCAAGTTTGAACAGGGAGGCTTCACGTCTAGGAGACGTAAGGGTCCGTAGACCCTCTTTCCGGGCGCAAGTCCCGGAAACCCTTTTGCGGTAAACGACCCGCGAAAACTCGCCGCGATGCAGTATCGCGCAAGGCCAAATATCAGGGCAGACGCGGCACGACACCAACGGGAATTCGTTCTGGCTCGTCTGCAAAAACCGCAATGCTTATGACCAGGCGGCAAACGACCTGCGACACCTCGCCGCATTGGATTGTTAGCTCAACCGTCCCTCCGCGACTTTGCGCAGCAGGAAATCACGGAACACGCTGATCCGTTTCGAGGAACGCAACTCTTCGGGATAGACGAAATAGGCTTCGTTGGGCGGTCCCGACACCTCGGGCAGCACGCGCACTAGGTTGCTGTCCTCGGCGGCGACAAAGTCGGGCAGCGACGCAAGGCCGAGACCGCTCTTCACCGCGCGCAGCATGCCATACGTGTTGTTAACGCTGAGGATCGGGTGGCGTTCGCGCCCCGGCTTGGCGCCGGCGTCGAGCAGCCAGTTCACCCCCAGCACCGGCGGGCGCGCATCCTCGCCGTAGACGATCAGGCGATGCTCGTCGAGTTCCTCGGCGCGCTGTGGCGCGCCATACTTCTTGAGATAGTCGACCGAGCCGTAGATGCGCACCTGGACGCTGACCAGATGGCGCTGGATCAGATCGGGCTGGCGCGGCGGCGACATCCGAATCGCGACATCCGCTTCGCGCATCGACAGGTCGAGCTCCGAATCGTCGACCACCAGGGTGACCTGGATCTCGGGATAGAGGTCGAGGAATTCCCGGATGCGCGGCGTCAGCCAGAACGAGCCGAAGGCGACGCTCGTCGTGATCTTCAGCGGGCCCTTCGGGCGGTCCTTGGATTCGGAAATCAGGCTTTCCGACATCGCCAGTTTGGCGAAGACCTCGCGCGCCGTGCGAAACAGCAATTCGCCCTGCTCGGTCAGGATGAGGCCGCGCGCATGCCGGTGAAACAGCGGTACGCTGAGGCTCTCCTCGAGCGCGCTGATCTGCCGGCTCACGGCAGATTGGCTCAGATTGAGCGCCTCGCCGGCATGGGTGAAGCTGCCCGCCTCGGCGACCGCGTGAAACACCCGCAACTTGTCCCAATCCATCGCCATTTGCTTGCCTTCCGGGAGTCCCCGCTCCCCGCGCTCGCCGTTCCCGGCCCGATCGGCCTGGCCCCTATTGAGCGGCGCGCACTGCCGCGTCGTCTTCCTGCGCGGCGAGAAACTTCTCCGCTTCGAGCGCGGCCATGCAGCCGAGCCCGGCGGCCGTCACCGCCTGGCGGAACACCTTGTCCTTGACGTCGCCGGCGGCGAACACGCCCGGCACCGCGGTTGCCGTCGAATCGGCCGCGGTCAGGATGTAGCCGTCGCGATCGAGCGCCAGCTGCCCGGCCACCAGATCGGTGACGGGGGTGTGCCCGATCGCAACGAAGACGCCGTCGCATGCGTGCTCGCTCAGGGCGCCGGTGCGCCGGTTGCGCAGCTTGACGCCGGTGACCTCCGGCGGTTCGGCGATGCCGATAACCTCCTCGACGACGCTGTCCCAGATGACAGCGATCTTCGGGTTGCGGAACAGCCGATCCTGCAGGATCTTCTCGGCGCGCAGCGCGTCGCGCCGGTGCACGAGGGTGACCCGCCGCGCATGGTTGGTCAGATAGAGCGCTTCCTCGACCGCCGCGTTGCCGCCGCCGACCACAACGACCTCCTTGTCGCGGAAGAAGAACCCGTCGCAGGTGGCGCAGGCCGAAACGCCAAAGCCGCGGAACCTCTCCTCGCCGGGGATGCCGAGCCAGCGCGCCTGCGCCCCGGTCGCGATGATCACCGTGTCGGCGAGGTACCGATCGCCCGAATCGCCGGTTGCCGCGAAGGGTCGCCGCGCCAGGTCGAGCGCGACGATGAGGTCGGGGATGAGGCGCGTACCGACATGCTCCGCCTGGCGCTGCATCTGCTCCATCAGCCAGGGACCCTGGATGATGTCGGCGAACCCGGGGTAGTTCTCGACATCGGTGGTGATCGTCAGCTGGCCGCCCGGCTGCAATCCGCTGACCAGGATGGGTTGCAGATTGGCGCGCGCGGCATAGATCGCCGCGGTAAATCCGGCCGGCCCCGCGCCGATGATCAAGACCTTGCTGTGCTGCTGCTCCGCCATCGCGCGATGCTCAAACCCGTCGGCCGATCGATAGGACAGCATAGTATAGCATTTTTTTGCGCTGCGGCGACGATCGGGCGGTCGGGCTCGCAGACGCCGAGCGATTAATCAGAAACCGAACATATGGTCGAGGCTGAACGCGCCCGCCTGGCCCAACAGCCCGTGGTAGCCGAACAGCCGGCAGGTCGGGTCGCGGATGACGGCATAGGCGCCGGCGCCGGCGGCGGCGCGGGTCGCCGCGTCGAACAGCGCATGATAGCGCAACAGCCGCGAGCCGGAGCACGGGATCGCCAGTGCGGCGCGAGCGATTTGCGCGCCGTCGCGGTTGTGGAGGATGATCTCGGTCGCGCTCAACGGCCGCCACGGGCATGAGGCCGGATAGATCAGGTGGCACAGCGTGTCGTAGCCCGCCTCGCCCAGACGCAGAAACAGCCGGGTCGAAAGGCCCGGCGGCCGGCCCGAATAGGATTGCGGCTCGTCGCGGTAGACGAGGAGCGTATTGAAGATATGCGCGCCAAAGCTCGTCTCGGCGGCGTGGCCGCTGGCACGGTGGCGATAGCGGAACAGCGCGTGCAGCCAGCCGTCGCCTTCGCCGCCCTGGGCAAAGTCGTAGACCAGTTCGACATGGCCGTAAGAGCTGCCGAGGCCGCCGGCGATGTCGTCGAGCGACAGCGCGGTGGCGTGATCGCGCGGCAGGCGGCCCAGCGTCGTCCGCGCGATCTGGTTGCCCGCGGCATCGTAGACCAAGGCGGCGACCGGCAATTCCTGTTGCGACAGCGCCATCGGCGTCGGCAGCAACAGGCTCTCCCATTGGTCGCGCGGCAGGATCGGGGCGGGCAGCAGGTAGCCCTTGCCGAGTGCTTCGCCGAGTTGCGGCAGCTCGATGTCGGGTTTCAGATCGGTGCGCTCGACATTGACGTGCGCGATGCGGCGCCGATCGCCGGCGATGATCTCATAACGCGGCCGCACGACGTGCTTGCCGGCGCGCAATTCGATCTGGCGCGGCCAGGCGAGGCCGGGCAGCAACTCGCCGACATCGACGGCCCGGCTGGCGAACGGGCCGATCGCCTCGGGCAGCGTGACGACGGCGTCCTCGCCCATCGGGTTGAGCCCGATCGCGCCGGCCGGGATCGGCGTGGGGTGGCTGTTCTGCACCCACAGGATGATCCGCTCGCCGTCTGCCGGCGCCGGCAGGCCGGCATAGCGCTCGGCCGGCCAGGCATTGGCGTCATGCGTGCAGGACAGCCCGCCATCGCTCGCAGCGCCGGCTTGGCCACCGGGCTCGCCAAACGTGTCGAGCGCGTATTTGACGACGTCGTGGCCGGCCGCGCCGACGACATGGATGAAAAGCTGGCCGGCGAAGTCGGGGAGCCCGAAGCGGGTACGGACATCGCGGCTGTCGATGATGATCGCGCCGCCATCACGGCCGCAGGGCTGCGACCATTCGGCGATCACCGCGCCGCCTTCGTCGAACAGCGTCAGCCAGCAGCTCACCTCGCGCGCCCCGTAGCCGGACCAGTAATTCGCCGTGACGAGCCGCGTGTGCAGCGCGCCGGTGTCGCGGAACAGCGCGAAATTGGTCGCGAAATTAAGCGGGTCGAGATAGAGCTGGCGGTTGGTGAGGCGCGCTTCGGGAAGGCGCATCGCATCGAGGCTCGCCACCGGCGCGCCGGCCGGCAGGTAGGGTTGCAGCTGCCCGATGAGCCGGTCGGCATCGAACCCGGCCACCAGTACCGAGCGGGCGCCGTCCGCCTTCAGTTCGGTCAGCGGCGCCGCGCGGCAGCCCAGCACCATGCTGCCGAAGCGCACCACGTCCTGGACGTAGACCCCGGCGAGCGCGATCCCGTCGAGCCCGAAAATCTCCGCGAAGCCTTCGGCCGCACCATGCGGATCGACGATCGCCACCGGCGGCCGGCCGGCCAGCGCGGCCAATAGGGCGCGCGCCGCCGGCGCCGCATGCGGGTGGGTCAACGCCTTGTAGAGCGTATTGCCGCCGCGAAGATTGTCGAAGGTCTCGATGCGCAGCGCCATGCCGACCGGATACTACACCTGAGGGCGGCGCGCGAGATGCGTCAAGACCAGCTCGCGCAGCGCCCGGCCGGCGCGGGCGTTGTCGTCGAGCGGGGCATAGGACCAGTGCTCGATCTGGCCGGCGAACGGCCGGGTTATCCCGGCCTGCCGCAGCGTGTCGTGAAACCGGGCGAACTTGGCGTCGCCGCCGGTGAGGCCGAGGATGTGTACCGGCTTGCCCGACGCCGCCGCCTCGCTGACCATCGACACCGAATCGGCGGTGACCAGCAGCGCGTCGGCAACGGCCAGAAAGGCGTAATAGGGATTGTCGCCGGTGCCGTCCCAGATCGCCCCCGGCAGGCCGGCGAGCCGCTCGCGCAGCACGGCCAGGCCCTTGGCGCCGGTGCGGCGCGACGGCGTCACGACCGCCGATCCGCCGCTGCGCCGCACCGCCGCCGCGATTGCCTCGGCGATCTCGGCGAGCCGGCGCAAATCGAGGCGATAGGCCCGGTTGGCGCCGCCGATCAAGACGCCGAGGATCGGTCGCGGCAACGCTTCCAGCGCCGGAAACCGCTGCCGCTCGGCGGCGAGCCGCGCCGCCGTCACGCGATGCAACGCGCCACGGGTGAGGATGACGCGCGGGCCGCGCAGCCGGTCGTGCTCGGGCACCACCATCAGGTCGAATTGGCCGCGGCCGAGCCGCGGGTCCTGCACCTGGACGGCGAGCGTCCGGCCACCACTGGCGCGGCGGATCGCCAGCGCCGGCCGCACGGTGTTGCGGCCGCAGCCGATCACCAGATCGGGCCACGGCGGCATCAGTGTCGGGCCGGCCGCGCGCAGCGGCGCGACCCACAGCAAGGGCGGCAGCCAGGCCCAGGGCGCCGCGATCGTCAGCCGCTTTTCGACAAACCCAAAGCCGCTCGCCTCGGCGAGCCCGAGGGCCTGGCTCGCCATGCCGGGCTTGCCGTCGTGCAGCACCCAGACAGAGGGCGCCGCCGCGGTCGATCGGGTCTCGGGGTCGGCAACCGGCCGGGCGAGCATGCGCTGGGTTTACGGAAACCGATGGGCGACGGCAAGGCGGCCGCGCCTGCGCAACAAAATTGCGCGGCGGCGGCGAAATTTGTATTGTCGCAACAATTTCCGAAGCCTCGCGGAAACCAACGGAATTGCGCATGCGCGGGCCCAGGCTCGACCGTATCGACCGGCAGATCCTCAGCCTGCTGCAGGGCGACGGGCGCATGACCAATATCGAGCTGGCCCGCCGCGTCGGCATCTCGCCGCCGCCCTGCCTGCGCCGCGTGCGCGCGCTGGAGGCGGCCGGGCTGATCCGCGGTTATCATGCCGAGCTGATGCCGGAGGCGCTCGGCTTCGCGGTGACGGTGTTTGCCCAGATCGGGCTGCAGAGCCAGGCCGAGACCGATCTCAAATCGTTCGAGACGCTGGTCGCCACCTGGCCCGAAGTGCGCGAAGCGCACATGCTGGCCGGGGAGACCGACTTTCTATTGAAGATCGTGGCGCCCGATTGGGACAGCTATCAGCGGTTTCTCAGCGACCGGCTGACCGCCGCGCCCAACGTCGCCCATGTCAAATCGGCCCTGGTGCTGCGCGTGTCGAAATCCGCTCCCGGCGTGCCGCTCGCCGAGTTGCCGGCGGTCGAAGGCGCCGCGCCGCGCCAGCTCGTTACCGCGGAGAGCCGCTAGGCTCAGGGCTTGCCGAAGGTGGCGATCGCGTCGAGGCGGCAGACGAACAGCACCCGCTTCTCGTCGATTTTCGGGTCGCGCAGGCCGTAGGGCGGCGGGTTGCCGGTGTATTTGGTCCAGATTCGGTCAAGCTGCCGGGTGACGTAGTCGCCGCCGGGCTCCCACTCGCGCAATTCGCGCTCGACCGTGTGCTTGATCTGCACCCAGTGATAGGCGTTGTCGGGGTTGACCAGGAGGCTGGTCAGCCGGGGGCTGCGGCGAATCCAGTCGCATTTGGCACGATGCGAGGCGGTGTTGACGAGGATCTTGTCGTCCTCGTAATCGAACCACATCGGCGTCAGGCTCGGCCGTCCGTCGGGGCCGATGATGCCGAGCGTCTGGGTGATCGGCCGGTCGAGCAGCTGACGGTAGATCGGATCGAGGTCGTCAAGACTGTGTGCGCGCTTGCGCTCGCCGACCGCGAACTGGCCCTCCTGCAGGCCGTCGGCGACATGCCGGAAATTGGCGATCTTAAAGCTGTCGGGCATGCCTGCCTCCCCCCTGCGACTGTCAGCGAATGTCAGTTCGCGCGCGCCACCAGCGGCATCAGGAACTGGCGCAGCGTCGGCGACCATTTGGCGTGTTCGGGACCGCTCGACGAGTGGCCGAGATCGCTGTCGAGCTCGAAATAGCGCGCCTCGACCCCGGCCGCTTCGAGCGCCTGCATGACGGCCGGCGCGATCTTCGGCGGAAACAGCGCATCGCTGCGGCACAGCACATACAGCACCTTCGCCTTGATCTTGGCGAAATCGGGCCGCGTATCGAAGCCGATCAGCGCGCGGCGCAGGATCAACAGCGAGTTGGCGTCCCAGTTGTTGGCCCATTTGGCGGCCTGCTCACGGATCGCCGCCTCGCGCGCATCGCGGTCGGGATAGCGCGGCGTCAGGTTGGCCTCGATGCCGTAGCGCTTCAGGGTCTCGATTCGGATCTCGGTCAGCACGCTCTTGCAGCCGCCGCTGCCGTAATAATTCCCGCCCTGCCACTCGGGATCGCTCGCCAGCCGCGCCGTCGCCTCGGCCAATTGCTTGTCGGTGTTGGCTGACGCCCAGGGCGCGGTATTGACCGGGACGATCGCATCCATGAAGTCGGGATAGGCGACCGCCCACTGGAACGCCTGATAGCCGCCATAGGACGGGCCGGCGACGGCAACGAGGTGCCGGACGCCGAGCGATTCGAGCAGCGCCTTCTGCGCCGCGACGATGTCGCGGATCGCGAGCGCCGGAAAATCGGCCCCATAGGGCTTGCCGGTCGCCGGGTTGAGCGAGGCAGCGTTGGTCGAACCGTAGGAGGATCCCAGCATGTTGCTGGCGACGACGAACAGCCGGTCGGTGTCGATCGCCTTGCCCGGCCCGATGAGGCCGTCCCACGAGCCCGGCTGGTTGCCGTTGGCGGGGCTGCGCCCGGCGGCGTGGTGGCTGCCGGTATAGCCGTGCGTGATCAGCACCGCGTTTCGGCCGCCATTCGGGCCATTGGGCGGCGCGAGGCGGCCGTAGGTCTCGTAAGCGATCTTCGCCTCGGGCATGACGGCACCGTTGGTCAGGCGAAAATCGCGGATCGTGAAAAACCGGTCCTCGACCGCGCCGATATCGGCGGTGTGAAGCGTGGCGCTCTCGGTCATGGCGTTCTCCCTCGGCGATGCCGCCAGGATTGTGCACGGCCCGGCCGCCGCTGTCACGGGGAGCGCCACGGGGAGCGCCACGATTGCGTCCGCCGGTCGGCAATGACATAGAGACCGGACGAGCCTTCGACCTCCTGCGGGGATGCGATGCGTCGCCTGTTGCCGGCCCTGCTGCCGTTGCTCCTCTTCACCGCCTGCGCCGGCGGCGAGGCACCGCCACCCGGGCCGACCGCGAGCGTGCGGGCCGGCTTTCCCCCCGGCGGCATTGTCGATTTGATCGTCGTCGACGCGGTCGACCGCCTGCCGCTGCACGCCGCCGACCTCGTCGCCCCCGACGGCACCGCGACCCCGGCCCGGTATATCGATGTCGCCGCCGCGCCGCGCTTTGCGACCGGCCAGTCGACCGCCGCCGATCCCTGGCAGAGCGCCTTCAACGGCGGCGGCAGCGCAACGGCGCTGGCGATCGAGAGCCCGCAAAGCGGTGCTGCGCTGTACAGCCGGGAGCAGCTTCTGGCGACCGTCTCGACCGCCGACATCGCGCTGCCCGACCCGGCCGCCTACCGCCGCGACTGGGCGCATTACCGCATCCGCCTGACCTTCGGGGTGTCGCCCGCCACCGCCGAAACCCGCGAGATCCCCGCGCCCCAACCGCCGGCGCCGGCGTCATGAGGCGGTCAGCGCGTTGAGGGTTTGCGCGAGGCGGGCGAGGTCGGCTGGAGCCGACAGGCGGTGGTCGGCGTCCTTGATGAGGGTCACGGCGACATCGCGGCTGGCGAGGCGCTCGGCGAGGCGCAGGCTCAATCGCCACGGCACCGACCGGTCGGCGAGCCCATGCAGCAGCCGCACCGGCATGTCGAGCGCGATCGGCGCGCCGAGCAGCAGATGCCGTCTGCCGTCCTCGATCAAGGCCCGGCTGTAGAGATAGCCCGCCGGATCGAATTCGGATGGCAGGACGACCGCGCCGCGCTCGGCGATCTCGCGGCGTTGCGCCGGGTCGAGCCGCGGCCACAGCAGCTCCTCGGTGAAATCGGGGGCAGCGGCGATGCCGACCAGCGCGGCGATGCGCTGGCGCCGCGCCAGGGCCGCCAGCAGCATGACCCAGCCGCCCATGCTCGACCCGACCAGGATCTGCGGGCCCGCCGACAGCGAATCGATGACGGCGGTTGCGTCGTCGCGCCAGCGACCGATCGTGCCGTGCGCGAAGTCGCCGCTCGAGGCGCCATGACCGAAATAATCGAAGCGCACGAAGGCACGCCCGCGACGCCGGCAATAATCCTCTAAAAACAACGCCTTGGTGCCGTTCATGTCGGACCGGAAGCCGGCGAGGAAGAGGATCCCCGGGGACGCGCCGGAAAGCCGCCGGTAGGCGATTGTGGCGCCATCCGGGCGTGCTAGAATCTGCGGGCGCGCCCCGTCTGATTGACCGTCCGGTTGATCGAGCGCCGGGGCGCTGTCGGGAGCGGGCATCGAGGTGTTGCGGCAAGCCAATGAGAAGTGACGATAACATCGCCGGCCGGCCCAAGGAAGGCCGCCCGCCGGCCGTGCTGCAGGTAATCCCCAGCCTCGTATCGGGCGGGGTCGAGCGTGGCACGGTCGATCTCGCGGGCGCCCTGGTGGCGGCCGGCTGGACTTCCTATGTGGCCTCTGCGGGCGGCCCGATGGAGCACCAGCTGACGCGGGTCGGCGCCCGCCACCTGAAGCTGCCGCTCGCCTCGAAAAACCCGCTGGTGATGCGGCGCAACGCTGGCGCGCTGATCGACATCATCCGCCATCACAAGATCGACATCGTACACGCCCGCAGCCGCGCCCCGGCGTGGAGCGCGTGGTCGGCGGCGCGCGCCACCGGCCGGCACTTCGTCACCACGTTCCACAACGCCTACGACACCGATCTGCCGCTGAAGCGCTGGTACAATTCGGTGATGGCGCGTGGCGAGCGGGTCATCGCGATCTCGCAATTCGTCGGCGAGCATGTTGCCGGCGTCTACGGCGTCGGCCGCGACCGCCTGCGGGTCATCCCCCGCGGCATCGACCTCGCCGCGTTCGATCCGCGCGGCGTCAATGGCGAGCGGGTTGCGACGCTGGCGACGCGCTGGCGGGTGCCTGACGACACAACGGTGCTGATGCTGCCGGGGCGGCTGACCCGCTGGAAGGGCGGGCTCGACTTCATCGAGGCGATCGCCCGGCTCGGCCGCCGCGATCTGTGCTGCCTCCTGGTCGGCGCCGAGCAGCACGCCGGCTTCCGCCGCGAACTCGAGGCGGCGATCGGGCGGCTCGGTCTCATCGGCATGTTCCGCATCGTCGAAGATTGCAACGATATGCCGGCCGCCTATGTGCTGGCGGATCTGGTGATCTCGGCCTCGACCGATCCGGAAGGGTTTGGCCGGGTCATCGTCGAGGCGCAGGCGATGGGCCGCCCGGTGGTCGCGACCGACCATGGCGGCGCGCGCGAGACGATCGTGCCCGGGGTCACCGGCTGGCTGGTGCCGCCGGGCGACACGACGGCGCTGGCGGCGGCGATCGCCAAAGCGCTGGCGCTCGACGATGCGGCGCGCGCGGCGTTCGCCCGGCGGGCGCGGGCCTATGTCGCTGCCGGCTACAGCCGCGAGGCGATGTGTTCGCGCACAATCGACCAGTACGAGGAATTGCTGTTTCCCGAGCCCGCCGCCGCGACGGGCAGCAGCGAGCGCGCGGCCATCGCGGCGGCGTGAACCGGCCGGTTGGCGGCCGTTAGTCAGGGGCTGATCGCGCGCAGGAAGCTCTCTCCCAAACCGTAAGAATTCAGCCGTTTGAAGAAACGGGGGCGAATGCCGCTGGGCAAAAACGTGCCGCGAACTGTACCGTCGGGGTCTGCGTCTGCGTATTCAAAACTGAAAAGGGAGGAGAGAACGATGATTTCCTCTTCCAGGCCGACGACCTCGCTCAATTCGGTGACGCGGCGGCTGCCATCGCGCAGCCGCTCGACTTGGATTACGAGATCGAGAGCGCTGACCAGTTGACTGCGGATCGCATGGAGCGGCAGGTGATTGTTGGCTGTGAGCACCATATTTTCGACTCGCACCAGCGCATCGCGAGTGGAGTTGGCGTGAACCGTCGACATTGAGCCGCTATGCCCGGTGTTCATCGCCTGCAACATGTCAAAGGCTTCGGGACCGCGCACCTCGCCCACAATGATCCGGTCGGGGCGCATGCGCAGCGCATTGCGTACCAGATCGCGTTGCGTGACCTCGCCTTTGCCCTCGAGATCCGGCAGTCGCATTTCCATCCGCAGGACATGCGGCTGCTGCAGTTGCAGTTCGGCCGTGTCCTCGATCGTAACCACCCGCTCTCCCGGATGAATGTGGCCGGACAGGGCGTTGAGCAGCGTCGTCTTGCCTGACCCCGTACCGCCCGAGATCAGTATGTTGAGCCGGCAGCGCGCCGCAATTTCCAGCACCCGGGCGAGCGCGGGCGAAACGCTGTTTAACTCGATCATGCGCGCGAAACTGAGAAACGTGCGGTTGAACTTGCGGATCGAGATGCTCGGGCCGTTGAGAATGATCGGAGGGATGACCACGTTGACCCGGCTGCCGTCGGGCAGGCGTGCATCGAGCATGGGGCTCGACTCGTCAACGTAACGCCCGATCGATGACGCGATCTGCTGTGCCAGGTAAACAACGTGGCGATCGTCGCGAAAGTGCAACCCGGTCAGTTCCAGCTTGCCTCGCCGTTCAACGAAGATTTGCTGGGCCCCGTTCACCAGAATGTCCGACACGGTGTCGTCCTGCAGCAGGTTCTCCAGCGGGCCGAGACCGGTCAGGTCGTGCAACACCGTTGCGCTGAGCGTATCCTGCTCCTCCGGGTTCAGCAGCAGCCGCTCCCTGATCATGACCTCGCCGACAAGCTTCCGGATGCGATCAGCCAGTTCCGGCCGGGTCAGGCTCGCCGCCGCCGCGGGCTCGATCTCGGACAGGACGGCATTAAAGATCAGGTCGATCGGCGTGATGTCGCCTGGCGGGGCGCCGATCGGCGGGTGATCCGGCAGCCGCTTTGACGCTTCACTGATGGGGCTGGGGTCTCGACGCCCGCCGGGTCGAATTCCAAACATCAAAAGACCCCTTTCAGAGCAAGTGGCGCCGCCTAGTGAAACCGCGGCTTCACCTCCAGACATAACAGCTTGAGGGCGTTCAGCACTCCATCCTGCGGGATATGGCCGCCGCAATTCAGTTCGGCGAGGATGCCGTCGAGGCCGATCTCTTCCTCGACCTCGCGCAGCCGTGCCGTGAAGCCGTTCGGCTCGTCGATGATGACCTGGGTGGCGAGCGCCTCCTCGTAGGTCAGCGCCTGCAGCCGCTCGACCCGGCGCAGCCGCTGTGCGGCCACCTCGCCGCCGGCGCGGCGTGCCGAATCGAGCCCCAGTTCGGCCTGATAGCGGAAAAAGCTCATCAGGCTTTCCCTGGCCTCGGCGCGGGCGCGCTCGCGGGTTTCGGCGAGGTAGGCCGGGACCCGCAGGAACACTTTCCCGCGCCCCTTATGGCCGGCCGCCTCATAAGCGGCTCGGTAGGCCTTGATGCTTTCGGCTAGTTGCGAGAACGGCCCCTGCCGCACGGCGACAAAGATCGGCAGGCCGAGCCGGCCGATCTGCGGAAAGGTCTCGGGCGTCGCCGCCGCCATGCGCAGTTCCGGATAGGGCTTCTGATAGGGCTTCGGCGTCGCCGCGACGTTGGTAAAGCTGTGATATTTGCCCTCATAGGAAAAAGTCGGCTGGGTCCACGCCAGCTGCAATATTTCCAGCGTCTCGGCAAAGCGCTCGCGGCTTTCGGCATAGGAAATGCCGTAATCCTCGTAGGTGCGCACGACGCCGCTGCGGCCGATGCCGTAGATCAGCCTCCCGTGGCTGATCTGGTCGATCGTCGCGGCCTCCTCGGCGAGGCGCAGCGGGTGCGACAGGGGCAAGACCTGCACCGCGATGCCGATCTTGATCGCGCTGGTGCGCGCGGCGATGGCGCTGGCCACCATCATCGGCGCCGACATCACCGAGCGCTCCGGCGCGCCGTGCAACTCCGCCAGCCAGATCGCGTCGAGGCCGACCCGCTCGGCGACTTCGCACTCGGCGAGCGCCCGATCGAAGGCCGCGCTGTCGCCGCCCGCCGCAACCGGCGGAAATTCCATGAAGCTGCCGAATTCCATAGCCAAAAATCCCTGCGCGAGGCTGTCGCATCATCATGACGGGGGCGCGGGCGCGCAAGCAATGCATCATCCGAATGGCTCGGAGCGGCTGAAGGCAAGGCCGCTGCCGGGCCGCGGATGCGGCGCGCCGTCGCGCGGCGCTGGCGCGGCGGGCGTTGGGGCCGCTACAATCGGGCCGCCTACAAACCAAGCCCCGAAGGAGGCGGCGCCATGCGGATCCACAATCTTTATGCCGATGCCAACGGCCAGTCGCATTTCCGCGACATCGAGGTCGAATGGGTCGAGGAAGGTCGCGCCGGCAAGCTGTCGCAGCGGCTGCCGGCGACCGGCATCATCTTCCGCGAGGTGCAGCCGGCCTACGACCTCGACTGGCACCCGGCGCCGCGCCGGCAATACATCATCAACCTCGACGCCGGTGTGCAAATCACCGCCAGCGACGGCGAGGCGCGCATCATCGGCGCCGGCGAAGTGATCCTGGTCGAGGACACGACCGGCAAGGGGCATCTGTCAAAGGCGATCGAAGGCAAGATCCGCAACTGCATTTTCGTGCCGGTCGAATAGCGTCAATCCGGTCCAGCAATGCAATGCTCATAGCGCCAGTGGGAGAAGCGACATGGCACGCGACGGCTACCTGATCCTCGACAGCGATTTGCACATGATGGAGCCCGACGACCTGTGGGCGCGCTATCTCGACGGGCCGCACAAGGCCAACCCGCCGCGGTTCTTTGGCGGCCAGCGCCAGCAGCTCGCCGAGAGCAAGGATGACAAGAGCAACACCGACTCGATCATGGGCATGGAGGTTCAGGGGCTGGCGATCCCGGCCCACAACATGCAGAGCGGCGCGACCCTCTCCAGCAGCGAATTGCGCCGCCGCAGCCGCGCCCGGCACCCGCATTTCCAGATCGCGCGGGCGCGCGGCTATGACGCGCCCTCGACCCTCCAGGCGATGGACATCGAAGGCATTGACGTCGCGGTCATGTACGGCACCCGCGGGCGGCAGATCTTGTGCCACGACGATTTGAAGCCGGATTACGCCGCGGCCCTGGCGCGCGCCTACAACAACTGGGCCGCCGACTACTGCAAGACCGACCCGCAACGCCTGAAATTCGCCGCACAGATCGCGATGCATGACGTGCCGTCGGCGGTCGCCGAGACGCGCCGCTCGGTCCGGGAGCTGGGTGCGGTGGCGGTCATCGGCACCCCCAACCCGGTCAACGGCCAGCACCTCCATGACGAGGCCGTCGAGCCGCTGTGGGACGTGCTCGAGGAACTCGGCGTGCCGATCGGCTTCCACCCGACCGGCAATACCTCATTGAAGGACGATGCCGGCCGCCGCTATGTCGGTCACGCCAATTTCCACCCGATCGCGCATGCGATCCGCAACCCGGTCGAGTTGATGGGTGCGATCGCCAGCCTGACGACCGGCGGGGTGCTCGAACGCCATCCGAAACTGCGCGCCGCCTTTCTCGAAGGCACCGCGGGGTGGCTCTACTGGTGGCTGTGGCGGCTCGACGACCAGTGGGAGAAGTTCGGTCCCGGCTGCGAGCGGCCGCTGTCGATGCTGCCCAGCGAATACTTCCGCCGGCAATGCTACATCGCGCTCGATGTCGACGAGGAGCCGGCGGTCGATGTCGTCAACAAGATGGGTGCCGAATATTTTGTCGTATCGAGCGACTACCCGCATTCGGACGGCGCCTTCCCCGAGGCGATCGAGCAGTTCCTCGGCCTGCCGCTCGACGCCGCGCAGCGGAAGAAGATCCTGTGGGACAATTGCGCGCGGCTCTATGCGATTCCGACGCCCGCCGCCTCGTTGACCCGGCCAACGCCGCAAGCCAGCGCCGCCGAGTAATTTAGGAGCGAGGGCGGAGCGGGGCCTATCCCTTGCTTCGCCCGCGCTTTTCGGCGATCCCCGAGACGCCCTCGCGGCGGGTAAGTTCGCCGGCGACATCGCCCGGGGTGACATCGAGCGCGGCCCACAGCACGAAGAGGTGGTAGAGCACATCGGCGCTCTCGCCGATCAGCGCGGCGCGGTCGCCCCGCACCCCCTCGATCACCGCCTCGATCGCTTCCTCGCCGA
>DATLRS010000109.1:0-9368 GCA_035534535.1 Allostellaceae bacterium | reverse complement strand
GCGACATCTCGCTTAGAAGGCGAGTGCTCTATCCAGCTGAGCTACGGGGTCGGCAGGGGCGCTGCGGGCGGCGGGAGCGGCGGCGCGTCAGAGGCGCACCCGGTCGTAGCGGAAATTGTCGGCGTAGCTCTTTGCCTTCGCGGTGCGCGCCTGCGGCTCCATCAGCGCGTAGTCGAGCCCGTGCTTTTTGGCGAAGGCGAGCGCCTCGGCGAGCGTGGCGAAGAGCAGCCGCACCTCGTTGAGCGTATCCTCGGCACTCGACCAGCCCATCAGCGGGTCGGGATCGCGGCGGCTGGCCGGCTCGTATTCGAGCAGCCATTTGCGGGTTTGCCCCCGCCCCGACTGCATCGCCGTCTTGGCCGGCCGATAGATGCGTGCCAGCGCCATGATGCCCGCGCCTCCCCTCTCTGCGCGCCAATAGCCGGGACGATGGCCAGGGTGATGGCCAGGGTGATGGTCGGGGCGAGAGGATTCGAACCTCCGACATCCTGCTCCCAAAGCAGGCGCTCTACCAGGCTGAGCCACGCCCCGGCGCCACCGGCCGATCCCGTCGCGGTGCGTGCCCGATTTTACCCGATCGGTGGCGTCGCCGGCAACCGGCGCGAATGCGGTTATCCGGTGCGGCGGCTGGCGCGCGGCTCGTCGGGCAGTGGGGCGACTTCGCGGTTCATCAGCTCGAAGACGCAGCCCAGCAGATCGCGATGGTTGAACGGCGACGGGATGAAATCGTCGCGACCGCGGGTACGCAACAGCGGCCGCTGCGCCACCTCGCCAACGAACAGCGCCCGCAGCCAGGGCTGGCGCGCCCGGATCTGGCGGACCGTCACCAGGCCGTCGAGCGTCCCGGGCAGATCGACCGCCGCGAGCACCAGCATGAAGCGCCGGCTCGCCGCGGCACGGATCGCGGAGACGCTTTCGGAAACGGCGATCACCGCGAAGCCGGCCTCCCGCAAGACACCCTCGCACAACTGCCGCCGGCCGGCTTCGTCATCGATCACCAGGATATGTTGCCCGTCCGGGTACATCGTAATCTCTCATTCGAAACCTCTTGTACAAGATGTTTTTAACTTGAAAAAGGGTCCGGTTCGTTAACGCCGGCCGCTTTCGTTTCGGAATTTCTCAAAGTTTATCGATAGTTTGTGGCTTATTTGATTCCCGCTGCTTTCATCTTGCGTTCTCATAAAATGGCCGGGCCGCGCCGATTCTGTCAGCCGCCGGATCAGCCCGCCAATAGCAGCTTTGTCAGCTCTTCGGGCATGCTGAGCATCGGGTAGTGGCCGGTGTCGAGTTCGGCCCAGCTGGCGCCGAGCTTGTCGGCGCAGCGCCGTTGATGCGCCTCGCCCGGGTTCGGCGCGCGGCGGCACCAGATGACGCTCGCCGGCCATTTCTGCGACCAGAACGAGGCGAGTCTGACCGGCTGGTCGTAGATGCCGATCGGGTGCTGCGTATAGCGCTCCAGCGCCCAGGCGCGGCTCGCGGGATCGAGATCGGCGAACAGGCGATTGGCGGCATCCTCGGGGGTGGGCCCCGCGGTCAGCCCGCCGCCGCTCGCCGTTGCCGTCGAGCGGGTGACGATGTCGCGGATCTTCTCGCCGTCGAAGAGGGCCAGCGCATCGACAAAGGCGAGGCGGCCGACCCGCTCGCGCATCAGCTCGGCAACCCGGCACGCCACCATGCCGCCCGAGCTGGTGCCGACCAGCACGACGTCTTTCAGGTCCTCGTAAAACAGGAGTTGCGCCACTTCGTCGGCCTGGGTTTCGGTGGTGATACCGGGGCGCACCGACGCCTTGCGCTCGCCGCAGCCGTCGAGGCTCGGCGCGTAGACCTGATGCCCCGCGGCGCGCAGCCGGTTCGCCACCCTCTGCCAGATCCAGCCGCCCTGGTAGGAGCCGTGCACCAGTACGTAGGTCGCCATTATTCAGTCCTCCTGGGATCAATTCCCTCCGGTTACGTCGATCGTCACGCCGGTCACAAAATCGGCGTCGCTTGACGCCAGAAAGCAGATGACTTTCGCCTGGTCCGCCGCCTCGGCGACCCGGCGCAGCGGGGTGCGCTCGATCTCGGCCTGCTGGTCCTGCGGGCTCGATTGCTCCCAGCGCGGCCGGATGCGCTCAGTCAGCGTGCGGCTCGGCGCGATCGCGTTGATGGTGATGCCGTAAGGCCCCAATTCGAAGGCGAGCTTGCGGGTGAAGGCGATGATGCCGCCCTTTGCCGTGGCATAGGCGCTGCTCGAAGAAACGCTGAGGCCGCGTCCCGCAATCGACGACAGGTTGACGATCTTGCCGTGGCGCTGGCGCTGCATCACCGGCACCACGGCATGGGTGAACAGGAAGGTGCCGCTGAGGTTGAAGTCGATCAGCCTCTGCCAGTCGGCAAAGCTCAATTCGTCGATTGTGGCGCCCGATTTGGCGATGATCGTGCTGCCGCCGACCGCATTGACCAGGATGTCGATGGCGCCGAATTCCGAGGCGACCGAGGCGACCGTCGCCTCGACATCGGCTGGGTCGAGGGCATTGCACAGCCGCCGGTGGGCGCGCCCGCCGACCTGTCCGCCCAACTCGTTGAGCTGCGCGACGGCGCGGTCGAGCCGCTCCTCGTTGTTGTCGACGGCGATGACGACGGCGCCCTCCCTCGCCATGATGTCGGCGGTGGCGCGGCCGATGCCGCTCGCCGCGGCGGTGATCAGCGCCACTCGATCCTGAAAGCGCATCCTTCCCCCTTTCGCCCGCCGTCCGCTGTCGGCATGCTGGTTGAGAGACGAGCACGGGAGAGAGGGCGATGCAACTCGGGATTCATCTGCCGCATGCCGGCAGCCAGGCGACGCCGGCATTGATCCGCCGCTTTGCGCGACAGGCCGAGGATATGGGGCTTAGCGACGTCTGGGTCAGCGAGCACATCATTGTGCCGCGCGCGCAATTTCCGCGCTCGCCCTTGTTCTACGACCCGATCCTGACGCTGACCTGGGTGGCGGCGGTCACCGAGCGGGTGCGGCTCGGCACCAGCGTCATCGTATTGCCGATGCGCCACCCGCTGCCGCTCGCCAAGGAATTGTCGACCCTGCACAACCTGTCGGAGGGGCGGCTCATTCTCGGGGTCGGGGTCGGCTGGCTGGAGGCGGAGTTCGCCGCCCTCGGCGTGCCGTTTCACGAGCGCGGCCGCCGCATGGACGAGGGCATCGCGATGATGCGCGCGGTGTGGTCCGAGGACCCGGTCAGCTTCGAGGCGAAGACGATCGCCGCCGAGATCCATGACATGACGATGCTGCCGCAGCCGGTGAGCCCCATTCCGATGTGGCACGGCAGCCGCTCGGAGCCGGCGCACCGCCGCACGGTCAGGATTGGCGACGGCTGGCACGGCACCGCTGGCCCCGAGGAGGCGAAACCGATCATCGCCCGCCTGCGCCGCGACCGGCCGGGCGCCGACTTCACGATCTCGATCCGCTCGCACTGGGACGGCAAGGATGTCGGCATGATGCAGGAGCGCATCGCCGCCTTCGCCGAGATCGGCGTGCAGCACATCATGGTCCACCCGCAGGACCGCGAAGTGGACGACTGGGACACCGTCATCGCAGGCGTCGGCAAGCTCGCGGCGGGTTAACGTGTCAGTGGATTTTGCCAGCGCAGGCCCGGGAAGCGCGCGAAGTCACCATCGGTCGAGCACAGGATCAAGCCGTGCTCGATCGCCAATGCCGCTAAGTCCGCGTCATGAACCAAATTGCCCCGAATGCCCGGCAGGGCGAGCAACTCCCCGAGCACTTCAGTGTGGCGATCCGTCGGCCGCGGGACCCAAGCCGGGTCCGCTGCCAGCCACGCCGTCACCTGACCCCAGGCATCGAGCATCGACATGGGATACTGCAAAATTCTCGGACTGGTCATCACCCGCAGAAAAGCGAGGATGCTGGCCCACGGAACACCGACGCGGACGGTGCCGCTGAGCTGTCGGTCCAGCCAATCCTTGGCTGCCCGATGTTGCACGAAAGTACTCGAAGCAGCATAAATCAGAAGGTTCGCATCGACGACGATCAACGGAAGTTATCACCCTCGATCTGATCGAGTACCTCCCAGACATTGTCGATATTGTCGATAAGCAAGCGTCCGCAATCGAAAGACTTGGTGCGAAACGGCTTGCGTTCTTTCGGTGGCGCGGCGATGTCCTGCAATCCGCGACGCAATGCGTCGTTGACCAGGTCCTTCAGGCTCGCGTTGCGCGCCCGGCGCAGCCGCTCCAGCTCGGCGGCCACATCGTCGTCGATGGTCAGAGTCGTTCGCACGCATCAAGACATAAAGACTTTGATGCTTTGATGTCAAGATCGCAAAAAGCCGTCGCGCCGGTCCGCGCGTGGGGGTACCTTCAGACCGAGCAGGCGGGGAGGAAAGCCATGGAGAAGCGATTTGGTGTGATATCGGCGGACGGGCATTGCCGGCTGATGCACCTGCCCTTTGACTTGTGGACAAAGCGGCTGCCGCGCAAGTTTCAGGATGACGGGCCGCGCGTCGTGACGGGGCCGGACGGCAAGCGGCAATGGGTCATCGAGGGCCGTGCGTGGAGCGGCGTCGGCTGGGCCGGGGTCGGCCGCGGGCCGGTCAACTGCTATACCCGGGCCGGCCTTTCCGAGGAGGCCGAACCCGGCATCTTCCGCGCCGCAAATGCCAAATATCGCTGCGAAGACATGGATCGCGACGGGGTCGATGCCGAACTCGTCAACGGCCCCTACGAGCAGATCTCGCAGATCAGGAACCCCGAACTGCGCGCCGCCTGCGTGCGCGCTGTCAACGACTGGTCGCGCGAACTCTACGAGGAGTCGAACGGCCGCTTCATCATGCTGCTGCCCTTGCCCTGCCTGTCGCCCGCGGAGGCGACGGCGGAGCTGTTGCGGGTGGCGGAATTCGGCCTGCCGACCGGGGTCATCTTCGACTGGGTGTTCGCGCCCGAGCCGGTCATGCACCAGATGTGGGAGCCGGTCTGGGCGGCTGCTGCCGAGACCGGGATACCGGTCAACCTGCACGCCTACCCGAGCGGCGGCACCCGCCAGATCGGCGTCGGGGTGGCGGGTCTCGAACCGCGCAACCAGGCGCTGATGCGGGTCGCCAATTTCCCGATGGGCGCGATGGCCGAATTGATGAGCGCGGTGGTTTTCTCCGGCATCTGCGACCGTCATCCGAAGATCCGCTTCGTCCTCGAAGAAGCCGGCGTCGGCTGGGTCCCGTTCATGTTCTGGCGCTTCGACCGCGAATACGATTTCGGTGGCGCCGAGAGCCGCGTCTTCGCGCCCGATGTGCCGCTCTCGGCGATGCCGAGCGAAATCGTCAAGCGCCACGTCTTTTTCACGTTCGAGGTCGAAGAGGAGGGCGGGTTTCGCCGCGTGCCGGAAGTTGGTTACGGCAATTTCCTGTGGGCCAGCGACTTCCCGGGTCTCGACAGCCCGTGGCCGCACTCGAAGGCGATGGGCCATGCGCCGGCCGAGGCGGCGCTGGGGAAAGCCGCCCTCGACCAGCTGGTCTTCGACAACGCCGCCGCCCTCTACAAGATCCCGGTCACCCTGCCGGCCCGCGCCGCCGCCTGACGCGCCGCCCGCCGCGGCCTGCGCTCGCTCTGCGCTTGTGGATGTGGAGGCCTTGTAGAGAAACGCCGTCATTCCGGGGCGCCGCCACAGGCGGCGAACCCGGAATCCAGGAACACGGGCCGGTGTGCCTGGATTCCGGGTTGCCGCGCTGCGCTCGGCCCCCGGAATGACAGATTGTTGTGTGGAGAGGGTCGGGGTGGGATCAGTTCTGCTTACGCCACGTCGCGGTCGAGCAGCTCGATCAGGACGTTCTGCGGACCGCGCACGAAGGCGATGCGCACGCCGGGGCGGATCGTCTTCGGCTCGACCGTGAATTCGGCGCCCTTCGCCTTCAATTCGGCGGCGACCGCGTCGATGTTGCGGACCCGCAGGCCCATGTGGTCGAGCCCGACAAAGCTGCCCTCGGGCTTCTCCGACAGCGCGGCGTCGGACGGCACCTGGGCGATGAAAAACATCACGCCGCCGAGCTTCATGTCGGTGCGCGGCAGCCCGTTCGACATCACCGATTTGATGATCTCGGCGCCGAACATGCGCTCATAATAGCGCGCGGTCTCGTCCGGGTCGGGGCTGCGCAGATGGACGTGGTCGTAGGAAAATTCGGTCATCGCTGTCTCCCTCGCTGGTGCAGGCGCCGACTGTAGACCGCAAAGGCCGCTTTGGGGAGGGTGTGACAATGCGTTTCGGGCTGACGTTGCCGAGCTATTCGTTTGCCGATCTCGATTATGCGAAGGCGGCGCGGCTGCGCGACTTTGCGCGTGAGGCCGAGGCGCGCGGCTATGAGTCGGTGTGGGCGGTCGAGCATCTGTTGACGGCGCGCGGCCTCTACGGCACCGCCTGGCTGTCGCCGATCGAGACGCTGTGCTTTGCCGCCGGCGTTACCCGCAGCATCGCGCTCGCCACCGGCATCCTGATCCCGGCCTTGCGCAATCCCGTCTTTGTCGCCAAGGAGATCGCCAGCCTGCAATTCCTGTCGGGCGGCCGCTTCGAATTGGGGATCGGGGTCGGCTGGGACGCACATGAATACGAGGTCGCCGGGGTGCCGTTGCGCGAACGTGGCCGGCGCACCGACGAGATCCTCGAGATCCTGGAGAAATTGTGGACCGGCGAGCCGGTGACGCATCACGGCCGCTACTATCATTTCGACGATGTCGTGATCGATCCGCCCTTGCCGAAAAAGCCGTTTTTGTGGGTCGCCGGCGGCTCGAAGGTCAAGACCGACCTGTCGCCCGACCCCGAGATGATCGCGCCCTCCGTGCTCGACCGCATCTGCCGGCGCGGCGATGGCTGGCTGGCGCGCGCCGCCGGCTCGACCGACAGCGTCATCGCCGACTGGGCCCTGATCCGCCGCCGTCTCGGCGAACTCGGCCGCGCGCCGGGCAGCGTCATCTTCGGGCACGTCAATTTCGCCCACATCGTGCCGACCGACGACGATGCCGTCGCGCTCAGGGCGCAGCGCCCGCTGATCGAGCGCATCATGGGCTCGCACCGCTCGTTCGAGCATCTGCAGACCAGCTACTTCCTTGGCAGCCCGCGCCGCATGCGCGCCCGCATCGCCGAACTGCGCGACGCCGGCCTCGAATACCTGGTGCTGGCGCCGCTCGACTACGACTTGGAGCAGCTCGATCTGTGGGAGGAGGAAATCATCCGCCATTTCCGGAGCGCGTAGTATCATGGTCGAAGAGCGGAGGGCGCGGGATTGGCGCAGCGGGTCGAGCGGCGGCTGACCACGATCCTTGCCGCCGACATCGCCGAATACAGCCGGCTGATGCGGGCGGACGAGGATTCCACGATGCGCGCGCTCGCCGCTTGCCGCGCCATCGTCGACGGGCTGATCGCCGAGCATCGCGGCCGCATCGCCAACACCGCCGGCGACTCGGTCCTTGCCGAGTTCCCGAGCGTCGCCGACGGCCTCGCCGCCGCGTTGGCGATCCAGCAGGCGCTCGGCGCACACGAGACGACCGTCGCTGCCGACCGGCGCATGCTGTTCCGCATCGGGCTGCACCTCGGCGACGTGATGGCGAAAGACGGCGATCTGTTCGGCGATGCCGTCAATATCGCGGCGCGGCTCGAAGCCTTGGCAGAGCCCGGCGGGATCTGCGTTTCCGCAACGGTGCGCGAGCAGGTCGGGACGCGCATCGCCGCCGCCTTCACCGATATCGGCGCGCAACAGCTGAAGAATATCGCGGAGGCGGTGCAGGTGTTTCGCGTCGCGGCGGCCGGTGCTGTCCTCACCCACCCCGGTGATGCGCCGGGGTCCCCCCTCTCCCGCATTGCAGGAGAGGGTGCCGAGCGCAGCGAGGCGGGTGAGGGTAAAACGGCAGCGCCGGCGCTCCCCGACAAGCCGTCGATCGCGGTGTTGCCGTTCGCCAACATGTCGAGCGACCCCGAGCAGGAGTTCCTCGCCGACGGCATCGCCGAGGACGTCATCACCGCGCTGTCGCGCTATCCCTCGCTGTTCGTCATCGCCCGCAATTCCAGCTTTACCTACAAGGGCCGCGCCGTCGAGGTGACACAATGACACAAGTCGGGCGCGAACTGGGCGTGCGCTACGTCCTCGAAGGCAGTTTGCGCAAATCCGGCAGCCGCATCCGCGTCACCGCGCAGCTCATCGAGGCCGAGAGCGGCAATCATGTCTGGGCCGAGCGCTACGACCGCGATTTCGCCGATATCTTCGCGGTGCAGGACGAGATTACCGAGGCGGTGTCGATTGCCATCGCGCCGGCCGTCGACGCGGCCGAACGCCAACGCGCGATGCGCAAGCCGCCAGACAGTCTCGACGCGTGGGCGGCGTACCAGCGCGGGCTGTGGCATTTCGCCAGGGCCAATCGCGATGATAACGCCCTAGCGGAGGAATATTTCCAGCGGGCGATCGAGCTCGACCCGGGCTTTGCCGCCGGCCATAGCTATCTCGCCGGGACTTGTCTCCAATCGGCCAGCCAGTTTCAACGGCGCAGCATAGCGCAGGCATTGGCGGCGGCGGACCCCTTGGCGCGTCGGGCGGTCGCGCTCGATCCCACCGATGCTCAAGCCCGTTCGATCCTCGCCGCGGTGCACCTCTACCGCGGCGACGCCGAAGGCATGCGCGCCGAGGCGGAGCGGGCGCTGGCGATGTCGCCGAACCTTGCCCACGCGCACGGCATCCTCGGGAATGCGCTGGTTCACATCGGGCGGCGGAAGGAAGGGATCGCCGCTCTGCAGACCTGCCTGCGGCTCGACCCGCTGGGACCGGGCGCGGCGCTGCGGATGACGCAGGCCGCGATGGGTCATTATTTCGCCGGCGAATACGAGGCTGCCGTCGAAACAGCAACCCGTACCATCCGCTCCTATCCGAATTTCCCCAACACCTATCGCTGGCTCGCCGCGGCGCTGGGACAACTCGGGCGACCGGAGGAGGCGCGGACCGCGCTCGAAGAGCACATCGCGCTCGCGCCGGCGGCCCTCGACATGTACGTCCGCAACCGCCCGCCCTTCTGGAGGCCGGAAGACTACGCCCATGTGCTCGAAGGACTGCGCAAGGCGGGCTGGGAGGGATAAGGGCAAACACGGAGGAAGCGATGGACCACAATACCGACCGTATCCTGGTGACGCATGCCGGCTCCTTGCCGCGCCCGGCCGATCTGCGCGCGATGGTGGTCGCGCGGACGGCGGGCCAACCCTATGATCAGGCGGCGCTCGACGCGCGCCTCAAATCGGCGGTGGCGGAGAGCGTGCAGCAGCAGGCGGCGTGCGGCATCGACATCGTCAATGACGGCGAATTGTCGAAATTCAACTTCACCGATTATGTGCGCGACCGCATCGCCGGTTA
>DATLRS010000108.1:0-21936 GCA_035534535.1 Allostellaceae bacterium | reverse complement strand
TTCGGCCTGCTGCTGGTGTTCGACGAGGTGCAGTGCGGCATGGGCCGCACCGGCAGGCTGTTCGCCCACGAGGCGGCCGGCGTCGCGCCCGACGTGATGGCGATCGCCAAGGCGCTCGGCAACGGCTTCCCGATCGGCGCCTGCCTTGCCACCGAAAAGGCCGCAATCGGCATGGTGCCGGGCACCCACGGCTCGACCTTCGGCGGCAACCCGCTCGCCGTCGCGGCCGGCAACGCCGTGCTCGACGTGATGCTCGAACCGGGGTTTTTCGCGCGCGTCGAGCGCACGTCGCGGGTGTTGCGGGACAAGCTCGCAGGGCTGGTCGCCGCCTATCCCAAGCTGTTCGCCGAATTGCGCGGCGCCGGCCTGCTGCTCGGCATCCGCTGCCACGTGCCGGCCGGCGAGTTCGTCGCCAAGCTGCGGGCGAACGGGCTGTTGTGCCTGACCGCCGGCGAGAATGTGCTGCGCATCCTGCCGCCGCTGATCGTCAGCGACGGCGAGATCGCCGAGGGCATGGGCATCATCGACCAGGTGGCACGGCAATGGCCCGCGTCATGAGGGCGGTGGCGCCGACGGCGAATGCCGGCGCGGCGCTGCTCGGCGGCCGGCGGGAGGCCGGCCCGCCGCGCCATTTCCTCGACATCGACCAGTATGAGATTGACGAGTTGCGCCGCATTCTCGATCTCGGCTTTGCCTACAAAAACGGCCGGCACGACCGGCCGCTCGACGGCAAGACGCTGGCGATGATCTTCGAGAAGCCGTCGACCCGCACCCGGGTCTCGTTCGAGGTGGCGATGCGCCAACTGGGCGGCGGCACGATCGTGCTCGGCACCGCCGACAGCCAGCTCGGCCGCGGCGAGACGATCGCCGACACGGCGCGCGTCCTGTCGCGCTATGTCGATGCGATCATGATCCGCACCAACCATGCCGCAAAGCTTGCCGAGCTGGCGCGGCACGCCACCGTGCCGGTGATCAACGGCCTGACCGATTCCTCGCACCCCTGCCAGATCATGGCCGATGTCATGACCTTGCAGGAAAGGAAGGGGCCGGCCGGCGACACGGTCGTGGCGTGGAGCGGCGACGGCAATAATGTCGCGGTCAGCTGGATCCATGCCGCGGTGCGCTTCGGCTTCGAGTTGCGGCTCGCCTGCCCCGAGGCGCTGTCGCCGCCGCGCGAGGTGACCGACTGGGCCCGCCGCGAGGGCGGCCGGGTGAGCCTGACCGCCGACCCGCAAGAGGCGGCCGCCGGCGCCGATTGCGTCGTCACCGACACCTGGATATCGATGGGGGCGGAAGCCAGCGTCGACCGCCACAACCTGCTCGCCCCCTACCGCGTCGACGAGCGGCTGATGGCAAACGCCAAGCCCGACGCCATATTCATGCATTGCCTCCCGGCCAAGCGCGGCGAGGAGGTGACGGCGGGGGTCATCGACGGCCCGCAATCGGTCGTCTGGGACGAGGCCGAAAACCGGCTGCATGTCCAGAAGGGCATCCTGGCCTGGTGTCTCGCGTAGGTTCTCTCGTGCCCTCGCCGCACTGGTGATTGATGGGTTTGGCGTTGCGCAACCCATCCTACGGAATTCGGGTAATCTCGTAGGTGGGTTGGCAAAGCGTTAGTCACCTTGGCGCGCTGAGCGGAGTTTAGGTTTTGTCACTGGAAGCCCAATCGAGAACCGACGACGTCGTCCAGCCCTTTCAGATCGATCCGTACGCGTTGCGCGGCCGCCTCGTCCGGCTCGGGCCGGCGGTCGACCGCATCCTGTCGCAGCACGATTATCCCGAGCCGGTTGCCACGATCCTCGGTGAGGCGATCGCGCTCGCGGTCGTGCTGGCCGGCGCCCTCAAATACGAGGGCATCTTCACCTTGCAGACCAAGAGCGACGGGCCGGTGCGGCTGATCGTCGCCGATGTGTCAACCGCGGGCGCGGTGCGCGGCTACGCCCAGTACGACCGCGAGCGTCTCGCCGCCGTCACGACGCAAGGCGGGGCCAGCCCGTCGGTGCCCGAGCTGATCGGCAAAGGCTATATCGCGTTTACCGTCGATCAGGGCGAGCGCACCGAGCGCTATCAGGGCATCGTCGAACTGGTCGGGGCGACGCTCGCCGAATGCGCCCAGCATTATTTCCGGCAATCTGAACAGATCCAGGCGGGGATCAAATTGGCGGCGGCGCGCGCCGCGCCTGGTGGCGCCTGGCGGGCCGGCGGCCTGATGCTGCAGCGGGTGCCGCCCGAGGGCGGCTATACGATGATCGCCGACGATGTCGAGGACGGCTGGCGGCGGGCGATGGTGCTGATGAGTTCGGCCACCCCGGCCGAACTGGTCGATCCCGGGCTATCGCCGCACCGGCTGTTGTTGCGCCTGTTCCACGACGAGGGCGTGCGGGTCTACCCGACCCACCCGCTGGAAGCGCGCTGCCGCTGCTCGCGCGAGCGCATCGCCGGCATCCTGCGGTCTTTTCCGCAGGAGGACATTGACGACATGCGCCGGGAACCGGTCATTTCGGTGACCTGCGAATTCTGCAACACCCGCTACGATTTTGCCGGCGACGAACTCGCCTCCGTTGCCTCGGCCTGATTCGCCGGCACGGCGGCCCGGCCGGAATGGTGGTTTACAGGCGCTTAATGACTCGCAATGACGGATGCGATACGCGAAAATAATGTCGGCAACCCTACCAATTAACTGGGAACAAGGCCGATGGGAGGCGCCGCACCTGGGTTCTTGATCGACGATGGCGGGGTGGTCTGGCCGGCGACGCCGGAAACCATCGCCCGCCGCACCGGCAAGCGCGGACAAAGCCGGTCCAACGCCGTGCTTGAGGCGATCGGGCTGGGGTTCATTTTCGTCAATTTCTGCCCCTCCGGCGCCCGCATCGCGCTGCGGCCGACCTTCGTGACGCGGCGGGCGATGTCCCGGCTCGCGGTGGTGATCTACGGACGCAACCCGTTGCGCATCGCGATCTCGTGCGACAGCATGATGTCATCGTGGGAAGTCGTCATTGGCGCGGGCGGCGCGATCGCGCGGATCGAGGCGCTGGTTGCCGAGGAGCGCCGGCCGCTGCCCCGGCCGCTGCTGCATTCGACCCGGCTGCCGCTCGAACACTGCGACGATTTGGACAGGGGCCGGTTGCTGCCGATTTTGGCGGCATGGCACGAGAGGCAGGCTCGCTGGGAGCCGGAGCTCTACGATCACTTGTCGGAGCGCAAGCTGCTGCAGACGATGTCGATCTCGGAGCAGCCGTGCCGCTCCGCACGGCTCGTGGTGCGCCACTGGGGCGCCAACCTGACAACCTTCGGCAAGGACTGGGTGCGCATCGCGCCCGGTCGCGATGTCGAAGACGAGCCTAACGCCGAACTCGGGCTGTGGCGCGCCGCGATGGTAAGAGATGCGATAAGCGATGGCGTGCCGAAACTCCGGGCAATGGATCTGGTGTTTCGCCGGGTCGACGGCGCCCTGGCGCGGCTGAAATACCAGCGGCTTTGTCTGCCGTGGCGGACATCCGAGGGAGCGACGCTGGTGACGGCATTTCAGGCCGCCCGCCGCATGTTTGTCCTGGAGCGGGCGCACCCGGCGAATTGACACCCCGGCGCCAGCCGCCTATCTGTCAACCGTCGCCGTGCGCTGCTGTTCTCTCCATCGCGTTCCATTCCCGAGGTTTCCATGTTCGGCGCCTTAGCCCGGCGGCTGTTCGGCTCCGCCAATGATCGCTACATCAAAAGCCTCGGGCCGCTCGTCGCGCAGATCAACGAGATCGAGCCGCAGCTCGAAGCTCTGTCTGACGAGGCGCTACGCGCCCGCACCGCCGCCTTCAAGGAACAGCTGGAGCAGGGCGCCGAGCTTGACGATCTGCTGGTCGAAGCCTTTGCCACGGTGCGCGAGGCGGCCAAGCGCACCCTCGGGCAGCGCCATTTCGACGTGCAGCTGATGGGCGGCATTGTGCTGCATCGCGGCATGATCGCCGAGATGAAGACCGGCGAGGGCAAGACGCTGGTGTCGACGCTGCCAGTGTATCTCAACGCGCTGACCGGCAACGGCGTGCATGTCGTCACCGTCAACGACTACCTGGCGCACCGCGACGCCGAATGGATGGGCCAGATCTACCGCTTTCTCGGCATGAGCGTCGGCTGCATCGTCCACGATCTCGACGATTACCAGCGCCAGCAGGCTTATCTGTGCGACGTCACCTACAGCACCAACAACGAGCTGGGCTTCGACTATCTGCGCGACAACATGAAGTTCCGCATTGAGGAGATGGCCCACCGGCCGTTCAATTACGCGATCGTCGACGAGGTCGATTCGATCCTGATCGACGAGGCGCGCACGCCGCTGATCATCTCCGGGCCGACTGAGGACAATTCGGAACTCTACATCCAGGTCGACAAGCTGATCCCCAGTCTCGCCCCCGAGGATTACGAGAAGGACGAAAAGCAGCGCACCGTCGCGCTGGTCGACACCGGCGTCGAAAAGATCGAGGCGCTACTGCATCAGCGCGGCCTGATGGACGACGGCAGCCTCTACGACATCCACAACGTCTCCCTGGTCCACCACGTCAACCAGGCGCTGCGCGCGCATAAGCTGTTCGCCCGCGACACCGACTACATCGTCAAGGACGACAAGATCATCATCATCGACGAATTCACCGGCCGCATGATGGAAGGCCGGCGCTATTCCGAGGGGCTGCACCAGGCCCTGGAAGCCAAGGAAGGCGTCACCGTCCAGAACGAAAACCAGACGCTCGCCTCGATCACCTTCCAGAACTATTTCCGCATGTACCCCAAGCTGGCCGGCATGACCGGCACGGCGATGACCGAGGCCGAGGAATTCGGCGACATCTACCGCCTCGAAGTGATCGAGGTGCCAACCAACGAGCCGGTGCGCCGCGCCGACAGCGACGACGAGGTGTATCGCACGACGCGCGAGAAATACGACGCGATCGCCGAGCAGGTGCTGGAATGCATGAAGCGCCAGCAGCCGGTGCTGGTCGGCACCGTCAGCATCGAGAAATCCGAGGCGCTGTCCGCTCTCTTCACCAAGATGAAGATCCAGCACAACGTCTTGAACGCCCGCTACCACGAGCAGGAAGCCTTCATCATCGCGCAGGCCGGCCGGCCCGCCGCGGTGACGATCGCCACCAACATGGCCGGCCGCGGCACCGACATCCAGTTGGGCGGCAATCTCGAAATGCGGCTCAAGGCCGACCTCGCGCTGATCGACGACCCCGACGAGAGCGCGACGCGCGCCGCTGCGATCCGCGCCGAGATCGAGGCGGCGCGCGAGGTGGTGCGCCAGGGCGGCGGCCTCTTCGTCCTCGGCAGCGAGCGGCATGAGAGCCGCCGCATCGACAACCAGCTGCGCGGCCGCTCCGGGCGGCAGGGCGATCCCGGCGCCTCCAAGTTTTTTGTCTCGCTCGAAGACGATCTGATGCGGATCTTCGGCTCCGAGCGCATGGATTCGATGATGCAGCGCCTCGGCCTCAAGGACGGCGAGGCGATCATCCATCCCTGGGTCAACAAGGCGCTCGCCAAGGCGCAGCAGAAGGTCGAGGCGCGCAACTACGACATCAGGAAGCAGCTGCTCAAATACGACGACGTGATGAACGATCAGCGCAAGGTCGTCTATGAACAGCGCCGCGAGATCATGAACGCACGCGACGTCGCGCCGACCGTCACCGACATGCGCAATGACGCGGTCGAGGCGATCGTGGGGCGGGCGATCCCGGAAAACGCCCTGCCCGAACAATGGGACATTGCCTCGCTGCACGCCGAATGCCAGCGCCTCCTGGCGCTCGATCCGCCGCTGGCCGGCTGGGTCGAGGAGGAAGGGATCGATGCGGCGACGATCGAGGAACGGATCGTCGCCCTGGCCGACCGCCGGATGGCCGAAAAGGCCGCCAATTACGGCAGCGAGCTGATGCGCATGGCCGAGAAGAGCCTCCTGTTGCAACTGCTCGACCAGACCTGGAAGGATCACCTCTTATCGCTCGACCATCTGCGCCAGGGGATCAACCTGCGCGCCTACGGCCAGCGCGACCCGCTCAACGAGTACAAGCGCGAAGCATTCGAGCTGTTCGAAGGCATGCTGGTCGGGCTGCGCGAGCAGGTGACCTCGGTGTTGAGCCATGTCGAGCTGCGCGCCGCGCCGCCCGAGCTCGAATCGCCGCACTTCACGGAATTCTCCTACGCCGAGCCGATGCCGTACGAGCCTGAGCCGGCGCTGGCGGAGGCGGCCATACCGGCCGCCGGCCGCGCCTCCGACGAGGGGACCCGCAGCCGGGCCCGGCGGCGGGGCAATGGCTACGCCGGGGGCAACGGCGCGGGCAACGGCAATGGCGGCGAGCGGCCGGCCGAGCGTCTGGCGGCGCCGCGGGCGCCGTGGGCCGGGACGCCGCGCAACGCCGCCTGCCCATGCGGCTCGGGCAAGAAATTCAAGCACTGCCACGGCCGCGCCTGAGGCGGCCGGGCCGCAAGCTGGCAGACGGAAGCCGGCAGACGCAAGCCGGCCTGACAAATGTGGAGGGCTGCAATAATGCGCGGTGAACCGATGGCCGTTTCGATCGATGTCGCGACGTTGCGCCAATGGCTTGGCGACGGCGGCGAGATTGCCTTCATCGACGTGCGCGAGGAGGGCCAGCACGGCGACGGCCACCCGCTGCTCGCCGTCAACCTGCCCTACAGCCGGCTGGAACTGATGGTCGGCCAGCTGGTGCCGCGGCTGGCTTGCCGCATCGTCCTGGTCGACGGCGGCGACGGCGTGGCCGACCGGGCGGCGCGCCGGCTCGCGGGGCTCGGTTATCAGGCTCTGCACGTGCTCGCCGGCGGCATTGACGCCTGGTCGGCGGCGGGCTACCCGCTGTTTCCCAGCACCAACGTGCCGAGCAAGGCATTTGCCGAGATCGTCGAGATCGACCGTCATACGCCGCATGTCACCCCCGACGAACTCGACCGGTTGCGCCGCGAGGGTACCAAGGTTGTCGTTCTCGACAGCCGGACCGTCGAGGAGTTCAATCGCTTCCACGTGCCCGGCGCGGTAACCTGCCCGGGCGCCGAACTGGTTCATCGCTTCAACGATCTGGTGCCCGACCGCGACACGCTGGTCGTGGTATCGTGCGCCGGCCGCACCCGCAGCATCATCGGCGCGCAATCGCTGATCAACGCCGGCGTTGCCAACAAGGTCATGTCGCTGGAGGGCGGGACGCAAGCCTGGCGCCTCAGCGGGCGGGAGCTGGAGCGCGACACCCATGCTGCGCTCGGCGACGTCACCACGGTGGCGGCCGACGCGGCGCGCCGGCTGGCGGACGGTGTGGCGCGCCGCTTCGGCGTCACCCTGATCGACCGCACGACCCTCGCCGCGTGGCAGGCCGATCCCGCACGCACGATTTTCGTCCTCGACGTACGGACGCCGCAGGAATACGCCGGCGGCCACCTTGCCGGCTCGGTTTCGGCAGAGGGCGGCCAGTTGGTGCAGGCCATCGACCGCTGGGTCGGGACGCGCGGCGCCCGCGTCGTCCTGGTTGACGACACCGGCACTCGGGCGATCATGACGGCGCATTGGCTCAAGCAACTGGGCTGGGACGCGGTCGTGCTCGACCATCCGTTTGACGGACAGGCGTTGCTGCGCGGCGCCGCCGACCTGCCGGCGCCGGCCCTGCCCGATGTCATGACAATCACCGCCACCGAGGCGGCGCACTGGCTGAACGACGGCGCCGCCGCCGTTGCGATCATGGCGAGCGCCGACTATCGCACGGCGCATCCCGAGGACGCGGTGTGGGCGATCCGGCCGCGCCTCGACCGTTTGCCGGCGAGCGTGTTGCGCGCGACCCGCATCGTCGTCTTTGCCGAAGACGAGGCTGTGGGCGTTCTGGCGGCGGCCGACCTCAAGGAGATCGCGGCCGGGCCGGTGGTGGTGGTCGCCGGCGGAATAGACGCATGGCGGGCCGCCGCGCGGCCGTTCGCCGCCTCGCCCGACACGCCGCCCGACGCCGAACGCATCGACACCATCTTCTGGAACCACGACCGCCATGCCGGCAACGCGGCGGCGATGCGCGCCTATCTCACCTGGGAGACCGAATTGCCCGCCGAGATCGCGCGCGACGGCCTCGCCGGCTTCCGCCTTGCCGCGCCCTGAGGAGCAGCGCCGATGTCCGAACCGTTTTCGCCCGAGCGCTTTGCCTTTCTCGCCGAGCGCGCCGGCCTCGATCCCGTCAAGATCGGCGCCGAGCGCTTTGAGGAATTGCGCCAGGGCACCCGCTTCCTGGCGCGCTTCCAGGCGAGCGTGCGCCGCCTGCACGGCGGAAAATCACGCGATCGGGCTGCCGAACCGGCCCATATTTTCGTGCATCCGAAGGTGTGAGGCAGCGCGATGGATCCGACCCAGTTCTCGGCGGCCGAGGCGGGCCGTGCGATCGCTTCCGGCACATTGTCGCCGGTCGCGCTGACCGAGGCCTATCTCGAGCGCATCGCCGCGCTCGACGGCCAGCTGCACAGCTTTGTCCTGGTGCTGCGCGAGGAGGCGCTCGCCGCGGCGCGCGCAGCCGAAGGCGAAATCCGCGCCGGCCGGCTGCGCGGCAAGCTGCACGGCGTGCCCATCGGCCTCAAGGACATCTACCAGACGCAAGGTATCCGCACCACGGCCGGCTCGCGCGTCTATCTCGACCATGTGCCCGACGCGGACGCCGAAACCTGGGTGCGGTTGCGCCATGCCGGGGCGATCCTTCTCGGCAAGCAGGAGACGCACGAATTCGCGATCGGCGGCCCCGATTTCACCCTGCCCTTCCCGCCGGCGCGCAACCCGTGGAACACGGCGCATTACCCGGCCGGCTCGTCGAGCGGCACGGCGGCGGCGGTCGCCGCCCATCTGTGCGCCGCCGGCATGGGCTCCGACACCGGCGGCTCGATCCGCGGCCCGGCCGCCTATTGCGGCCTGATTGGCCTGAAGCCGACTTATGGCCGGGTCAGCCGGCGCGGCGTCTTTCCGCTGTCCTATACGCTCGACCATTGCGGGCCGTTGACGCGCACGGTCGAGGATTGCGCGCTGATGCTGCAGGCGCTGGCCGGCTACGACGCGCTGGACCCGGCCTCGGCCGATGTGCCGGTTCCCGATTACGCTGCGGCGCTCGCCAAGCGGCTTGACGGGATGCGGGTCGGCGTCATCCGGCATTGGCACGAAAAGGACGCGGTCGCCGGGTTCGGCACCGACAGCACGCCGTCGCCGACCTATTTGGCGGCCTTCGATGCCGCCTGCCATGCCCTGGAACGGCTGGGCGCGACGCTGGTCGATCTGCACATATCGCCGCTGATCGATTATGCCGACGCCAACCGCATCATCATGCTGGCGGAAGCCTATGCGTTGCACGAGAGCGATTTCCGCGAGCGCCCGCATCTGTTCGGCCGGCAGATGTTCTCGCGGATCGGGCTGGGCGCCTTTCTCAGCGCCGCCGATTACATCGAGGCGGTGCGCCAGCGCCGCGAATTGTGTGTCGAGATCGCGCAGGCATTGGCCGGCGTCGACATCATCGTCTCGGCCAATGCGACCGGGCCGGCACCGCGCATCGACACGGTCGGCACCTTCGCCACCTTCGAGCGCGCCTCCTATACCGCGCCCTACAATGTGACCGGCCTGCCGGCAATGTCGGTACCGATCGGCTTTGAGAACAACCTGCCGCTCGCCTTTCAGATCGCCGGCAAGCCGTTCGACGAAGCCGCCGTGCTGAAGACCGGGTTTGCCTTCGAGCAGGCCAGCGAGTTGCGGCACCGGCAGCCGCCGCTCGCCGCGTCCCTGCCGGGGCGGTGACCGGCAAAACACTCGCGCTCGCCGCGTTCGCCCTGGCGCTGGCGGGCGGCGGGTGCAGCATGATCGGCGGCGCTGCGCTGAGCGATGCGCAACAGGTGATCGCCGACATGAATATCGGGCCGTCCGATCTGACGGTGCTCGGCGGGGTCGACCATGCCGACCGCGCCTATCGGGCCGGCGAGCCGATCGCGCTCTCGGTCGAGGTCAACCAGCCGGCCTATGTCGCGGTGCTGCGGGTCATGCGCAGCGGCGCGACGACGCTGATCTTTCCCGACCGGAAGCACCCGGACGCCCGGCTGGCGGCCAACGCGCCGCTGCGCCTCGCCGCGCCCGCTTCCGGCGACCAGGCATCAGGCGACCAAGAGGGGCCGGTGCTGTTCGAGTTCATCGCCGCAAAGACCGGCGGCTCCTGGCTGTTCAGCCGCAAACCGGCAGGATCGGCCGCGTTCGCCGAACTCGGCGCGACGACGCGCGCGCTGGCCCGCGACATCGTCGACTCGCTCAAACCCGGCCCCGCTCACGCAACGGCGGCGGCCCATATCGTGGTGCACGTCAGCGCCCGCTAGACCACAGGACGGCATGCGCCGCAGAAAATCCTTGCATCGCCGCCAGGCTCGGCCTGAAATTGCGGTGAGGCTGGGGTGCTGCCCGGCATGCGGGGTCTGCCCGCGGAGCCGGCAGCTGAGAACAGACCCACTGAACCTGGCCGGGCATGCCCGGTGAAGGGAGTCCGTCATTAGCGCGTCGATTAATGTTCCATCGCAGCGTCCGAGGACGATCGTCGTCGGCGCCGGGGTCATTGGGCTGGGCATCGCCTGGCGACTCGCCCAGGCCGGCTGCCGGGTGACGGTTTACGACCGGGGCGAAGCCGGGCACGGCGCCAGCTGGGCGGCCGCCGGCATGCTCGCGGCCGCGGTCGAGACCGAGCCGGGCGAGGAAAAGCTGCTGCAACTGACGCTCGAAAGCCAGCGCCTGTGGCCGGAATTCGCGCGCGAGCTGGAAGCCGCCGCCGGCCTCTCGGTCGAATATCGCGATGAAGGCACGATGGCCGTCGCCCTCAATCGCGACGACGCTGCCCAGCTGCGCCATTCCTTTGAGTTCCAGAAGGGGCTCGGCCTCGATTTGCAGTGGTTGACGGCGGCCGCGGCGCGCGAGCGTGAGCCGCACCTGAAGCCGGGCATCGCCGCCGCGGTATGGAGCCCGCGCGACCATCAGGTCGAGAACCGGCTGCTCGGCCGCGCCCTGGCGATTGCCGCGCGCCGCGCCGGGGTCGAACTGGTCGAGCATTGCGCGGTGCACGAGATTACGATCTCCGGCGGCCGCGCCAGCGGCGTCGTCACCGCGCAAGGCAGCCTCAAGGGCGATGTCGTCGTGCTGGCGGCCGGCGCCTGGTCGCGCGAGATCGGCGGCATCCCCAAGGCCAATCTGCCGCCGGTGCGCCCGATCAAGGGCCAGATGCTGGCGTTGCAGATGGACCCGGCGGCGCCCCTGGTGCGGCACGTGCTATGGCTGCCGCATGGCTATCTGGCGCCGCGCCTCGACGGCCGCCTGGTGATCGGCGCCACCGTCGAAGAACGCGGTTTCGACGCCCGGCTGACCGCGGGCGGGCTGCTCGCGCTGATCGAAGGCGCCTGGCGCGCCATCCCGAGCATCGAGGAATTGCCGATCGCCGAGACCTGGGTCGGCTTTCGCCCGGGCTCGCGCGACGACGCGCCGATGCTCGGCCCGAGCGGCATCGACCGACTCGTGATCGCCACCGGACACCATCGCAACGGCATCCTCTTGACCCCGGTCAGTGCCGCCGTCGTCAGCGCCTACATCCTCGGCGGCCGGCTGCCCGAGATCGCCCGCCCGTTCTCCCCCGAGCGCTTTGCCGTCGAGCCGGCGGGGGCGCTATGACGCGGCTGCGCATCAACGGGGTCGAGGCGGAAGTGGCGGTGACGACGATTGCCGAGCTGCTGGCCGCGCGCGGCATCGATCCCAAGGCGCGCTTCCTCGCCGTCGCCGTCAACGGCGCTGTGGTACGCCGCACCGAATGGCCCGCCGCGGCGCTGTCATGCGGCGACGAGGTGGAGATCGTGCGCCCGCTGCAGGGCGGCTGACATTTTATCGCAAGGGAACCTGGCCATGACCGACCCGTTGCTGATCGCCGGCACCAAGCTCGACTCCCGGCTGTTCGTCGGCACTGCCGGCTATCCGAACCAGCAGGTCCTGCTCGACTCGCTGGCGGCGAGCGGCGCCTCGCTGGTCACCGTCTCGATCCGCCGCATCAGCCTCGAAGGCTATGCCGAGAGCCTGGTCGACCTGCTCGGCGGGCGCTACCGCATCCTGCCCAACACGTCGGGCTGCGTCACCGCGCGCGATGCGATCCTGACGGCCGAGCTGGCGCGCGAGGCGCTGGAAACCGACTGGGTCAAGCTCGAGCTGATCGGCGACCGCGAGACCCTCTATCCCGATGTCGAGCAGCTGGTGCATGCCGCCGACGAATTGGTGCGCAAAGGCTTCACCGTGCTGCCCTATTGCAACGAGGACCCGGTCGCCTGCCAGAAGCTCGCCGATGTCGGCTGCGCCGCGGTGATGCCGCTCGGCTCGATGATCGGGTCGGGGCGCGGCATCGCCAATCCGGCGGCGATCGAGCTGATCTGCCTGCGCAGCCCGGTGCCGGTGGTGCTCGATGCCGGGATCGGCACTGCCTCCGACGCCGCCTTCGCGATGGAACTGGGCTGCGACGCGGTGCTGGTCAACACCGCGATTGCCAAATCGCACGACCCGCGCCGCATGGCGGCGGCAATGCGCGGCGCGGTCGAGGCCGGGCGCCTCGCGCGCCTCGCCGGGCGCATCCCGGAGCGCGCCTTCGCCGAGCCGTCGAGCCCGCAGCTCGGCCTGGTCGGCTCCTGAACCGGTCGTTTCGCTGCCGCGACAGGCTCGTCGCGCCGACTGGCGCCGGGGCGACGGGCGACACCGGCGCGGCGTCGCCGTGATCTTCGCCCTGCCGCTCTACGACGACAACCCGATCCGGCGTCCGCCGATTGTTACCTATGTCCTGATCGGCCTGTGCGTCGGGGCGTTCCTGTGGCAGCTCGGCCAGCCGGCAAAGATCGTCGTCCTGCAATACGGCATGATCCCGGCGCGGCTGTTTCACTATGCGCATCTGTCGCCGGGGCTCGTCGTCATTGCGCCCTGGGCGACGATCTTCACCAGCATGTTCCTGCATGGCAGCTGGCTGCATATCGGCGGCAACATGCTGTTTCTGTGGATCTTCGGGAACAACATCGAGGATCTGCTGGGGCGGGTGCGCTATCTGGCGCTGTATCTGACGTCCGGGGTCGCAGCCGCCCTGGTCCAGGCCCTCTCGGCGCCGCACTCTCACATCCCGATGATTGGCGCCAGCGGCGCCATCGCCGGCGTGCTCGGCGCCTATCTGATGACCTATCCGCGCGCCAACGTGCACTGCCTGGTGTGGATCGTGATCTTCTTCTGGATCGTCACGGTCCCGGCCTGGATCCTGCTCGGCCTGTGGTTCGGACTGCAGCTGACGAGCGGGCTGACCGTTGGTGCGGCGTCCCCGGGGGTCGCGTTCTGGGCGCATGTCGGCGGTTTCGCGGCCGGCATCGTCGCCTACGTGGTGCTGCGGCCGCGCGACATCGCGCTGCTGCAGCCGCAAAAGACGCCGATCTGGGCGACCGTGCCGCCGCGCGCGCTGGTTGGCCGCCGCACCTTCCACCGCGGCAGCGTGCCCGATAGCGGGCCGCGCCGCAGCGCGCTGCGAGGCCCCTGGGGATAGCGCCGCTGGCGCGCCCGCTCAGTGGATCGGTGGCGGCTTGACCCAGGACGGCAACGGCTGCCGGCCGGCGGCTTCAGGCGGGGTTTCGGCCATTGCCGCCGGTGGATGGGCCGCCGGCGGCACCGCCGCCGCCGCCGGGGTTGCACGGGCGCCCTCCTTGTCGAGGGCAGCGAGCAGAGCGTCGCTGACGCGCGGGTCGATGGCGAGGTGGCGCGCCGCCTCGAACTGGATGATCGCAGCGCGGGTCTGCGGACCGACGATGCCGTCGGCCGGTCCGCGCAGCATCCCCAGCCGCTGCAGGGCGGCCTGCACCCGGCGCACCGGATCGGCCCCCGCCGCGGTCAGCGCCGGCGGCGGCCGGCCGGTGCGCCGTTCATAGGCGGCGATCGCCTGCCCGGTCTTTTCGGTCATCACGCCGTTGACCGGACCGGGTGCGTCACCCGCCTCCTTCAACTGCTGTTGCAACGCCGCAATCGGCCCGGGCGCTGCCGGCGCTTGTTGCGCTGCAGGTGCCACCGGCGCTTGTTGCGCCGAAGGTGCCGCCGGCGCCGGCGCGTTTTGCGCCATCGCGCCGTCGCCCCGGGCCAATGCAAAAACCAGCAGCGCCGCCCCCAGGATTGCCTTCACCATGTCAAAATCTCCGGGACCATTCATTTCGCGCGCTGTTGATATGGTGCCCGCGCGGGCGACTGTCAGATGGAGGGTGGAGTGGCCGAAGCGAGGCCGATACGGCCGCGAGCGATCCTGCACGCCGCAGCCGGCCGCACGCCGCGGGCGAACCGAACGGCGGCGCGCTGATGCTCAGGCTGCTACGTGGGATTCTGGGCGTTGCCTTCGCGCTCTTCATCATCGGGGCGATCGCGGTCGGCGGTTTCGTCGGCATTACGCTGGCGCATTTCGCCCGCAACCTGCCCGGCTATCAGGCGCTCGTCGACTACGTGCCGGCGACCGGCAGCAAAGTCTATGCCGCCGACGGCAGCCTGATGACCGAATTCGCCAGCGAGAACCGCATCCCGGTAACATTCGACCAGATACCGCAGCGGGTCGTCGAGGCGTTTCTCGCTGCCGAGGACCGCGATTTCTACAACCACCGCGGGGTCGACCCGTTGGCCATCCTGCGCGCCGGGGTAACGGATGTTCTGCGCCTCGCACGCGGCCAGCGGCCGATCGGCGCATCGACCATCACGCAGCAGGTGGTCCGCCATTTCCTGCTCAACAACGAAGTCTCGATAACCCGCAAGATCAAGGAGGCGATCCTTGCCGACCGCATCGAGCGGACGCTGAGCAAGGACCGCATCCTCGAAATCTATCTCAACGAGATCTATCTGGGAGCCGGCGCCTATGGCGTCGCGGCAGCCGCCGAGACGTATTTCCAGAAGCCGCTCGACCAGTTGAGCCTCGCTGACGCCGCCTTCCTGGCGGCGTTGCCGAAGGCGCCGAACAACTACAACCCGACGCGCCATGCGGCGGCGGCCAAGGCGCGGCGCGACTGGGTGCTGTCGGGCATGGCGGACGTCGGCTGGATCACGCAAAAGCAGGCGGCTGCGGCGGTGGCCGAGCCGCTCGGCGTGCATCTGCGCCCGCCAGTCAAGCCCGCGCATGTCGGCTACTTCGCCGAGGAGGTGCGGCGCGAACTGATCGACCGGTTCGGCGAAAAGCCCGTGTATGAGGGCGGCCTGCGCGTCTACACGAGCTATTCGCCGACCGATCAAGAGATCGCCGAAACCGCGTTCCGCAACGGCCTCGTCGAATACGATCGGCGGCACGGCTGGCGCGGGCCGATCGCGCATTATCCGAGCCCGGCGTTGGCGCAGATCGCGCTGAGCGGCATGGCCGAGCCACCCGGCCCCGCCGGCTGGCGGCTTGCCGCGGTGACGCGGGTCGAATTCGGCGGCGCGACGATCGTGCTGAAGGCGGGCGGCCGCGGCGATATCCCGCTCGCCGAGATGCGCTGGGCCCGCCATACGCTCAACGACCAGCGGGTCGGAAGGCCGGTGCACAGCGCCCGCGATGTCGTACAGGCCGGCGATATCGTGCTGGTCGAGCCGGTTGCGGCGGCCGGCCCGGCCACCAGGCGGCACGCCGCGGCACTGCCCCTCTATGCCTTGCGCCAGATCCCGAATGTCAGCGGCGGGCTCGTCGCCATGGCCCCGAAGAGCGGGCGGGTCTTGGCCCTGGTCGGCGGCTGGTCGTACGAGCAGAGCCAGTTCGACCGGGCGACCCAGGCGATGCGGCAGCCGGGCTCGGCCTTCAAGCCCTTCGTCTACGTCACCGCGCTAGAGCACGGCTTTACCCCGTCGAGCAAGGTCGACGATGTCCCGGTGTCGTTGCCGCAGGGCCCCGGCCTGCCGGATTGGCAGCCGGTCAACTACGAGGGCTCCTATGTCGGGCCGACGACGCTTGACGACGCGCTGGTGCATTCGCGCAACCTGGCGACGGTGCATGTCGCGATGACGATCGGCCTGCCGGCGATCGCCAGGACGGCCCGGGAATTCGACATTCTGGACCAGATGCCGCTCTATTACTCGATGGCGCTCGGCGCCGGCAACACGACGCTGCTGCGGCTGACCGGCGCTTACGCGATGCTCGACAATGGCGGCCACTGGCTGCTGCCGTCGCTGATCGACCGGGTCGAGGATCGGCGGGGTGATATCCTTTACCAAAAGGGCGTCGGCGGGTGCGAGGCATGCTTTGTTGCCGCCGGCCCGCACGCCGGCACGGACAGCAGCGAACTGTACCGGGCGAGCGGCCGGCCTGACCCCGCCAGCGCCCCGCCGAAGGCGGCCTATGCCGCCAACGCGGTCCTCTACAAGCCGACAATGCACGACCCGCTGGTTGACCAGACCGCCGATGACCAGATCATCTCGATGATGCAGGACGTCGTGCAGCGCGGCACCGGGATTGCGGTCGCCGCCGTTGGCAAGCCGATTGCCGGCAAGACCGGCACCACCAGCAACTGGTTCGACGGCTGGTTCGTCGGCTTTTCGCCCGGTCTCGTGGCCGGGGTTTATGTCGGCTTTGACGACCCGCGCACCCTCGGCCGCGGCGAAGCGGGCGGCCACGTCGCCGCACCGATCTTCCGCGACTTCATGATGGCGGCGCTGCAGGGCCAGCCGGCGACGCCGTTCCCGATGTCGCCGGGCGACGCCGTCGCGGCGGCCGGCGAGGCAACCGACCCGAACGATGCCGACACGCCGCAGACGGATCAGGCAAGCCTCAACGGCGACACCGCCAACCCTGACGACAGCAGCGCCTACCGGCCCGAGGACGGCGTCGGCACGGTGCCCTGGCCGCGCGCGCCGGACACGGCCGACGATCGCTACCCGGCGAACGCGCCCGATGCCGGCGAACCCGCGGTGCAGGACTACGCCCAGGTGCGCCGGCCTGCCGCTTCCGCCCCGTGGGGGGCGAACGACCTCGCGCCGGGCTATCCCGCGCCACCGCCGCCGCGACGATACGGCTACGCCTATCCGTCCTACCCGCCGTCCGGCTGGTCGAACCGGCCGGCCGGCGGCACCGGCGGGCTCTACTGATTGGCAAGCGCCGGCAGGCGCGCCAGCCACTGTTCGACCCGGCGGCGGTTGACGCCGAAATCAGAGCGGCCATAGCGCGCCCGGCTGTAGAGGGCAAGGCTCGACCGGTCGGCCGCCAACGCGACAATCTCGGCGGTGACGAGGTCGGGAAAGCCGAACACGGCCGAGCGCTGGATGACGATGATGCGCCGCTGCTCGGGCTCGGCCAGCACCGTCACGACGCGCGGTTCGGCCGCGATCAGGCGGCCGAACGCCGTGTAGAGGCGGTCGGCGCCGACCGCGAAGGTGGGGCTCGGCGCGGCCCCGGCGACGGCGCAATAGCCCGGTGGGCAGGCGAGATAGGCGTTGGGCGGCAGGGCGCCGCGCAATGCCGTGATCGCGACATCGTCCCCCGGGTACAGCGCGCTTTCGGCGCCGCGCTCCATGAAAAGACGCAACCCGACACCGGCGGCAGCGGCGACGACCGGCAGGACGAGGACCGTGATCGCCATGGCGCGGGCAATCCGCATATGCCGCCGCCCGCTAGCCCGCCGCCCGCTGGCACCCGTCCGCTAGCCTGCGTCCGGGCGCGCGAGGCCGAAGGCTTCGGCGAGCAGCGTATAGGAGCGTTGGCGCGCCGCGAAATCGTGGCAGATCGTCAGCACGACGATCTCGTCGACCTCGTAGCTCGCGGCGTAGGCGAGGAGCTGCGCCTTCACCGAATCCGGGGTGCCGACGACCTGGCGGCGGCGATGGTAGGCGACCTCGCGCCGCTCCGCTTCGCTATAGGGATAGCTCAGCGCGTCCTCGGGCGGCGGGAACGGCGCCAGGATGCCGCGGCGCTGGCGCAGCCGCCACAGATCGCGGCTGGCGGCGAGGCGGTGCGCCTCTTCGTCGCTCTCGGCGCAGATCACAAAGACGCCGATGCTGCCCTGCGGCACCGCGAGCCGCGCCGACGGCTGAAAGCGCTGCCGGTAGCCCTGCATGATCTCCGGCCCGCCCTCGTCGGTGATGAAATGGGCGAACGAGAACGCGCAGCCGAAATAGCCGGCGAACAGCGCGCTCTGGTCGCTCGACCCCAACAGCCAGATTTCCGGGTTGGTGTCGCCGGCCGGCGTCAGCTGAATGCGTGAAAACGGGTGGTCCGCCGGCATCGTCCCTTCGAAATAGGCCAACAGGTCGGCGATCTGGTTGGGAAAATGCTCGATGCCGAGCGCCCCCGGGCCGTGCTGCAAGGCGATCGCCGTCAGCTGGTCGCTGCCCGGGGCGCGACCGATGCCGAGATCGATGCGGCCCGGATAGAGCGTCTCCAGCAGGCGGAACTGCTCGGCCACCTTGAGGGAGCTGTAATGGCTCAGCATGACGCCGCCCGAGCCGATTCGCAGATGGCTCGTCTCGGCCGCCACCCGCGCCACCATGATCTCGGGCGCGCTGCCGGCGAGGCCCGGCGAGCCGTGGTGCTCGGCCAGCCAATAGCGGCGGTAGCCGAGGCCGTCGACATGCCGCGCCAGCGCGATCGTCTCGAGCAACGCCTCGCGCGGCGTCACCCCCTGGCGCACCGGCGACTGGTCGAGGACGCTCAGCTGGATCATGGTCCGCAGCATACACGCAGCGCACCGGCATTGGCGACATCAAGATCGCTTGCCCGCCCTGCAAGGCGACCGCACGGCACCGGCTCGCCGTGGCAAGTTGCAACCCCGCAAGGTACTGTACGCGCCGCCGGGCGCGCTGCCGGCGACTGTGACTCGACAAAGATCCTTAACAAAACCTTAAGAGGCGTACATGAATTCCCTTAATAGTTGTTAAGAATGATTTTGGTTGCAATCCAGCATCCATCGTCTAACGTTCGAACCTCGCAAGCGACATACCGTCGCGCGGCGCCCAGGAACCCGGTCAACGAAGGCTCCCGGCGCGTCGCGCTCAAACTGGTTGGGAGACGAGGCCGATGGCAACAAGTTATAGCTGGAACTCCGGGAGCAACGACTGGTTCGCGTCGGGTGTCTGGACGCCGAGCGGCACGCCTGGCGCAGGCGACACCGCGACGCTCGGCCTTAGCACCACCTATACCGTGACGATCGCCGGAACCGAGTCCGCGGCGGCCACCGCGGTGGCGATCAACGACCCGAACGCAACACTGGCGATTACCGGGACCGGGAGCCTGGCGGTCAGCAACTATCTGGTCAACCGCGGCACGCTCGACCTCGATTCGACAGCCGGCGACGGCGGCGGCAGCCTGACCGTTGCCGGCGTGCTCGACAATGCCAAGATAGTGCAGATCGGCAACAGTACCGCGAGCGCTACCACGACCGCCAGCTTCGGCAGCCTCGTCAATTTCAGCGGCGCGACGTTCAGCCTTGTCGGCTCAAGCGCCGGTCCCACGACCGTGACGGTGGGCGCGGTGACCAACGCCGGCACCATCGACGTCGGCGCCAATTCCACGCTCGCCCTGACCAGCGGCAAAGTCTTTACGCAGAGCGCCGCCTCCGGGGTTACGACCATCGAGGGCGCGCTGACCGCGACCACGCTTACCGAGTCGGCGGGCAGCATCACCGTCAACGGCACGCTGACCGCGACCACGCTGACCGAGTCGGGGGGCAGCCTCACCGTCGGATCCGGCGGCACGCTGAGCGCGACCACGCTCAACCTCAACGGCGGCACGTTCGCCGCGCCGTCGCTGACGGTCGGCACCGGCCAGGCGCTGGTGGTCGGCAAGACCGCGGTCGTGACCCTCAGCACCGGGCCGCTAGCGGTCACCAGCGGCATCGCGACCATCACCGGTACGGTCGATAACACCGCGAGCCTCGCCACGACGGCGGTGAGTGTCACCGCCGGCGGGAGCCTGAAGCTCGATAACGGTTTCTCGTTCAGTGGCGAAAATGTTACCGGCGCCACTGGCACCTACACCGCGGGCACCGCCGGCAGCCTGCTCGAACTGGCCGCTGCCGGCGGCCACGGCACCCTGAGCACGCTCGGCGGGAGCACCAGCAGCGACGCTTTCCAGGGCTTCAGCGAGCTGCTGGTCGACGCCGGCGCGAGCTGGACGGTCAATTGGGACGCCGCGACGGCGGCAGGCGAGAGGCTCATCGGCAGTAACGGCACCAACATCCTTACCGTGGCGGCCCAGGGCACTGTTGATCTGTCCAATGTCAGCGGCTTTCCAACGATCGATCTGGCGAGCGGCAGCGGCACCTACACGGTCACCGTAGGGACGTTGACGCTCAGCGGAACCCCGGTCACGATCGACGATTCCAACAGCAGCGGCACCGCCACCATCACCTCGACCGATACGACGGCGGGCAAGACCCTGACCGTTAAGACGGGTAGCGGGACCAACGCGTTCAGCGGCAACAAAGAGAACGATATCGTCGACGCCCAGACGGTGACATCGAGCGACACACTGACCGGCGGCACCGGCACCAACACGCTCTACCTGACAACCGCGGCGGGCACCTATGATCTCACAGGGGTCAGCAACTTCCGCTATATCCACATGGCGAGCGGCGGCGACGCGGTCACCCTGGCCGATGGAACCTTCCTCACCGGGTCGACGGTGATTTACGGCGCCGCCAGCGGCGCCGATAGCATCACCGCGTCGGGCACCACATTAAGCACCGGCAAGACGCTGGTCTACTACGGCACCACGGGCAGCACCGGTATCAGCCTCGCCGGCGGGACGGAAAACGATTATATCAGGGCCAGCGCGGCAGCGGTGAGCGGGTTGACGCTCACCGGGAACACACTCAGCGGCGGCGGCGGCACCAACACGCTGGTCATGACAACCGCGGGAACCGTCCATCTCGACAGTGTCAGCAATTTCGGTTTGATCTATCTGGCGGGCACCGGCAACACGGTCACCCTGTCTGACACGACGCTGAGCGGCGCGGTAACGCTCTACGGCTCGACCGCCAAGAACAACACCGTCACATCGGGCGCCACGGGGTCCGCGCCCGGCAATCTGCTTTACGTCGCGAGTACCGGCCTCGACAGTTTTACCGGCGGCAGTGAGAACGATACGGTAAGGGTCACCGCGGCGGCCCTCGCGGGTGGCGACACGCTCGGCGGCGGCACCGGCACCGACCTGCTGATCCTGAACAGCGCGGGCAGCGTCGATCTCTCCCGCGTCAGCAATTTCGGGACGATCAACCTGGCGGGCGGCACCAACACGGTTACCGTAACCGACACGACGCTCACCGGCGCGGTGACGATCAACGGGCTGAGCAGCAAAAACACTATCAACGCGAGCGGTACATCGAGCCCGGTGGGCGCGCTGACCTATCTGGGCCGGATCAACGGTGACAGCTTCACCGGGGGTGTCGAGACCGATCTTGTCTCCGTCACCGCGGCGGCGGTCATTAACGACACATTGCACGGCAGCAGCAGCAGTGCCAACGTTCTCACGCTGACGACTGCCGGCGCAGTCAACCTGAGCAATGTCACCGGATTCCCGACCATCGACCTGGCGAACGGCAACAACGCGGTCACCACGACCGTGACCCAGATCAGCGGTAAGACGCTGACCGGGTACAGCGCCACCAACGTCAACACGTTGACGCTGACCAATACCACCGGGGCGAGCGTGGTCGATCTCACGAACATCAGCAACATCGGGACGATCAACCTGGCGGCCAATAACACAACCGGATCTGTCTCGTATAAGGTTGGTGACCCCACGCTGAGCGGAGGTTCGGTAACGATCAACGACAACGCCGGCGGGTCCTTGGGCAACACGGTCAATGCGGGGTTCGGCTTGACCACGGCATTGAGCAAAGGCGCGACACTGACCTACAACGCCACGCACAGCAGCGACGCGTTCTACGGCGGAACCGAGCAGGACGTCGTCAAGGTCAGCGCGG
>DATLRS010000107.1:0-5786 GCA_035534535.1 Allostellaceae bacterium | reverse complement strand
ACGATGCCGACCCATTTGCGGCAGACATAAAGCGGCATCAACAGGTGGAAATCGGCGTACGCGTGCGAGGCGAAGGTGAACGGCGCCAGGCAGCTTTCGTGCACGTCGATGCCGAGTTCCTCGTGCAGTTCGCGAATGAGGGCCACCTCCGGCGTTTCACCCGGCTGCACCTTGCCGCCGGGGAATTCCCACAAGCCGGCGAGATGCTTGCCGGCCGGCCGCTCGGCGAGCAACACGCGCCCATCGACATCGATCAACGCCACCGCTGCGACGAGGAGGATCGGCCGCTCCACGCTTCCCCCTTAATCCGTCATGCCCGGCCTTGTGCCGGGCATCCACGTAGATGGCCGGGACAAGCCCGGCCATGACGGTAAGAAAGGGCGGGCGGACCTCAATGAAACGACCCCTCAGCTGCGGTAGCTGCCGTTGATATCGACATAGCCATGCGTCAAATCGCAGGTCCACACCGTCGCACGGCCGTTGCCGATACCGAGATCGACGGCGATCGTGATGTCGCGGCCCTGCATGTGGGCGGCGACCGGGGCCTCGTCATAGCCCGGCACCGGTCCGCCCTGGGCGGCGATCAGGATGCCGCCGATCGCGATCGACAGACGGTCGCGATCGGTCGTCTCGCCGGCCTTGCCGACCGCCATGACGATGCGGCCCCAATTGGCGTCCCCGGCCGAGATCGCGGTCTTGACCAACGGCGAATTGCCGATCGCCAGGCCGACGCGGCGCGCCGCCCGGGCGCTCGCCGCACCCTTGACCTCGATCGTGACGAATTTCTCGGCGCCTTCGCCATCGCGCGCAATCTGCTGCGCAAGATCGGTCATCACCGCGGCGAGCGCCCGCTTGAAATCGTCGAGCCGCGGGTCGTCGGGGCGCGCCACTGCGCCGTGCCCTACCCGCCCGGTCGCGCACAGCAGCACCGTGTCGCTGGTCGAGGTGTCGCCGTCGACCGTGACGCAATTCAGCGACCATTCGTTGGCCGCGACGAGCAGCGGCTGCAGCACCGGAGCCGGCAGCGCCGCATCGGTGAAGAGGTAGCACAGCATCGTCGCCATGTCGGGCGCGATCATGCCCGAGCCCTTGCAGAAGCCATTGATGCGTACCGTCGCTCCGTCGATCGTCGCCGTTGCGGTGGCGCCTTTCGGGAACGTGTCGGTCGTCATGATCGCACGCGCCGCCTCTTCCCATTTGTCGGGCGAGACCAGTTGTGCGACCTGCGGCAACGCTGCGACGATCTTGTCGGGCGGCGGCGGCTCGCCGATGACGCCGGTCGAGGCGATGAACACCTCCTCCGGCGCGCAGTCGAATACCCGCGCCGCGGCGGCCGCTGTCGCCTCGACGACCCGCCAGCCGGCCGGGCCGGTGAAGACGTTGGCGTTGCCCGAGTTGACGACGATCGCGCGCGCCCTCCCGCCGGGCAGCACGCGGCGGCACCAGATCACCGGCTGCCCCGGCATCGTCGATTGCGTGAAGACGCCGGCGACCGTGCTGCCCGGCGCCAGTTCAGCGACCATCAGGTCGTTGCGGCCGGCGTAGCGCACCCCGGCCGCAAAAGCGGCCAGCCGCACGCCGGCGATCGGCGCCATCGGCGGAAAACCGGCGGGCGCCAGCGGTGAAACTGTGGCCATGATCCGATCTCACTCCCGCGGCAGGCCGAGCACGCGCTCGCCGATGATGTTGCGCTGAATATCGCTGGTGCCGCCAGCGATCGTGTATTGCCACGCGCCCGGCACCCGCTGCGCCCAGCGCGGCGCGGCGGGCGCCAGCGAGCTCACCCGCTGCATGAAATTGGCGCCACGCCCGCCATATTCGTTCCGCCAGGCGATGCGCTTTTCGAGGATGTCGCGGTCGGGCGGGATGCGCTGGTCCTGCGCGTCCTCGACCCGCAGATCGTCGCTGAGATTGGCCTCGAGCCAGTGGCGCAACTCGGCGCGAAATTCGGCATGCTCGGGCGCATCGGCAAAATCCATCCGCTCTCCTCCCGCGATCGGCCAAGGATAGCCGCCACCGCGCGGCCGCACAAAGTGCTAAGATGCGGCATATCAGGGTTGTGGGAGAGGGCGGCCATGCTGACGCCGGCGCAGATCGAGAAGTACCGCTACGACGGGTATCTGTTCCCGCTGCCGGCGCTGTCGGCGGCGGAACTGGCCGATTGCCGCGCCGGCCTGGGGCGCTACGAAGCCTGGCTCGGCAAGCCGGTCAACCTGGCGGACTGGCGCTGGCGCTCGGCCGCCTATGTGTTCCTGCCGTGGCTCGACCGGCTGGTGCGCCATCCGCGCGTCCTCGACGCCGTCGAGAGCCTGATCGGCCCCGACATCCTGGTCTTCACCTCGACCTTTTTTATCAAGGAGGCGCACAGCCCGACCTTTGCCGCCTGGCACCAGGACGCAACCTATTTCGGCATCGCCCCCTACGAGCACGTCACCGCCTGGGTGGCGCTGAGCGACGCCACCGAGGAGGCCGGATGCATGGAGGTCGTCTCGTCGCGGGGGATGCCGCGGCAGGCCCATCATGCCGCGCTCGGCCTCGAGCACAGCATCAACGGCGGCGGCCAGGCGATCGTCGAGCCGTTCGAGGCGGCCGGCGGCGAGATGATGGCGGTGCCGGCCGGCAGCTTCTCGCTGCACCACACGCTGTGCCGCCACCGCTCGGCGCCGAACCGCGCCGGCCATCGCCGGGTCGGCATCGGCATCAGCTACATCCCGGCGCATTGCCGGCTGGAGGGCAGCGTGCGGATGTGCGCGCCGCTGGTACGCGGGCAGGATAGCTTCCGGCATTTCGACCTGCTGCCGCCGCCCGAGGCCGAGTTCGATCCGGCGGCGCTGGCCCGCCACGAAGATGCCTATCGCCGCTACCGCGCCAATTACGCCGAACAGATCGAGGCGCACGACCGCGCTTTTGCCGGCGATGCCGCCGCCGGCGCCATCACCCGGACGCTCGATCCGAGCGTCTACCTGGTGGGCCGCGCCGGGGGGCCAGCACCGGGCTGAGCAGCGAGGGAGCGCGGGCGCTTGCCCGCGCCCCTGCCGGGTCAGCTCAGGCCGTAAAACCCCATCGCGCCACCGGCCATGACCTGGTGCTGGGTCTCGGCCGAGAGGCCGGCGATCTGCTTGCGCACCATGTCGGGGGCGCCGGGGAAGAACCCGTCGGGATGCGGATAGTCGGTCGCCCACATGATCTTGTGCGCCCCGACGTAATCGGCGAGCACCTTGAGCGACCCCTCGACCGGCTCGAACGAGATCCAGCAATTGCGCTGGAACAGTTCGGAGGGCCGCGTCGTCAGCCCGGAATCGTTGAAGCCCTGATCGTCGAAATGGCGATCCATGCGGTCGAGCCATGGCGCGATCCAGCCGCCGCCGGATTCCAAAAAGCCGATGCGGATCTTCGGGTGCTTCTCGCACACCCCGCCCCAGATGACCGCGAGGCAGGCCAGCATCATCTCCATCGTGTGGGTGATGATGTGCCGCGCGCCACGCCCGGCGAAGCGGTCGATGCCGACCTGCGGCATGCCGGCAGCGGCGCCCTCATGAAAGCCGATCGCAAAATCGAGGTCTTCCGCCGCGGCCCAGAACGCCTCGTAATCGGGGTGGTTGATCATCTTGTTGTTGTAGGGATTGGGCCGGATGAAGCCGCCCCGCATGCCGAGTTCCTTCTTGGCAAAGCGCATCTCGGCGATCGTCAGGTCGACCGACTGCATCGGCAGCATCGCCACCCCGAACAGCCGGTCGGGATAGGGCTTGCAGTAATCGGCGAGCCAGCGGTTGTAGGCGCGACAGGTGGCGGCGGCGAGTTCCGGGTCGTGGATCGCGCCGGAGAACAGCCCGAGGCTCGGATAGAGAAAAGCCGCGTCGATGCCGTCGGCATCCATGTCGGGCATGCGCGCGTGCGGGTCGAAGCCGCCCGCCTTGCCGTCCTTGTATTCCATTGTGTCGGCCGCGACGACGCCCTGCCGCGCCCCGACCCCGCCGATGCCCCCGACGCCGCGCTGGTTGTTGCCGACAACGTGCTCGTCCATAACGAGGCATTCCCTGCCGTTGTCGCCCTTGACGATGCGCGGCGCGCGGTCGCGGAACTGCGGATCGATGTATTTGTCCCACAGATCGAGCGGCTCGAGGATGTGGCCGTCGGCATCGACGACATTGTAGGCGCGGCTCATCAGCGTTTCCTCCGGTTCTGGCAAACGGATGCGGCATCCTAGCGCAGCCGCGGCCCGGGTGCGAGCCTGAATGTCGTTCAGGATGCCGAACAGCGGTTCCTCGGCGGCAGACTTACAGGCGGCGCCCCCGCGCTCGACCGTTGCGGACATTTGCACCCGAGTTCTGCACGCACGACGCGCTCGATGCGCCTCTGCAGTCGCAATCCGGCGTAGCCGGCAGGTCGCATCGCCGGCGCCGCACCCGCCAACGCGAGAGGGCACGGTCGTGCCCTCTCCGCCCGCGGCGTGATGGCAGGGGCGGAGAGGCCGGGCGACGAGGTCAGTTCAGCCCGTAAAAGCCCATGGCGCCGCCGGCCAGCACGCCGTGCTGGGTCTCGGGCGACAATTCGCCGATCTGCTTCCTCAGCATGTCGGGGGCGCCGGGGAAGAAGCCGTCGCGGTGCGGGTAGTCGGTCGCCCAGAGGATCTTGTTGGCCCCGATATAATCGGCCAGCACCCGGAGCGAGCCCTCGACCGGCTCGAACGAGATCCAGCAATTGCGCCGGAAGAGGTCGGAGGGCCGCGTCTTGAGGCCGGAATCGTTGAACCCCTGGTCGTCGAAATGGCGGTCCATCCGGTCGAGCCACGGCGCGATCCAGCCGCCGCCCGACTCCAGAAACCCGATGCGCACTTTCGGGTGCTTTTCGCACACCCCGCCCCAGATGACGGCGAGGCAGGCCAGCATCATCTCCATCGTGTGCGATACGATGTGCCGGGCGGCGCGCCCTTCGAAACGGTCGATGCCGACCGTCGGCATCCCGGAGGAGCCGCCCTCGTGGAAGCCGATCGCGAAATCGAGATCCTCCGCCGCCTGCCAGAACGGCTCGTACATCGGATCGTTGATCATCTTGTTGTTGTAGGGGTTGGGCCGGATAAAGCCGCCCTTGAAGCCCAATTCCTTGCGCGCGAACTGCATCTCTGCGACGGCATGCGGCACCGATTGCATCGGCAGCATGGCGATGCCGAACAGGCGATCGGGATAAGGTTTGCAATAATCGGCGAGCCAGCGGTTGTAGGCGCGGCAGAGCGCCGCGGCGAGGCCGGGCTCGTGCACCGCGCCGGCAAAGAGGCCCATGCTCGGATAGAGAAAGGCGGCGTCGATGCCATCCGAATCCATGTCGGGAATGCGCTTGTGCGGGTCGAAACCGCCGGGCCGGCCTTCCTCGTACTTCATCTCGGCGGCCTTGACCGCGCCCTGGCGGGCGCCGACCCCGCCGATGCCGCCCATGCCCTGGTCGCTGCCGAGCTGCTGACCTTCGACGAGCAGCTTTTCCTTGCCGCTCTCATTGTCGGTGACGAGCCGCGGCGCCCGGTCGCGAAACTTGGGATCCATGTACTTGTCCCACAGATCGAGCGGCTCGAGGATGTGGCCGTCGGCGTCGATGACATTGTATACGCGGCTCATCAGGTGTCCTCCGCTGGAAAATTCCCGGTTGCGGCATGCTAGCGCAGGCGCGGCCGCGGCGCGACCCGGAATATCGTTCAGCATGCCGAACGGATAACGCCAGGCTCGTGCCTGTCGGTGGCGCTCAGCGCGGCGACGACCGCCTCCTGCACGCTCCGACGTCAACGTTAACTATTG
>DATLRS010000106.1:0-12972 GCA_035534535.1 Allostellaceae bacterium | reverse complement strand
CCATTCCTCCCCCGTCGTGTCGCTTGCATAGCGCAGCCCGTCGCGCCGATACTTCAAGCGGGTGATTTCAGTCCACATCCTGTGCCTCCGTCGTGTCTTGCAACTACGACTGAAGCACAAGCCACTGAAATCACCCAACCTATTTCCGGGTCAGCCTCTTATATTTTTGCTCAGGCCGCCACTGCCGGGGCCTCGTTGACGCATAACCGCGATCCCGCTTACCATCGAGCCTCAGCCAATTTCAGGAGGCGGTAGGGCATTGGCGGGGTGGTCGTGGCGGCGATGGCCAAGCGTTCGTGGATGGTTTTGAGGACAAAGCGGCGGTTGAAGCGCCAGGCGAAGGCGCCGAGGTAGCGCGGCAGATGCTTGGCGCCGACCACGCGGTGGGTCGCCAGAAGACTGTTTTTGACGTTGGCGAGGATGGTGTTCGCCCAGCGGAAGGCAGGGTGGCGGGCGGACGCGCGATCGGAGCCGGTAATATGGCGCTCGTGGATGATGCCCGGCTGGTCGGCAATGCAGCGAAACCACTGGCCGCCGTCGCTGACGACGGTGGTTCCGGCTGCGACGCCGGTGCACAGCCGCTTGGTCTCGCCGGTCTGGAACCCGCGCACGACCTGGAGGCGGGCATGCAGCGGGCGGCCATCATCCGAGGTCTCGACCGCAATGATGAAAGGCGTGTGACCGCGTCGCCCGCGCCCGGTGCCTTCGCCGGTGCGCTCGCCGCCGATATAAGCGTCATCGATCTCGATCCGCGGCCCGGCGGCGCCCAGCTTGTAACGGCGGTCGCGCTCGATCATCGCCTGCATCAGCTTGTGCTGAACCCGCCAGGCGGCGTTGGTCGAGATGCCGAGCCGCCGGCCGAGCTCGATGTTGGACAGGCCCTTCTTGCCCTGGGCGAGCAGATGCATGGCGCGGAACCACACCCGCATCGGCAGCTTGGTGCCCTCTAGGATGGTGCCGGCGATCAGCGATGTCTGGTAGCGGCAGCGGCGGCATTGCAGCAGTTGACGGTCGCGGATCTGCGAATACTCTGTCGCCGCGCACCGCGGACACTTGAAGCCCTCAGGCCAGCGCCAGGCGAACCATGCCTTCCGGCATGCCTCTTCGTCGGGATAACGCTGCTCGAAGGCATCGTCCGAGAGGCCCTTCTGGTGCTGCACGCGATTGCGAGGCATCGTTCCGATCCTGAAACTCTTCATATTTTCAGGATGATAATATACCAAACCCTAGATGAGTGTCGATGGTAAGCGGGACCGCGATTATGGAAGCACTCAACGGCGCGCCGTGCCGACCTCCCATTGAAAAAGCACGCGGGCTATTTTGTTGGCTGGGAGGTAGCAATACGCCTTCTCCTCCAAGGGAAAACCTGTGCAGCGTTCATCGGCAACATCGAACTCGTAGCCCGCAGCCAACATGCACAGTTTGATGTAATTTATCCTGTCCATAAAATTACGGTCTGTTGGATAGATTTTTATGGCTTCCGTCGTGCATTTGGTGGTTTGTTGTTTTTGGTCATCAAGACAACCTGAACCAAAGAGCGAGAACGCATTTAAATTATGCTCATCGAGCAGCGATATGACTTTCCGTCGCTCACGAGCTGGGATGTTGAATTTCTTAAGTACAAAATTCCACGGTATGCCATCAACACTCCTGATTGCCTTAGGCGCCTCCTCATATGTGGCGAAACGCCATTCTTGGTCAGAGCCAAATATTAGGCACATCGTGTATTCGCTTTGTTGCATGACGTGCCTTCGGTGAACTTTTACATTCGGCCCTAGCCGATGAAACCGCGCGAGCCCGGAGCCGCCGTCCTTAAGTTTTGTATCTGCCAACACGTAAATGGAGACGCAGTGACTATCGATTGCGTTCGCGTTCGCGAAAGCGAAGTATGCGGCGACATATGGTGACCGACTCCAATCGAGAAGCGGCGACGGAACTCCGTGGTGCCGCAAGTACGCCATATATTCGTATGGCGGATATCGGCTAAAACTAAAGTCAACACTAAATGAATCGTAAGAGGCTGCTCTGCTTACAACTTCGCCATATTCTGGAATAACCCATTCTATTTCTGTTAATGTTTCCACTTCGGTTTTAAAAGAGGAACTTATCCTGTAGTACTCTGCAAACGACATCCCCTCATTTTTGCTTCGGTCGAGTGTCGTTTTAAGGGACCACTCTGAATTGGCCTGGCCCCGGAACAGCAACGGTTGCGTGTCGGTTCCTGCATTACGCAAGCTGACCGCCGCTGCATAAGCGCCATTATAACAAATATTTTTGAGTCATTCTAAAATCGTCCCGCCAACGGATAAGCTCTAACGCGCCGGCCATCCGGCTTAACTTGGTTTGTCCAGCTCGCCGATGACCGCGAATACTTTACCAACCCACCGTTACTTGCCGCCGGCAACCACAAGATATGGGTCAGGCAGAACCGGGCATGCTGGACGGGTCGCGCACACCGTGCCGGATCGCATGAATGATAACCTCACTCTCCGTCGCCTCATAAAAAATCAGGTAGGGGTACGGCGTCACGACCATCCGGCGAATCGCCGGGTCGTTCGTTCGCCGGCCGATCTGCGGGTATTGCAACAGCAAGTCGATGATCCGTTGAATGCGGCCCTGCACCCGGCGCGCGCCCTGCGGCGAGTGCGCCGCGATGCAGTCGAGGATCGCGCTGAGATCGGCGAGAGCCGGAAGGGTATAGCGCAGCCTCACAGGCCGTGTTTGGCCCACACCACCCGCACCTGCTCGTCGGTCGCAAACTCGCCGCGAGCGGCGGCGGCTTTTGAGGCCGTGATCGCGGCCTGCTCGTCGTCGGTGAGCGGCACCGGTGGCTGGTCATCCGCGCCGGCGAGCTGAAGCACGACATGCGCGATGTCGTCCTGCGCCGTCGGCGACAGGTTGCGCGCGGCTTCAAGCGCCTGTTCGAGTAGCTTCGTCATGAGACATATTCCACGTGTCTATATCGTTTATTAGCACGCTCGTCGTTGCCGGCAAAGCCAGAGATTTTCGCGGCCGGCGCAAGCGCCCGACTGCCGCCGAGCGGGGCCTCATTGGCGCCGTTATGATCCTGCCCGACACAATATGCGGTGACGCACGGTGCGCACGAGTGCCGCCGCCGGCCAACGCCGTTGACGGCGGCTTCGACCGGGGCGACGCGGCGCCGATATCACGCCGCGTTGCGCAACGAAAGGTCCTGCCAGACCTCGCCGAGCGCGGCGACCAGCGCGGCGATGTCATCGTCGCTGTGCAGGGGCGTCGGGGTCAGGCGCAGCCGCTCGGTGCCGCGCGGCACGGTCGGATAATTGATCGGCTGGACGTAGATGTGGTGCTGGCTCAGCAGAAGGTCGGAGGCGGCGCGGCACAACGCGGCATCGCCGACCAGGACCGGCACGATATGGCTGTCGTTCGCCATCACCGGCAGCCCGGCTTCGGCGAGCCGGCGCTTGACCCGGGCAACCCGCTCCTGATGCGCGGCGCGCTCGCGCTGGCTCTCCTTCAGATGGCGCACCGCGGCCAGCGCGCCGGCCGCCACCAGCGGCGGCATTGCACTGGTGAAGATGAACCCCGGCGCATGGCCGCGCAGGAAATCGACCATCAGGGCCGAGCCGGCAACATAGCCGCCCATCACTCCGAACGCCTTGGCGAGCGTCCCTTGGATCACGGTCAGCCGATGCGCGACCCCGTCACGCTCCGAGATGCCGCCGCCGCGCGCGCCGTAGAGCCCGACCGCGTGCACCTCGTCGAGGTAAGTCATCGCGCCGTAGCGCTCGGCGACATCGCACAATTCGGCGATCGGCGCGATGTCGCCGTCCATCGAATAGACCGATTCGAAGCAGACGAGCTTCGGCCGCCCGGCCGGCAGGGCGGCCAGCAATTCGGCCAGATGCGCCGTGTCGTTGTGGCGGAAAATGATGCGTTCGGCGCGGCTGTTGCGGATGCCGGCAATCATCGAGGCATGGTTCATCGCGTCCGACAGCACGACCATGCCGGGCATGCTGCCGGCCAGTGTCGATAGGGCCGCATCGTTGGCGACATAGCCCGAGGAGAACACCAGCGCCGCTTCGCGCCCGTGCAATTCGGCCAGCTCGCGCTCGAGCAGCACATGCGCGTGGCTGGTGCCGGAGATGTTGCGGGTGCCGCCGGCGCCGGCGCCGGAGCCGTTCAGCTCGGCCGCCATTGCCGCCAGCACCGTCGGGTGCTGACCCATGCCGAGATAGTCGTTCGAGCACCACACCGTGACCTCGGCGCCGACGCGATGGTCGAAGGCGCGCGGGAAGCGGCCGCAACGCCGTTCGAGGTCGGCGAAGACCCGGTAGCGTCCCTCGGCATGGAGCGCATCGAGGCGCGTCTTGAAGAAATTATCGAAATCCATGGTCGCGGCAGCCGTCAAGGTTCGCGTCACGATAGCACGCTCGCGGCATTGTGCCATGGTGCGGTGTGTCGCGGTTGCGCCGCCGCTTCCGTCGCCATCGGCTACGCGCCCGGCCCTAGAGTTTCGTCGGCGCGCACATAAAGGTGGCGCGGGCCGGCAGGAGGAGCGGGCAGTTCTGCAGGTACCAGTCGGTATCGGCCGGCTGGGCCACCGTACCGGCGGCGCATTCCTGCTGCGCCTGGGCCTTCACCTCGGCGAGGGTGGTGGTCAGCGTGTTGTAGCAGATCGCGACGCGTTGACCGGGCACGCCGGGCGGCGCCGCGCGCGGCGCGGTCGGGTAGGGGTCGAGCGCATCGCAGCCGGCGAGGGCGGCGATGCCGATCAGCGCCATGGCGGCGGCGAAGCGCGTCACGACGCCGCGGCCAGGGCGCGCTCGGCGAACAGCGCCGCCGCCATCAGCCCGACATCGTCGCCGACCCGTCCGACCAGCTGGATCCCGGTCGGCAGGCCGCTGTCGCCCCACCGCACCGGCAGCGTCACGCAGGGCACGCCGAGCAGCGTCCACATCCGGTTGAACACCGGATTGCCGGTATAGCCGAGGCCCTGCGGCGCCTCGCCCGGCGCGGCCGGCACCAGCACCGCATCGCACGGCCCGAAGAACCCTTCCAGTTGCGCCCGCGCTGCAGCGGCGGCGGCGCGCGCCGAATCATAAGCCTCGACATCGACATTCAGCCCGGCATCGAGCATCTGGCCGAGCCGCGGCGACAATTCGGCGCTGTGCTGCAGCCGCTCATGGGCGAGGCTGCGCACCAGTTCAAAGCCCATCACCGCGTCCTGCGCGGCGGTGAGGCCGCGGTGCCCGGGCGGGACGGCAATCTCGGCGACCCGGGCGCCGGCCTGTTCGAGCGCGGCGCGGGCCTCTTCCAGCGCCACGGCGGCACCGGGTTCGGCCTCTTCCCACATCGCCGTGCGGCAAACGCCGAACTGCGGCGGCGCGACCGGCATTGCGACATCGCGCAAGGCCGGCCGGCCGGCGACGACCCCGGCAAAAAACGCGGCGTCGGCGACGTTGCGTGCCATCGTGCCGATCGTGTCGAGGCTGTCGGCCAGCATCTTGACCCCGGCGCGCGGGATCACGCCAAAGCTCGGCTTGAACCCGACAATGCCGCAGAACGCCGCCGGCCGGATCACCGATCCGGCGGTCTGGGTGCCAAAGGCGAGCGGCACCATCCGGTCGGCGACGGCGGCGGCCGAGCCGCTCGACGAGCCGCCGGGGGTGTGCGCCGGATTGTGCGGGTTGGCGGTCTTGCCGGGGGTGAAGCAGGCGAATTCGGTGGTCACCGTCTTGCCGAGCACGATCGCGCCGGCCGCCCGCGCCAGCGCGACGCAGGCGGCGTCGGCGGCGGGGCGGTGGCTCCGGTAGATCGCCGAGCCGTACCCGGTCGGCATGTCCGCCGTGTCGATCAAATCCTTGACCGCGATCGGGATGCCGTGCAGCGGGCCGCTCGGCGCGGCGGCGTCGCACCGGCGGGCCGCGGCCAGGGCGGCGGCGCGGTCGAGATGATGCCAGGCGCCCACCACCGGCTCGCGGGCGGCGATGCGCTCGAGGCAGGCGCCGACCAATGTCTCGGCGCTGAGCCGGCCGGCGGCGATCTCGCGGGCGGCGGCGCGGGCGGTCAGGGAGAGCGGGTCGGTCATTGCGGCCTCCACCACATACCGGGGCGAGGCGGAACCCTAGCGCCGGCCGGGCGCGGGCGGAAGCGCCGGGTGTTTGCGCGGGCGGGACGGCGAGCGCATACCGCGGCGCGGCGGGCTGTATTACGGTGCGGCATAGGGCGGCGCGATGCCGGCGACGGAAGGAGAGCGATGCGGGGGCGTGGTATCGGCGAGCCGGACGATGAGACGCGTCGCACGCTGGCGCTGATGGGCCTCATCGTCATCCTCGTGCTGGCGATCGCCGGGGTTATCCTGCTTCGTGCGCTGCGCAGCAATAACGCGCTGGAAGATTGCCTGATGTCGGGCCGGCGCAACTGCGCCCCGATCGAGGTGCCGTTGCGCCAGCCCTGAGCCTGCCGGCATGTGCTTGTCGCTGCCGCCTTTCCCCGTCAGACTGCGCCGTCCCCGCCTGGAGCCGACATGATGAAGAACCAGCCGCAAGGCCATACCGGCCGCCATTTCCTGCAGATTCCCGGCCCCACCAACGTGCCCGAGCGGGTGTTGCATGCGATCGCGTTCGCGACGATCGACCATCGCGGCCCGGAATTCGCCGAACTCGGCAAGGAGGTCGTTGCCGGCCTGCGGCGGGTGTTCCAGACCGACGGCACGGTCGTCATCTATCCGTCCTCCGGCACCGGCGCGTGGGAGGCGGCGCTCGTCAATACGCTGTCGCCGGGCGATCGCGTGCTGATGTTCGAGACCGGCCAGTTCGCCAGCCAGTGGCGGCAAATGGCGACAAAGCTCGGGCTCGACGTGGATTTCGTCCCCGGCGACTGGCGGCATGGCGTCGATCCGGCGCAGGTCGGCGACAGGCTCGCCGCCGACCGCGAGCACCGGGTCAAGGCGGTGTGCGTCGTGCACAACGAGACCTCGACCGGCGTCGTCAGCAACATCCATGAGATCCGCGCGGCGATCGACGCGGCGCGCCACCCGGCGCTGTTGCTGGTCGATACGATCTCCTCGCTCGGCTCGATCGATTACCGGCATGATGCCTGGGGCGTTGATGTCTCGGTCGCCGGCTCGCAGAAGGGGTTGATGCTGCCGCCCGGGCTCGGCTTCAACGCGGTCTCCAAGAAGGCGCTCGCCGCCGCCACGACCGCAAAGCTGCCGCACTCCTACTGGGACTGGCAGGCGATGGGCGAGACCGGACAGACCGGCTTCTTCCCCTATACGCCCTCGACCAATCTGCTCTACGGGCTGCGCGAGGCCTTGAAGATGCTGCTCGATGAGGAGGGCTTGCCGGCCGTGTTCCGCCGCCATGCCCGTCATGCCGAGGCAACGCGGCGCGCCGTCACCGGCTGGGGGCTGGATGTGCTGTGCGCCGATCCGCGCGCCTATTCGAATGCGCTAACCGCCGTGCTGGTGCCCGACGGCTATGATGCCGACCGGGTGCGCTCGATCATCCTCGAGGGCTTCGATATGTCGCTCGGCACCGGGCTCGGCAAGATGAAGGGCCGGATCTTCCGCATCGGCCATCTCGGCCATTTCAACGATCTGATGCTGTGCGGCACGTTGTGCGGCGTCGAGATGGGGCTGCACCGCGCCGGCATCCCGCACCGCGCCGGCGGCGTCGCCGCGGCGCTCGAATTTCTTGGTGCCATCGATCCCGCCGAGTAGCGGAGCCAAACCCGCCGGCATCGCAACACGAGACCGTGGCGAACGCTGAAGCGCGTCTTTCGGCAGAGCGTTACGATCCGGTTGCGCGCGCCCTGCACTGGCTGGTCGCCGGCCTCGCCGTCATCGTCGTGGCCGGCGGCCTGGCGATCCCGGGAGCGCCGCGCGAAAGCCACTCGCGCGAGGTTCTGCTGCTGCTGCATCGCTCGGTCGGGCTGCTGCTGCTCGCGCTGATGCTGGTGCGCATTGTGTGGCGCGCCGGCCATCCGCCGCCGCCGCGGCCGCCCGGTTTGTCGCAGATCGAGGCGTCGGCGGCGCGTGCCGACCAAGCCTTGTTATATCTGCTGTTTCTGGTCATGCCGCTGAGCGGCTATGTCGCCGCGGCGGCGGCCGGCCATCCGGTCAGCATCTTTGGGATCATCGCGATCCCGCCGCTGCTGCCCGAAAGCGATCGGCTGTCGCAGATCGCCGATGCGGTGCATCTGGCCGGTCAGTTCCTGGTTTATGCCGCGGTCGGCGTTCATGTCGCCGCCGCGCTCATGCACCGCATCGTGCGGCGCGACGGCGTCTTTGAGCGCATGCTGCCGCGTCGTCGCGGGTCCTAGTTGCCGGCGCCGCGATAGTGGCGATAGTGGCGCGGCGGCATCGACGAGCCGACCATCACCGGCTCATACTGCTGAAAGCTCGCCAGGCATTGCTCATTGAGCCGCGCATCGGCAATCGGTCCGCATTCGGTCCGCATGCGCGCGTGCCGGAAGGCGATGTTGGTCTGCAGCAGGCGGTCGTAGCGGGCACTTTGGATGTTATTCCGCCGCGCCGACCAGTCGCCGAAATCACCCCGGCTCGCCTGCGGGCCGTTGGTGACGAGTTCCGGTGGACCGGCATTCGCCTGCGGCGCATATTGCATGTAAGGCTGCGGCTGTGGTTGCGGCGGTTGCGGATAGGATTGCGCCTGTGCCGCGGGCATCGCCCCCAGCGCCAGGGCGCAGGCGGCTGCGAAGATAACACTGGTCGCTGTCTTGCTTGTCATGACTGTCAGGCTCCCTTTCGAGGCTCAATCATAGAACAAGCAGCCGGTACGCACGGTTCCCGTGTAGCCCTCAGTATGGTGTCGTCAGGCCGCCAGCGCCGCCGGTTCGGGCAGGACGCGGCGCCGGCAGGCGGCGAGCAGCGTGTTGCGCAGCAGGCAGGCGATCGTCATCGGCCCGACCCCGCCCGGCACCGGGGTGATCGCCCCGGCGACCCGGCATGCCGCCGCGAAATCGACATTGCCGACGAGGCGCGTGCCGCCGTCCGGGCCGGCGATCCGGCTGATCCCGACATCGATGACCGTGGCGCCCGGCTTTATCCAATCCGCCGTGACCAGCGCCGGGTGGCCGGTCGCCGCGACGAGAATGTCGGCCTGCCGGCAAATGGCGGCCTCGCCGCGACTCCGCGAATGGACCATCGTGACTGTGCAGTCGGCGGCGAGCAGCAAGGCGGCAACCGGCCGGCCGACGATCTGCGAGCGGCCAAGCACGACCGCGGCGGCGCCCGATAAATCGGCCCGCACGCTGCGCAGCAGCATCAGCACCCCCTGCGGCGTGCACGGCACGAGACCAGGCTCGCCGCTCCACAACCGCCCGACATTGAGCGGATGAAAACCGTCGACGTCCTTTGCCGGGTCGAGCGCCGCCAGCACAAGCCGTGCCTCGATGCCGGCCGGCAAGGGCAGCTGGACGAGAATGCCGTCGACCCGGTCGTCGGCGTTGAGCCGGGCGATCAATTCGAGGATCGCGGCGCTGCCGGCATCGGCCGGCAAGTGATGTTCGAACGAGGCGATCCCGACCTCGGCGCAGGCGCGCGCCTTGCTGCGGACATAGATCTGGCTCGCCGGATCGTCGCCGATCAGCACGGCGGCGAGGCCGGCCGCAACCTTATCGCGCTGACGCAACAGCGCGGCCGCCGCAGCGACCTGGCGGCGCAACCCGGCGGCGATCGTCCGGCCGTCGATCAATGTTGCCTCTGCCATCTTCGGCCTCGTTTATTGCGCCGCCTGATGCAGATAGGCGAGGAGATCGGCGATCTCCCTGTCGTCCTTGACGCCGGGAAACGCCATCCGGTTGTCCGGCATGAACGCGCGCGGGTTGCGAACATACTTGGCCAGCGTGTTGTCGTCCCACACCACCCCGGATTTTCGCATCGCTTCCGAATAGGCGTAATTGTCGAGCGTGCCGGCCTTGCGGCCGAAGATGGCATGGAGATTGGGGCCGACCGGGCTCGGCGCGCCGGCCGCGATCGAGTGGCAGACCCGACACCGGTTGAATACTGCCTGGCCAATCGCGATGCTGGCGGCCGCGGCCGGTAGCGGCGTCAGGGACAAGGCCAGCGCCAGGATAACCGCCGGTCGCAGCATGCCCAATCCTCCTGCCTTTCGGTTGCATAAGTGTCCCGTTAGGTTCGGTCACAGGTGATCGGCTGGCAAGGGTTGCCGGTAGAAGCCGTCGAGGAGCCAGACGATGCAGCCAGTCGTGAGCTACCAGTGTCCAGCCTGCGGCACGATGACGCCGGCCGACCGGCCGCTGTGGCGCTGCGGCTGTGGCAGCCCGCTGAACCTGACGCCGGGGCGCGGGCTCGGCCGCGGCGACATCGACCGCGCCGCAGCCACGCTGTGGCGCTATCGCGCCGCGCTGGCGCTTGGCCACCCGCCGCGCGTGTCGCTCGGCGAGGGCTGGACGCCGCTCGTCGCGCGACGCTGGGCCGGCGCGCCGGTGCTGTTCAAGCTCGAATCGCAGATGCCGACCGGCTCCTTCAAGGACCGCGGCACGGCAGTCATGCTGAACCACCTCATCGAGGTCGGGGTCGGCCCGATCCACGAGGATTCCTCGGGCAATGCCGGCGCCTCGATCGCCACCTACGCGGCAGCGGCCGGGCTGGCCTGCCGCATCTACGTCCCGACGACGGCGCCGCGCGGCAAGATCGTGCAGATCGCCGCATCGGGCGCCGAACTGCGCGCCATTCCGGGCAGCCGGCAGGCCGTGACCGACGCGGCGCTCGCCGCGGCGGCGACCAGCTTTTACGCCAGCCACAACTGGCAGCCATTCTTTATCGAAGGCACCAAGACGCTGGCCTATGAAGTGTGGGAGCAGTTCGGTTTCGCCGTGCCCGACAACATCCTCGTGCCGACCGGCTACGGCAGCAACATCTTGGGGCTCGAACGCGGCTTCGACGAGCTTGAGCGCAACGGCGAGATCACCCGCCGGCCGCGCCTGTTCGCCGTGCAGGCCGCCAATTGCGCCGCCTTGGCCGCCGCCTGGGCGGCAGGCGCCTCCGACTATGTGCCGTTCGTCCCGGGCACCACCGCCGCCGACGGCATCGCCACGGTAAAGCCGGTGCGGACGGCAGAGGTGCTGGCGGCCGTGCGCCGCTCGCAGGGCGCCGTCGTCGCCGTGCCGGAAGCGGCGATCGGCCCGGCGCTGCGGGCGCTCGGCCATCTCGGCCTCTTCGTCGAGCCGACCGCCGCGACTGCCGCGGCGGCATGCTCGCTGTTGCTCGACGCCGGCACGATCCGGCCGGACGAAACGACGGTCGTCGTGCTGACCGGCCACGGCCTCAAAGCCACCGACACGATCGCCGCACTGCTCGGTGGGTAGCGATGCGAACTCAGGCCGGCACCGCGGCGAGGTCGAAGGCGGCGGCCATCAGGGCCTTGGTGTAGGGGTGCTCGGGGGCGGTCATGATGCGCTCGGCGCTGCCGTATTCGACGATCCGGCCATCCTTCATGACCATGATCTCGTGCGCCATGGCGCGCACCACCCTCAGATCGTGGCTGATGAACAGATAAGTGAGGCCGTGGCGGGCCTGCAGGTCGCGCAACAGCTCGACGATCTGCGCCTGCACCGACATGTCGAGCGCCGAGGTCGGCTCGTCGAGCACAATAAAGCGCGGCTTCAGGACGAGGGCGCGGGCGATCGCGACGCGCTGGCGCTGGCCGCCCGAGAATTCGTGCGGGTAGCGTTCGGCCGCTGCGGGATCGAGCCCGACCTCTTCGAGCACCGCCTCGATCAGCTGCCGCCGCTCGGCGTCGCTGGCGGCGAGGCGATGCACCTTGAGGCCCTCGCCGACGATCTGCGCGATCGACAGGCGCGGCGACAGGCTCGAATAGGGGTCCTGAAACACCACCTGCATCTCGCGCCGCAAGGGCCGCAGCCGCTTCTGCGGCTGCTGGGCGATGTCGTGCCCGGCAAAGCGGATGCCGCCCCCCAACTCCCCCTGGCCGTCGATCAGGCGCAACAGCGCGAGGCCGAGCGTCGTCTTGCCCGAGCCGCTTTCGCCGACGACGCCGAGCGTCGTGCCCTCGCGCACGCAGAGCGAGACGCCGTCGACCGCCTTGACGTAGCTCCTGATGCGGCGGAACAGGCCGGCGCGGATCGGAAACCACACCTTGACCCCGTCGCCCTCGACCAGCACCGGGGCGGACGGATCGGCCGGCGCGACCTTGCCCTTCGGCTCGGCTTCCAAGAGGCGGCGCGTATAGGGGTGCCGCGGCCGGGCAAAGATCTCGCGCGTCGGCCCATGCTCGACGATCTCCCCCTGGGTCATCACGCAGACCCGCTCGGCCATGTGGCGGACGATCGCCAAATCGTGCGTGATCAGCAACAGCGCCATGCCGAGCCGGTCGCGCAGATCGCGCATCAGATCGAGGATCTGCGCCTGGATCGTCACGTCGAGCGCGGTGGTCGGTTCGTCGGCGATCAGGATGTCGGGTTCGTTGGCGATCGCCATCGCGATCATGACGCGCTGGCGCTGCCCGCCCGACAGCTGGTGCGGATAGGCGTCGAGGCGTGATTCGGCGTCGCGCAACCCGACGAGGTGCAGCAGTTCGAGGGTGCGCCGGCGCGCCGCCGGCCGCGACATGTGCTTGTGGATCAGCAGCGTCTCGGCGACCTGCTTTTCCAGCGTGTGCAACGGGTTGAGCGAGGTCATCGGCTCCTGGAAGACGATCGCGATGCGGTTGCCGCGGACTTCGCGCAGCCGTGCCCGCGAGGCGCCGATCAGCTCCTCGCCGGCAAAGCGGACGCTGCTGCCGGGCGGATGCGAGGCGGCGGGGTAGGGCAGCAGCTGCAGGACCGACAGCGCCGTCACCGTCTTGCCCGAACCGCTCTCGCCGACCAGGGCCAGGGTTTCGCCGCGGTCGAGGGCGAACGAGACGCGCCTCACCGCCTGCACCGGCGGCGCACCGCGCCAGCCGGCAAAGGTGACGCCCAGATCGCGGACTTCCAATAGGCTCA
>DATLRS010000105.1:0-9936 GCA_035534535.1 Allostellaceae bacterium | reverse complement strand
TCCGGGTCCACGAGCTGGCGCCCGTGCCCCGGAATGACAAAGGTTCAGGCTATTTCAAAGGTTCAGGCTATTTCAGCGTGCGGCCCCACATCGCGAACATCTTGTCCCAGGTCTCCTCGGCGGCGAGCGTGTTGTAGATCGCGCGCTCGGGGAAGGCGAAGCCGTGCTCAGTGCCGGCGAACGTCTTCACCTCGTGCTTGATGCCGTGCTTTTCGAGCAGGCCCTTCAGCTCGCCCGGAATATGCGGCGGCACGCTGCGGTCGGTCTCGGCGAAGGCGTAATAGAGTTCGCCCTTGATGCGGTCGAGAAACTTGTGCGGCGAATCTTCCTTGTCGGTGATGATGCCGACGCCATAGAGCGAGGCGGCCGAGGCGATGCGGTGCGGGAAGAACGCCGCGGCGTTGGTGATGTGCTGGCCGCTCATGCAGTAGCCGACGCAGCCGACCGGGCCGGGCTTGGCCTTGTCCTGCGCGTCGAGAAAGCCGATGAGGCCGCCGGTGTCGTCCATCACCTTGGCATTGGTCAGGCTGTTCATCGCGCCGAAAATGCAGGGCATCATCGTGTCGTCGCGGCGATGCACGTCAAAGCGCAACGTGCCGAGCCGGTAGTACATGTCGGGCAGCAGGCAGAAATAGCCTTGCCGCGCGATCCGCCGCGCCATGTTGCGCAGCTCCTCGCGGATCCCCGGCGCATCCATGTAAAAGATGATCCCCGGATACTGGCCCGGCGCGTCGGGGCAGACCGCGAACGTCGGCATCTTGCCGTACTTGGTGGTAACGATGACGTCCTTTTCGAGCATCGCAGTGTCCTCCGTTAAGGCGACGCATGGCGCCGCAACCTCGCGCGATTGCGAGGCGATGTCACGCGGTTTTGCCTTGTGCCGGAGCCGCTGAGCGCGGCTTAGGCGCCGGGCGGCCGGGTCACCTGAAAGCTCTGCCGCTCTTCCATGCGGCGCAGCCAGGCGGCAAGGCCGGGGTGTTCGGCGAGCGGCGCCTCGCCCTCGGGCACCCGGCTGAAAAAATAGAGAAGCGGCACCACCATCAGATCGGCGAGGCTGATCCGCTCGCCGGCGAGGAACGGCTGCTCGGCCTGCAGCCGCGCGATCTCGGAGAGGCAGAGACGGGCGCGCGGCAAGGCCGCCGCCACCGCCGCCTCGTCAACCGGCAGCGCGAAGCGCGGCGCCAGCATGCGGTTGAACAGGATTCCCGCGGCGATCGCCGGCCAGCCATAGGCATCGACAATGCCGATGATCTGGTTCATCCGGGAGAACTCGTGCAAGTCGGTCGACTGCAACGGCGAGGCGGGGAAGCCTTCATCGATGTAGCGCAGGATCGCCTGCGTCTCGTAGAGCACAAACCCGTCATGCTCGAAGGCCGGCACCTTGGCGAATGGGTGGCGCGAGAGATGCGGCTCCTGGCGATGGGCGCCGAACGGCACGTCAACCAGTTCGTGCACAACGCCCTTCTCGGCGAGCGCCAGCCGGGTACTCCACACATAAGTGCTGCCTGCCGGGCCATAAACGATCGGCCGCGCCATTTCGGGTCTCCCTCGCCGTTCAGCGCATGCTGATCATGCGGGGCGGGTGCCGGTCAAGCGGCACGCAGCGCGACAGGACATGAAGCCGCGCCGAGTTTAGAGCGGTTGCAGGCTGCGCCGGTCAGGGCTAAGACCCCTATGGGCCTATCAGCCGAGGAGAAACGCCGTGGCGCGCGGAGACGAGCAGCATCGCAATCCGAAATCCGATATCGAGATCGCCCAGGCGGCGGCGATGCGGCCGATCGGCCAGGTCGCCGCGGACAAGCTCGGCATCCCGGACGATGCCCTCTCTCCCTATGGGCGCTATAAGGCCAAGATCTCGCTCGACTACATCCGCACGCTAGCGGACCGGCCGAACGGCCGGCTGATCCTTGTCACCGCGATCACGCCGACCCCGGCCGGCGAAGGCAAGACGACGACGACGGTCGGGCTCGGCGACGCGCTCAATCACATCGGCAAGAAGGCGATTCTCTGCCTGCGCGAGCCGAGCCTTGGCCCCAGCTTCGGCATGAAGGGGGGCGCCGCCGGCGGCGGCTATGCCCAGGTCGTGCCGATGGAGGACATCAACCTGCATTTCACCGGCGATTTCCATGCGATCGGGGCCGCCAATAACCTGCTCGCGGCAATGGTCGACAACCACATCTACTGGAGCAACGAGCTTGCCATCGACCCGCGCCGCATCACCTGGCGGCGTGGCCTCGACATGAACGACCGGGCCCTGCGCTCGATCGTCGGATCGCTCGGCGGGGTGGCCAACGGCTTCCCGCGCGAGGACGGGTTCGACATCACGGTCGCCTCGGAGGTCATGGCGATCTTCTGCCTGGCGACCGACCTGAACGATTTGAAGCGCCGGCTTGGCAACATCATCGTCGCGCAGACCCGGGCCCGCGAGCCGGTGCGCGCGAGCCAGCTGAAGGCCGCCGGCTCGATGGCGGTGCTGCTGAAGGACGCGATCGCCCCCAACCTGGTGCAGACGCTGGAAAACAACCCGGCCTTCATCCATGGCGGCCCGTTCGCCAACATCGCGCATGGCTGCAACTCGGTGCTTGCCACCACGACGGCGCTGAAGCTCGCCGATTACGTCGTCACCGAAGCCGGCTTCGGGGCCGATCTCGGGGCCGAGAAATTCTTCGACATCAAATGCCGCAAGGCCGGGCTCAAGCCCGCTGCGGCAGTCATCGTCGCCACCGTGCGGGCCCTCAAGATGCATGGTGGCGTGCCGCGCGACGGGCTCAAGGAGGAGAACGTCGCGGCTCTCGAAAAGGGCTTTGCCAATCTGCAGCGCCATCTCGAAAACCTGCGCGGCTTCGGCGTGCCGGCGGTGGTGTCGGTCAATCGCTTCAGTGCCGATACCGAAGCCGAGCACGCCAAGCTGAAGGAGCTGTGCGCCGGCATGGGGGTCGAGGCGGTGATCGCCGACCATTGGGCGCACGGCGGCGAAGGCGCCGCCGAGTTGGCGCACGCCGTCGTCAAGCTCGCCGACAGCGGCAAAGCCGATTTCCGCGTTCTCTATCCCGACGAGATGCCGCTGCGCGACAAGATCAAGACGATCGCCCAGAAGATCTATCGCGCCCGCGACATCGCCTGCGACGGCACCATCGAGAACCGGCTCGCCGAATTGCAGAAGGGCGGCTTTGGCCATTTCCCGGTGTGCATCGCCAAGACGCAGTACAGCTTTACCACCGACCCCAACGCCAAGGGCGCGCCCAACGACCATGTGCTCGGCGTGCGCGAGATCCGGCTGTCGGCCGGCGCCGAGTTCATCGTCGCGGTGTGCGGCGAGATCATGACGATGCCGGGCCTGCCGCGAGTGCCGGCGGCCAACAGCATCGAACTGACCGAGGACGGCCGCATCACCGGGCTCTTTTGATCGCGATGGATCCCGATGCGGTAAAACGCTGGCGGCGTGGCGAGCGCGAGCGGCTGATCGCGCTGCGCCAGGCCCTGCCGGTCGCCGACCGGCGCCGGTGGGAGGCGCAGATCGAAGCGGCTTTGCGGCAGGTGATCGGTGAGCATCCGGGCCTGCTCGGCGTCTACTGGCCGTTCCGCGCCGAATTCGACCCGCGGCCGCTGATCGATTGGGCTGTCGCGCAGCAGCGGACCGTCGCGCTGCCGGTCGTGATCGACAAGAAAGGACCGCTCGAATACCGCGCCTGGCGACCAGGCGAGAAGCTCGTCGACGGCGTGTGGAACATCCCGATACCGGAAAAGCGCGAAATCGTGACGCCGGCGATCGTGCTCGCTCCGGTCGTCGGGTTCGATCCCGAATGCTACCGGCTGGGTTATGGCGGCGGCTATTTCGACCGCACCCTGGCGGCGCTCGCGCCGCGGCCGCACGCGATCGGCGTCGGCTTCGCGGTGCAGGCGGTCGAGACGATCCACCCGCAGCCCTTCGACGTGCCGATGGACCTGGTCGTCACCGAGAGCGGCGTGCGCCGGCGCTAGCGGCCGGCACGTTCGGGGGCGTTCAGGCGCCTTGGCGGGCCGCGGAGCGCGGCCGGCCGCGGCGCGGTCGCGGTGCTTCGGGCGGCGGCATCGGCTCCGGCTCCGGCGTGCTGCGACGGCCACCGCGGCCGAGCCCCAATTCCTTGGCAAGGGTCGAACGCTGTGCGGAATAGGTCGGCGCGGTCAGCGGATGATCGCTCGCCAGATGCCAGCGCTTCAGATACTGCTCGCCGGTCAAGCCGTGCCGGGTGCTGAGATGGCGGCGCAGCATCTTGCCCTTCCAGCCGCATTCGAGACACACCACCGCATCGCGCTGTACCGAGCGACGGATCGGCACCGCCGGGGTTATCGCGCCCTCGGGCTCGACCGGCTTGCCGAGGCTGCCGATCGTGCGATGCACCGAGTGGATCAACTCGGGAATTTGTTCGGGCGTGACGTTGTGGCGCGACACATAGCTGGCGATGATCTTGGTGACGAGATGCGGATACGTCCCCTGATATTTTGCCTCGTCCGCCATTGTCGCCCCCTATCTACATTTACCAAGTCTAACACGGCGAACGGCCGGAAGTAAAAGGCGACGTTCGTCGCCAATGGCGGCACCGACAATTGCCCGGAAACACCCGCAACAGGTGCGGGCGACAGGGGTTTTCGTGCCGGAAGAGTTCAAGCTAACGGCAAATCGGCGCGACTGCCGTCACCCATCCATCGAGCCTCCGGGGCACCGTATGGCACCTCAGCGGCACGCCCGGCACTATCTGACGTCCCGCGCCAGGCGCGACAGGTGGTGCGCGGTGTCGCCAAAGCTGTGCTCGATGACCATGGCGCGGCGGAAATAGTGGCCGACCGCGTATTCTTCGGTCATGCCGATGCCGCCGTGCAGTTGCACCGCGTTCTGCGACACGAAGCGCGCCGCCTGGCCGACCCCGACCTTGACCGTCGCGATCTCGTGGGCACGCGCGGCGGCGTCCTCTTCCTCGACCATCATCGCCGCCAGCATCGCCAGGCTGCGCCCCTGCTCCAACGACATGAACATCTCGCTGGCGCGGTGCTGCAACGCCTGGTTCTGGCCGATCGGCCGGCCGAACTGCTGCCGCGTCTTCAAGTATTCGAGCGTCATCGCCTGCATCGCTTCCATCGCGCCGACCGCCTCGGCGGCGGTCGCCGCGATGCCGGCTTCGACAACCCGCTCGATGACCGCAAAGCCGGCGCCCACCGTGCCGAGCACCGCGTCGGCGCCGATCTCGACGCCGCTCAGCGTGATTTCCGCGGCGCGCGTCCCGTCGCGCATCGCATAGGCGCGGCGCGCGACGCCGTTCGCCGCGGCGTCAACCAGGAACAGCGTGATGCCGGCCGCGTCATTGCGCTCCCCCGCGGTGCGGGCGCTGATGATCAGCCGGTCGGCGCCGTCGCCGTGCGCGACAACGCTTTTGGCGCCGTCGAGCACCCAGCCGCCGGCTTTCGGCGTCGCTTTGGTCAGCACGTCGGAGAGATCGTAGCGGGCCTGGCGCTCGCCATGCGCGAAGGCGAGCACGAGCTTGCCCTCGGCGATCTGCGGCACCAGCGCGGCCTGCTGCGCCGCGCTGCCGGCCAGCCGCAACGCGGTGCCGGCGAGCACGACGGTCGCCAGATAGGGCTCCAGCACGAGCGCCCGGCCGAACGCTTCCATGACCAGCATGACATCAATAGCGCCGCCGCCAAAGCCGCCATACTCTTCGGCAAACGGCAGGCCCAGCAGCCCCAGTTCGGCGTATTGCGCCCACATCGCGCGGCTCCAGCCATCGGGCTCGGCGAGATAGGCGCGGCGCTGCTCGAAGGTATAATGGTCACCGAGCACCCGGGTGACGCTGTCGCGCAACAGGCGCTGTTCTTCGCTGAAGTCGAAATCCATGAAGTGAAGTCCTGTCGAGAGTTATTAGCGACCCCGTGGCCCGGCCACCCTGTCTGTCCGCAACCAAACGACGGCCGGCGCGGGCCAAGCGCGCGCCGGGGGCTTGGCCCGATTTCGCTTGCTACAGCCCCAGCACGGCCTTCGAAACGATATTTTTCATGATTTCGTTGGTGCCGCCATAGATCGAGGCGGCACGCAGGAACAGATAGCTGCGCGTCCCCTCGGTGGCCCAGGCCGGCCCCAGTTCCGGCTCGTTGCTGAGCGCCTCCAGTTCGTCGGCCCAGTCGGGCATCGACAAGGGCCCGCCGACATCCATCACCAGTTCGGTCGTCGCCTGCAGCAATTCGGTGCCCTTCAACTTGAGTACCGCGGAGAGTGGGTCCTGCCGGCCTTCGCCCGCCTTCTGGGCCGAGATGACGCGCAGCTGGGTGATCTCCAGCGCCCTGACCTCGGTTTCGAGCTGGGCGATGCGGCGGCGGAACTCGGGGTCCTCGGTCAGCGGCCGGCCGCCCTCGCGCATCTCGACCGCCGCGGTCTTGGCGAACTTGATGCGCTCCTTTGACTTGCCGATCCGGGCGATCCCGGTGCGCTCGTTGCCGAGCAGGAATTTCGCGACGTCCCAGCCGCGGTTTTCCGGGCCGATCCGCATCTCAACCGGCACCCGCACGTCGTCGAAGAAGACTTCGTTGAGGTGATGGGTGCCGTCGATCGAAATGATCGGCCGCACCGTGATCCCCGGGGTCTGCATGTTGATCAGCACAAAGCTGATCCCTTCCTGCCTCTTGGCGGCCTGCGGGTTGGTGCGCACCAGGCAGAAGCACCAATCGGCCTCATGCGCCGTCGAGGTCCAGATTTTCTGGCCGTTGACGATGTATTCATCGCCCTCGCGCCGCGCCGCCGTCTTGAGGGCGGCGAGGTCGGAGCCGGCGCCGGGCTCGGAGAAGCCCTGGCACCACCAGTCATCGACATTGGCGGCGCGCGGCAGAAAGCGGCTCTTCTGCTCGGGTGTGCCGAACTGAATGAGGACCGGGCCGAGCATCTGGATGTTGAACGGGTTGAGGTCGGGCGCCGGCGCGGTCTGGATCTCCTCGAGGAAGATCATCCGCTGCACCGCCGTCCAGCCCGGGCCGCCCCATTCCTTGGGCCAGCTATAGGCGGCCCAGCCCTTGGCATTGAGGATGCGTTGCCAGGTGACGATGTCTTTCTTGCCGGCGGAATGGCCCTGCCGCATGCGCTGGGCGATGTCGGCCGGCAGATGATCGCGGATGAAGGCGCGCACCTCGTCGCGGAACGCCAACTCGTCCGCCGTGAAGCGCAGATCCATCTGTGGTCTCCGTGTGTTGATTGCGGTTTCTTTAGCATGGGGGAAGGCGCCCGCCCACAGCAAAGCCGCGCGGCGGCGCGATTCGCGTTTTCGCTTGTCTCGCGCGGCGCAGCGGCGCGATGCTTCCGCGACAACCGCAGGCTGGGGTCGAGGGGATGCGATGATGGCCGAGCTACCGGGGAAGGCCCTCGCGCAGGAGCTGATCGCCGAGACCCGGGCGGACAGCCGCAAGACGGCGATGGAAGACGTCATCGCGGCGGTCGGTGCGCACGGCATCGACAGCGCCATGGCCAACCGGCTGGTCGGCCGGCTGTGGACGCTCGAACGGATGTTTTATTACATCTACGGCGGCTGGGGGCAGGGCCTCGAGATGAACGACTTCCCGCCCTCGGTCAAATACCTGTTCGCACGGCAGATCGTCGACGAGTCGACGCATGAGATGCTGTACATGGACGCACTTCTGCGGCAGGGCTGCGTCGCGACGCAGAAGGAGGCCTTCAGCCATCCCTGCGGCGCCTTCGCGGTTGATTCCGCGCTCGCCTATTACGTCTTTTCGCTGCGCAACCTGGCGACCTACCCGCACCCCATTCGCATCGCGGCGCTCAATCTCGGCCCCAAGATCGTCGAACTGGCCTGGATGGAGGCGCTGGCCGCGGCGATCACCCTGCCCGAATTGCAGCAAACCTTTACCAGCCAGACCATCGAAAACCGCAGCCACATCAATATGGGGCGGCGGATCGTCGAGGAATTCATCGAGCGGCCGGTCGAGATGGAGCTGTGCCGCTGGGCCTGCCGCATCGCCTGCCGGGATTATCGCCGCTTCCTGCACGAGGTCGGCGATTTCGTCCTGCAGCGCCAGACCCCGCCGCCGCCGGTTGAGCGGGTGCGGGTCACCGATTGAGGGAGAGCGGGCATGTCGCTGAAGGTCGACCACGATCGCTGCACCGAATGCCGGATGTGCTACATCGTCTGCCGCGAACTCAACATCAACGCCGTTTATGTCGCGCTGGAGCCGCTGCACCGCATCGAGATTGACCTCGACGCCTGCACCTATCCCGGCTGCACCGCGTGCCTGATGTATTGTCCGGCGGAAGGCTCGATCGTCGAAGCGGCGACCGGCCGCTCGATGGTCCCGCCGCCGCCCGAGGCGTGGCAGACCCCTTAAGGAGGCATGGCATGAACCCGATCCTCGAAGAATTCTGCGACAAGTGGGTGTGGCCGACGATGCCGGGGGCGCCGGGCGCCGAATTCCGCCTGAAGCTGACCCGCGAGCACTGCCTCAAGGGCTGGGAGACCCTCCTCGAACGCAATCTGCGCGACATCGAGCGCGAGCTCGCCAGCAACGATGACAGCTGGAAGCGCGAACACGCGCTGCGCGGCTATGCCGCCGAGGGCGTCCAGATGTCGATCAAGCAGATGTCGGCGCAGCTTCTGTCGGTCGATATCGGCGAGCAGCCCGATTACATCGACCTGCAACGCATGCGCGCCCGCCAGATCTGGGACGAGTGCAAGCATTCCAAGCTGCATGCCGACGTGCTGCTCGGCAAGGGCTGGGTCAAGCACGAGCGCGAACTGATGGACATCGCCGAGGCCAACGTGCAGCCGCTGCCGGCCTATTTCGGGTTGTCGATGATGTTCCCCCACATCCACCCGTTGGCCCGCGCGGCACAGAATTATTACACCGAAGCCAATGCGTGCATCGGCATCATGGCCTATCTGAGCCTGGTCGATGACCCGCTGGTGCGGCACGAGCACCTCTCGCAGCGCGACGAAGAGCTGATGCATTTCATGGAAGGCAAGTTCCAGCTCGATTTCTACTGCACGACCCCCGAGGCGCAGCACCATGTCGAGGATGCGCTCGGCTACCTGCTGCACCAGATCGGCGGGTTCGGCCGCTCGCCGCAGCCCGTGGCCCGCTAGCCGATGAAAGTTCGGATCGACTACGCGATCTGCAATTCGTGCGGGCTGTGCCGAGAAGTCTGCCCGGAATCGGCGATCCGCCCGAAATTGCTGGAGCCGCGCCACCTTTACGAGGTCCAGCCGGAAAAATGCACCGGCTGCGGCGAGTGCCTCGACTATTGCCCGGCGCCGGGCGCGCTGGTGCAATACGCCGCATAAGCAAGGCGACGCCGATGCCTCCGGACAACGAAAATGCCGCCGTCGTCTTTCGGGTGCGGTTCGGCAAGGAGCAGTTCACCTGCAAGGGTCATCTCGTGCGGGAGGGCGGCATCGTCTATGCGGTCGTCGATGAAATCCCCGACGACTGCCCGTTTCCGCCCGACCGGGTCAAGCTCGAGGAAGACGATCTGGAGCTGAAGCACGACGCGGCAAATGGCGACTGGTACCAATATCACGGCTACGTCTTCGTCTATTGATCCAGGCGAGCACGCGATCGTGGGGCCCGCCGGGAGGCCGAGCGATCGGCGGGGGTGTTGCCCGCGCACACGGCTTGCTAGAATGGCGAGGGCGACGCAGGGAGGTCGGAAATGCCAAGGCAATACAGGCTGATGTCGGCGGACGGGCATCTCGAAGTGCCGCCCGAGCGGTGGACCCATCGGGTGCCCGAGAAATATCGCGACCGGGCGCCGCATACGATCCATCTGCCGGATGGCGGCGACGCGCTGATGATCGAGGGCCAGCCGCTGCTCGAAGCCAACTTCCTCGATTTGCGGGCCGGCCGTGCCGCCGGCACCTGGCAGCCCTTCGGCCTCAAGGTCGCCGATGCGGCCGGCACCGGCAGCGC
>DATLRS010000104.1:0-10542 GCA_035534535.1 Allostellaceae bacterium | reverse complement strand
TGCAGGAGAATTTCCTGTTTCGCGGCACGATCCGCAGCACGATCGCCTCGGCCAAGCCGGATGCGACGTTCGAAGAGGTCGTCCAGGCGGCGCGGCTGGCCGGCGCCGAGGAATTCATCGAGCGCCTGCCCGCCGGGTATGAGACCTTCATCCAGGAGGGGTCGAGCAACCTGTCCGGCGGCCAGCGCCAGCGGCTGGCGATCGCCCGCGCGCTGATGGGCAATCCGCGCATCCTGATGCTCGACGAGGCGACCAGTGCGCTCGATGCCGACAGCGAAGCGATCGTCAATGCCAACCTGCTGCGCATCGCGCAGGGGCGCACCCTGATCATCATCTCGCACCGTCTCTCCGCGCTGGTGGCCGCCGATTCGATCCTCGTCTTGGAACGCGGCGCGGTCTACGACATCGGCCGGCACGAAGAACTTCTCGATCGGTGCGACATTTACGCCGGGTTGTGGCACCTGCAGCACCGGCACCTCCACGCCAGGCCTTCATCGCATGAAATCATTCCGCTCCGCCCAAACGCAGCGCAATGACGCCTCGTCCCAGAAGGTCGTCCGGCTGTTTCAATCGGAAACCGCCGAGATCCTCGAGGCTCCCGAACCGCACGGCGTGCGCGCCACGCTGTACGTGCTGGCGGCGTTTGTCGTAGCGCTCTTTGTTCTCGCGACGGTGACCCAGCTCGATCGTGTCGTGACGAGCGTCGCCGCGCAGGTCGTCACGGTCGAGCCGACAATCGTCGTCCAGGCTCTCGACCCCTCGATCGTCAAGACGATCGACGTGCGAGAAGGCGAGCGCGTCAAGGCCGGCGACCTCCTGGCGACGCTCGATCCGACCTTCGCGACGGCCGATGTCGACGCCCTGAAATTGCAGATCGCCAGTCTCAACGCCCAGATCGCGCGTTGCGAGGCCGAACTGGCGCATCGCCCCTATGAGCCGGCGCCAACCGCGGACCCCGCCGCGCTGCGCTACGAGCAGCTGCAGCGGGCCTATTACCTGCAGCGCCAGGGACAGTTCAACGATCAGATCCACTCCTACGACGCCCAGATCGCGCAGACCACGGCGACGATCGCCAAGTTGCACAACGACAGCCTGCGCTATGCCGACCGCGCCGATCTCGCCAAGCAGGTCGAGCACATGCGGGCGACGCTGGCGGCGGCGGAGGTCGGCAGCCGGCTCAACCTGCTGGGTGCGATCGACCAGAAAACCGAGCTGTTGCGCGAGGTCGAGTACGACCGCAACAGCATCGTCGAGAGCCAGCATCAGCTCGATTCGACGATCGCGACCCGCAACGCCTTCACCCAGCAATGGTTCGGCCAGACGAGCCAGGAGCTGGTCACCGCCCGCAATCAGCGCGACACCGCCACCGAGTCGCTGGAAAAGGCGACCAAGCACAAGGACCTCGTGCGGATGACCGCATCCCAGGATGCGGTTGTGCTGAAGATGGCCAAACTGTCGGTCGGATCGGTGCTGAACCCGGGCGACCCGTTCATCTATCTGGCGCCGCTGCATTCGCCGGTCGAGGTCGCGGCGCACATCTCGACCGCCGATATCGGCTTTATTCGGGTCGGCGACCCGGTGACGATCAAGCTCGACACGTTCGACTACATCGAGCACGGCATGGCCCATGGCGATGTGCGGTGGATCAGCGAAGGGGCCTTCACCAGCGATGACAACAACGCGCCGGTCGCCCCCTACTACAAGGTGCGCATTGCGCTGACCAATGTCGCGCTGCGCGACGTGCCGCCGAGCTTTCGGCTGATCCCCGGCATGACCTTGACGGCCGACATCCATATCGGCACCCGGTCGATCCTGATGTACATCGTCGATGGCGCGCTGCGGGGCTCGAACGAGGCCATGCGTGAACCCTGAGACGGCGTCGTCAACCGTTCCGGTCTCAGCGCGCAAAAGTCGCCGCTTGCTGCGGACCGGTCAGGCCGCCTATGCCGCCAGAAATTTCGCCACGGCATTGCGGTGCTTCGCGAAGGTGGCGGCGGCCGGCGATCCCGAAGGGCTGTTTCGGCTGGGGCTGCTGCATGCGCGCGGCGAAGGGGTGGTCGGCAATCTCGGGGACGCGATCGTGTGGTGGCGGCAGGCGGCCCAGCGGGGCCACGGCGAAGCGCAATATCAGCTGAGCCTTGCCTATCTGCATGGCGGCCGCGCCAAGGGCGGCGTCGACGCCTGGTACGACGCCGCGGCCGCGGTCGACAGCGACCTCGCCGAGCGCAATCGCGCGTTGTTCTTCCCCAACGGCATTACGGTCGACGCTGATCCTGCCGAAGCGCGGTCGTGGTGTCGCGCCGCGGCCGAGCAGGGCGTCGTGGCGGCCCAGGTGACCCTGGCCCTGATCTACGCCCGCGGTCTCGGCTGCGAGATCGACTATGCCGAGGCGCGGCGCTGGAACGCCGCCGCCGCCGAGCGGGGCAGCGCGGCCGGCGAACTCGGGCTTGGCGTCATCTACGCCAACGGCTTCGGGGTCGAGGTCGACCTGCCTGTCGCGGCCGGCTGGTACGAACGGGCCGCCGCCAAGGGAAATGTCGAAGCCCAGGTGGCGCTCGCCCTGATGTGCGCCGGCGGCCACGGCGTGGCGTCCGACCCGGCGCGGGCGGTCCGCCTGTTTCGCCAGGCGGCCGACCGCGACAACACGCGCGCGCTATACCATCTTGCCGTCCACCTGATTGAGGGCAACGGGGTGGCGCAGAACCTGATGATGGGTGAAACCCACCTGCGGCAGGCCGCGCGCCGGGGGTACACGCCGGCGATCATGGCCCTCGCCCGGCTGCACGCCTCCGGTCGAAGCGCGACGCCCAGCGAGGTCGAAGGGGCGCTGTGGTATCGCGCCGCCGCCGAGGCCGGCGAGCCCGAGGCGCAGTTCGCCCTGGGCGCGCTGCACGCGCGCGGCGAGGGTGTCCCGAGGCGGCTCGAGGACGCGGCACGGTGGTTCGAGCAGGCCGCTGGGCAGGGACACGCGGCGGCGCAGTTCAACATCGGGGTCTTTTACTTGAACGGCACCGGCGTCGAGCCCGACCCGGTCAAGGCGGCAGCGTGGTTTGCCCGCGCCGCCGCGCAGGGCATGGCGATGGCGCAAAGCAAGCTGGGCCAGCTGTACCTCAGCGGCGCCGGCGTGGCGCAGGACCACCGCCAGGCGGCCGAATGGCTGCGGTGGGCCGCCGAGCAGGGCGAGGCCGAAGCCGAGGTCGCGCTTGCCGCCCTCTACCTGCGCGGCAGCGGGGTGGCGTGCGATCCCGCCGCGGCGGAACAGTTGCTTCGCCGCGCCGCCGAGCGCGGCTCCGGCGCGGCGCTGCTGCAGCTCGGGCATTTCTACAGCGAGGATCGCGGGAGCGGCGCCAACCAGCCGGAGGCGATCCGCTGCTATCGCGCGGCCGCCGACGCCGGCGTGCTCGCGGCGCAACTGATTGTTGCTCACAACTCGCTGGCCGGCGCCTGGGGGCCAGCGGACGCGGCGGCGGCCGCGGCGTGGTTCCGCCGGGCTGCCGAAGCGGGCCATGCCGGCGCCCAGTTCCGGCTCGGCGTGATGTATTGCACCGGACAGGGCGTGCCGCTCGACCTGGTCGAGGGGACCCAGTGGTATCGCCGCGCCGCCGAACAGGGCGAGCGGGTCGCGCAGTTCAACCTCGCGGTCATGCTGTACCGCGGCGAAGGCGTCGCGCGCGACGTGGACGAGGCGCTGCAGTGGTATCAGAAGGCCGCCGAGCAGGGCATGCCCGAGGCGCAGATCGTGCTCGGCGATTTCCACGCAAATGGCGCCGGCGTGCCGGCCGATCCCGAGGTGGCGCGCACGTGGTACGAAAAGGCCGCCGCGCAGGGTTATGCGCCGGCCCGGACGCGGCTGGCCGCACCGCGCGGCCCCCGCCTGGTCAGCCAGGCCTAGCCGTTGCCGGCGCATCTGGGGTCGTGACCCGCTGCAATCATCTGTATCAAGTTGAAACGCCTCGCGGCCATTCGTGACAAGACAGGAGCGGCGCTCGAAGGTTACGATAGCCGCACGTCGAATGCCCCTGCATCGGGGCTCATGGCTTTTATCGCGCGTTAGGGTGGGGGGCACTCAATGGCTTCAGTTACCGGTTCTCGGCTGACGTTCTCCAATGGCGGGCAGACGATAAATCTCGTTCTGACGGCGACCGGCGCCACCGACCTGAACGGCAATTCCCTCGCAGGCGATCTCGTCACCGGCGACACCAACATCGAGGTGTTCACCTCGATGGCTGGCAATATCGCGCCCGGATATGACGGTAGTGCCTTCATTCAAGGGGCCGTCTCGGTCGCGAGTAACGAGGTCCAGGCGGGAACCATTGGCGCGACCGAACAGATCCTGCAGGGCAGCTACGCGCTGCTCGACCAGTTCGGCGCCGAGAATATCCAGATCATCGGCAGCGGCGCCGGCGTCGATGCCGTCACCGTCACCGGCTCGGGCGGCGACACGATCAGCGGCAGCACGGTCGCCGGCAATACGCAGCTGATCGATGCCAGCAACACCAACCCCGGCGTGAATCCGGGTCCGGAGACGATCACCGGCGGCGCCGGCAACACCACAGTATGGGCGGCTGCAGGCGACAATGTCACCGGCGGCGCGGGTGCGATCACGGTCGCCGGCAACGCCATGAATAATATGACGATTTCCGGCGCCAGCGGGAACCTCGAAACGTTCAACTTCGGCACCGGCAACAGCGTCACCGGCGCCACGACCGGCACGACCTTCATCGACGACAATTACGGCGGCAGCGGCAACGTCCTGATCGGCGGTGGCGGCGGCGGGTCGGTTACTGCGCCCAACGGGCTCGTCGTACCGGACGGCACCTACATGGTCGCCGGCATCAACGACCAGGTCTTTGGTGGCTCAGGCTCGACGCTGATCAACGCGATCCCGAGGGCCGGCAGCACAATAACCGCCGGAACCGGATCGGACCAGATTTGGGCCGGCACCGGCGAATCGATCATCGGTAGCACCGGATTGCTCTATGTCGCCGGCGATGGCGGCGGGAGCGACACGATCACCGGCGGCGGTGGCGCCGCGACGGTCGTCGGCGGCGCCACCGATTCGGTTACCGCCGGAACCGGCGCTATGCTGTACTCCAACGGGAATACCTCGACCCTTACCGGCGGTTCAGGCAACCTGGAAGCTGTCAATCTCGGCACCGGTAACGACATCGGCGGCGCGACGGCCACCGGTGCCACGACATTCATCGATGATTCGTACACCAACTTTGGTACTGGCGCATTTTCCGGCGGCAGCAACACGCTGAGCGGCGGGGCCGGGGCATCGACGGTCATTGCCGGTCCCGGCGATACGGTCAACGGCGGGGCGGGCACGCTGGAGGCGATTTTCAAGTCAAGCCTCAACGCCAACGAGACCGTGAACCTGTCGACCGCAGCGTCCGGCGTCAGGGATCTGGCCGAAACGACGACGGGCGCTGCCGGGACGAATGTCACGGTGAATGGCTTCAGCACGGCCACCGATCAGGTCGAGTCGCCGGATAGCGCGGCGACGCTGATCTCGACCTCGACGACCTTCGGCGGCACGGGCGGTGGCACCGTTCTGCATTTTGCCGACGGTTCGACGATGACGTTGGTCGGCGTGACGGATCCGACCACAATCACCTTCACGCACTGAAATCTCTGAGGCACCGATGGCGGCCGGCTCTTGAGGGGGCCGGCCGCCTTGCTGTTGGGGGCCCGTAACCGGTTTGCCGGGCGCGGGCCGACGGGAATGCGCGCCTTCGCTTTTCAATCCGCCAGGCCGGGCGATCGCCTGTCGCGGGCAGCGGACGAGTTGGTGGCAGAGGAGCCAGGGTCGACGCCCGGCGATCCGCCACGGCCACTGACCTCGAGTTTCGCACCCGAATGGCTGCGGGCTACAACCATCAAGGGCAGCGCCGAGCCGTTCGCGAACCTGCCGCCGATCGCCAAGCTGGCGTCGGAGGCGGCTCTGCAGCAGGAGGCCGAAGCGACGTTCGGCATCGGCGAACGGGTTGCCGGCTATTCCGGCCGCGACACCGCGCCGATCCCGTCGACCGGCGATCGCGAATACTATTGGGGCGAAAATCACGCGAGCTATTGGTTGAGCGGCTTATCCGACGCCCTCGCGGTGGTCCAGCAGGCGGCGCGGTTGGGGTTGGGCGCGGACGCGCGGTACTTCGAACTGGGCTGTGCCTCCGGGCGGGTGGTCCGGCATATCGCCTTTCAGACGCCGGTCGCGATTTCCTGCTGCGACATCAACAAGCGGCACACGGAGTGGGTCCGCCTGTTCCTGCCCCGGCGCATCAACGTCTTCCACAACTCCGTGATGCCGCATCTGCCGATCGAGGACAATTCGATCGATATCGCCACCGCGTTCAGTGTGTTTACCCATATCGACGATTTCGAGGCGGCCTGGCTGCTCGAGCTGCGGCGGGTTCTGCGGCCGGGCGGGCTGGCGTATGTGACGGTGGCGACGGATCACACCTGGGAGCGGTACAAGCAAGGGTGGATTAGGGAGCAGTTTATGCCGCTCGCCGACAAGATCAGCGACTATGCGATCGACGAGCCGTTTTTCGCCGGGCCGCTGCCGCGCCCGAAAACCGTGCTGTGGTGGGAGGCCGGCCGCGACGTCTACAACGCGATGGTGTTCCACGACACCGCGTACATCCGACGGGAATGGGGGCGGATCTTCGGGGTGCTCGACATCATCCCGGAGGGCCACCGCTACCAGGATGTCGTGCTGCTGACGAAGTAGGGGCGTCCGAGTCGGCGTCCGGCGCACTCGGCGGCGGGCGCCCCTCGACAGAGCCGCCCAGTGTCGTGCTGCCCGATGTCGCGCTGCCCGATGTCGTGCTGCCCGGTGTCGTGCTGCCCGGTGTCGTGCTAAAAGCCAGGCAGATCGTCGAGTGAGCAAGCATGACTGAAAGCGCCGATGCCGAGCGCGCCTATTATTTCCAAGACCTTAGCCACCGCACGATTGAGCAGGCGGCGCGGGCCTGTACTGCAGCAGCGGGCGCCGACGGTGCGGGCGAGGCGGCCGGCAATCTTTGCGGGATGGATCTGGAGCGGTGCGATCTTGATCTGATTGCGCTAGTCGCGGCCGGAAGCTGCGAGGGTCTGTCGCCCTGGCGCGAGGCGCAGGCGCGCGAGTTGGCCTTCTGGCGGTGGGTCGCCGTTCACGGGTACGGCGGCAATCACCCGCTGCTCTTCCCGCTCTTCCAGGAGCACCTGATGGTCTCGACGTTCTATCGGACCGGATGGGCGATGGGTGAGTTTCGCGGCGCGGCGGTCGTCGAGATCGGCTGCGGGCCGCTCGGCATGATCGAGTATGTGGCGGCCCGCAGGCGCGTCGCGTTCGATCCGCTGAACGATCGATACGGGCGGCTGTTTGCCAATTTCCGCAGCGCGGATGTCGAATACCTGGTTGATCGCGACAGATTCCGGCAAGACCCAACGCTGTTCGAGCTCGGCATCTGCCACAATGTCATCGACCACACCGACGACCCGGCCGGCTGGTTCAACACCCTGTTCGCGAAAATAGCACCCGGCGGTCGCTTCATCTTCCAGGTCAACCTGTCGAAGGCGGAAACCCCGCAAGTTCCGGCGCACCGACGGATGCACCCGTCCCCGATCACCTTCGAACAGGTCAGCGCCTGGCTCGGCGCAAAGTCGGACGCTTTTGACCATTTCTGCGAGACGCAAGCCAACCGCGACGGTGAATATTATTTTCTGGCCTGGGGCCGCAAGACGAGCGACGAACCCGTCAGCTATCGCAAGCTGATCGATTAGCGACGGTCCGCCAGCCGCTGCGGGCCCGCGGGCGCAGGACGTGGTGATGATCGGCGGCGTAGAGGCGGCTGTCGCTGCCCTCGCCGCTGAGCGCCCTGCCGACCAGGATCAGCGCCGTTCGGGTGATGTTCGCCTGCTTTGCCTTGTCGCGGATATCGGCCAGCGTGCCGCAGATCAGCCGCTCATCCGGCCAGCTGACGCGATAGGCGACAACGGCCGGGCAATCGCTGCCGTAATATGGCAGCAGGGCGCGGATGACCCGCGCAAGGTTGGCGATCGACAGGTGAACCGCCAGGGTTGCGCCGCTGGCGGCGAGGCGTTCGAGGTTCTCGCCGGCGGGCATCGCCGAGGCGCGCGTCGCGGTGCGCGTCAGGATCACGGTCTGCGCCACATCCGGCAAGGTCAGCTCGCGGCGCAGCGCTGCGGCCGCGGCGGCAAACGCCGGTACCCCGGGGGTCACGTCATAGGGGATGGCGAGCCGGTCGAGATGCCGCATCTGCTCGCCGATCGCGCCGTACAGCGACGGGTCGCCCGAGTGGACCCGGGCGACGTCGAGGCCGCGGGCATGCGCCGCCGCGATCTCGGCGATGATCTCGTCGAGCGTCAGCGCCGCCGTATCGACGATTCGCGCTCCCTCCGGCGCGGCGGCGACGATTTCGCGCGGCACCAGCGAGCCGGCATAGAGGCACACCGCGCAGCGCTCGATCAGCCGCAGCCCGCGCAGCGTGATCAGATCCGGCGCCCCCGGCCCGGCGCCGATGAAATGCACGGTCATCGACGCTCGCCCCGGTCGCCGTCAAAATAGCCGCGCGGCGTGTAGAGGCGCGGCGGGTTGCCGGCGACGAGCCGGGTGCGGCAACTGCCGACCAGCACCAGGCTCAGCATGTCGGCCGCCGCCGCGGGCAATTCGTCGAGCCGCAGGATCTGCGTCGTCTCGCCGGCGCGGCCGAGATTTCGCGCGATGACGGCGGGCGTATCGGGCGGGCGCTGCGCCAGCAGGATCAGGGCGGCTTCGGCCAGCCGGCGCGGCCGCCGGGACGAGCGCGGATTGTACAGCGCGACGACAAAATCGCCCCCCGCCGCCGCCGCGATGCGGTCGCGGATCACCGGCCACGGGGTCAAGAGGTCGGACAGCGAGATCGCGCAGAAATCGTGCCCGAGCGGCGCCCCGACGCGCGCGGCGGCGGCCTGCATCGCGCTGACACCGGGCGCGACGACGATCTCGACTGCCGACCAGTCGCGGCGCGCGGCGCGGTCGATCAGCTCGAAGACCAGCGCGGCGAGGCCGTAGACGCCGGGGTCGCCCGACGAGACCAGCGCCACTGCGCCACCTTCGGCGGCGAGGTCGAGGGCGAGCCGGGCGCGCTCTGTTTCGGCCCCGATCGCGCTGTCATGCCGCCTTTTGCCGTCGATCGCCGGGCCCAGCAGGTCGAGGTAGCGGCGATAGCCGACGATCTCGTCAGACGCGGCGATGAGCGCGCTTGCTTCGGGGGTGCGCCAGAGCGGGTCGCCCGGGCCGATGCCGACCAGGGCCAGCCGGCCGCGCGGGCGGCCGATCGCCGCGCCATCGAGCGGTGAGGCGGCGCGCGCGATGGCGCAGGTCGCATGCCGCGACTGGCGCCGCGGCACCACCAGTTCGCCCCCGACACCGGCGGCGGCGAGCGCGGCGCCCTCGGCGACCCCCCAGCAGCCGGTGGCGCGCATCGCCGCCTCCGAACGCACCGTCAGCCGCGCGGTCTCGGCCAAGAGGCGCGAGGCCGGGAAGAACCGCGCCGGCACCCCAAGCGATCGGGCGAGCGCGTGAATCGCCGGCTCGTCGGCCTTCAGCGCTACCGACACGATTGCCGCGACTGCGCCGCCCGCGAGGCCGGCCGCGGCGAGCGTGTCGCACGCCAGCTCCGCGATCTCATCGTCTGGGCAGAAGCGCTCGCAGCCGATGCCGAGCGCCAAGACCGGCGGGTGCAAAACCAGTGCCGCGCTGTCGGCCGGGCAGGCGCGGTCGGTCACGACGATGCGCCGGGTGGCGTCCGCGGCCCATTCGACCGTACCGGCATGCAGCCACTCCGCCCGCGCGGCCTCTTCCTCGAGCGCCACACGCTCGCCGGCGAGCAGCGCGGCGGCGAGCGGCTTGATCCGCGCCGGGTTGGCGATATGCCAGCCGTCGGGCACCTCGTCGAGCGCGATGCCCAGACGCAGATCCCCGGCAGTGGTGATCGCGGCGACGCCGCCCAGGGCAGAAGCGAGCGCGCGGGCCAGCGCATTGGCGCCGCGGTGGCCGCCGAGCAGCGGCACCGCGACCGAGCCGTCTTCGGCCAGCGCCACCACCGGCGGCTCGGCCCGCTTGTCGTCGATGAGCGGGGCCAGCGTGCGGACCAGGATGCCGCTGGCGCACAGCCCGACGATCGGCCGCCCGGCGGTGAACAGCGTGGCGAGCAGCGGCGCGAGACGGTCGTACGTTTCGTCCCAATCGCCCGGCCGCCCGCGCGGGCCGTAGAGCCGCGCCCCGGGCAATGCCGCGCAGACCCGCCGGCCGAGCGCAGCGCCGCCGGGCCCCAGCACGACGACCGCGATGTCGGCCGTCATCGCTCGCGGCCCCCGCGGTGGACCAACGCCGTCGCGAAATATGGCACGCTTGCCGGATCGATCGTCGCGAGCGCCGCCACCCGCTCGCCGGGCAGGCTGGCGCGCTCGACATAGACCGCGCCGTCGAGCAGGCCGAGTTGTTCGAGGACCAGCCGCAACTTCGGGAAATGCCGCCCCAGCTTGATGATCACG
>DATLRS010000103.1:0-30101 GCA_035534535.1 Allostellaceae bacterium | reverse complement strand
GGTCAGATCGGCGTAGCACTCGTCCTCGAAGATCGGCACGCCGTATTCGGCGGCGAGCGCCAGGAATTGGTGGCGCCGTTCGAGCGGCATGATGCTGCCGGTGGGGTTCTGGATCGTCGGCACCGTGCAGATGTATTTCGGGGTGGTGCCCTGCTTTTTCAGGTCGGCGAGGATCTGGGCGAGCGTGTCGATGCGGATGCCGCCCTCGTCGAGCGGCGCGCCGACGATGTTGACGCCGATCCGGCGCAACTTGGTCAGGTAGCCGCCATAGGTGAATTCTTCGAGGATCACCGTGTCGCCCGGTTCGAGCAGGATCTGGTTGATCAGGTCGATCCCCTGGCCCGAGCCCGAGGTGATCAGCACATCCTCGGGCGAGCCGTTGATGCCGCGCCAGCGCGCCAGCTTGTCGGCGACGAAGCGGCGCAGCCCCAGATAGCCCTGCGGCCCCTGCGCCATGCTGTACAGCGCAAGGTCGCGGCCGTCGCGCCGCAAGACCGCGGTGGCGGCCGCGATCAGCCCCTCGACCGGGACCAGCGAGCGGTCGTTGTGACCGCCGATGAAATTGAATTCGGCGTTGCCCGCCCAGCGCGGCGCCGGCGGCGGTACGTCCCTGCCGAACAGGTGCGGATAGGCGAAACCGGAGCTGGTCATCGGGGCATCCTTTGCGTCTATTCCAGCAGATTGGCGAGATAGCGGCCGTAATCGTTCTTGCTGAAGCGGCCGGCCTCGGCCAGCAGGCGCTCGCGGTCGATATAGCCCATATGGTAGGCGACTTCCTCGACGCACGCGATCTTCAGCCCCTGCCGCATCTCGACGGTGCGGACATATTCGCCGGCCTCCAGCAGATCCTCGTGGGTGCCGGTGTCGAACCAGGCATAGCCGCGCCCCAGCCGGGCGACCTGCAGCTGCCCGCGCTCCAGGTAGACATTGTTGAGATCGGTGATCTCGAGTTCGCCGCGCGCCGACGGCTTGAGGTGCGCCGCGATGTCGACCACCGCATTGTCGTAGAAATAGAGCCCGGTGACGGCCCATTGCGAGCGCGGCTGGCGCGGTTTCTCCTCGATCGCGACGGCCTTGCCGGTAGCGTCGAACGCGACGACGCCATAGGCCTGCGGATTGCGCACCTGATAGGCGAAGACGGTGGCACCGGGGCGCGGCCGGGCGGCCTCCTGCAGGATTTCCGGCAGCCCGTGGCCATAGAAGATGTTGTCGCCGAGAACCAGTGCGACGGCACCGTCGCCCACAAAATCGCGGCCGATGATAAAGGCCTGCGCCAGCCCCTCGGGGCGCGGCTGCTCGGCGTAGGCCAGCGCGATGCCCCAGCGGCTGCCATCGCCCAACAGCGCCTCGAAGCGGGCCCGCTCGGCGGGCGTCGTGATGATCAGGATGTCGCGGATCCCCGCCAGCATCAGCGTCGTCAGCGGGTAGTAGATCATCGGCTTGTCATAGACCGGCAGCAGCTGCTTGCTGACCACCAGCGTCGCCGGGTAGAGCCGCGTGCCGGAGCCGCCGGCGAGGATGATCCCTTTCATCGCCTCCTCCGATCCCGCGCTGGTCATCCGCCGGCGGGCGCCGCGGCGGTGCCGAGCCGCGTGCCGCGATAGCGCGTTGACCAGATCGGCTCCCACCACCAGCGGTTGTCGAGATACCAGGCGACCGTCTTGCGCAGCCCGCTGGCGACGCTTTCGCGCGGTTGCCAGCCGAGTTCGCGGCGGATCTTGGTGGCGTCAATCGCATAGCGCCGGTCGTGGCCCGGCCGGTCGGCGACAAAGGTGATGAGCCGCGCGTGCGGCTGATACGGCGAATTTGGCAGCAGCTCGTCGAGCAGCGCGCAGATCGCGGTGACGATGGCGAGATTGGTGCGCTCGCCGTCGCCGCCGATATTGTAGCTCTCGCCCGGCCGGCCCTGCGTCAAGACGGTATGCAGCGCACGGGCATGATCCTCGACATGGAGCCAGTCGCGGACATTGTCGCCCTTCCCGTAGACCGGGATCTCCTCGCCGTGCAGCGCCTTGAGGATGGCGAGCGGGATCAGCTTTTCCGGGAAATGATAGGGACCGTAATTGTTGGAGCAGTTGCTCAAGACGGTCGGCAGCCCGAAGGTCTCGTGCCAGGCCCGCACCAGATGGTCGGAGGCCGCCTTCGAGGCCGCATAGGGCGAATTGGGCTCGTAGCGGCTCAGTTCGGTGAACCTGCCGTCGGCCCCGAGCGAACCAAACACCTCGTCGGTCGAGACATGGTGGAAGCGGAAGCGCGCGGCCTGCGCGGGCGGCAGCCGGCGCCAATAATCGAGTGCCGCCTCCAGCAGCGCATAGGTCCCCGCGATGTTGGTCGTGATGAATTCGCCGGGACCGTCGATCGATCGGTCGACATGCGATTCCGCCGCCAGGTGCAGCACCGCATCGGGCGCGAACGACGCAAACAGCGCCGCCAGCGCCGGCCGGTCGCAGATGTCGGCGCGGTGAAAGCGGTAGCGCGGGCTCTCTTCGATGTCGCGCAGCGAGGCGAGATTGGCGGCGTAGGTCAGCTTGTCCACGTTGAGCACCGCGGCGCCCAGTTCGCCGACCAACAGGCGGCACACCGCCGAGCCGATGAACCCGGCGCCACCGGTCACCAATACCTTCATCGCTGTGCTCAACGTCCACTCGATGCGAAAGCGGATCGCAAACCGCCAGTCGTCCCGCCGCAGGGTCTAGCGTCCCCGCCCGGCAAATTCAAGCGTGCCGCCGCCAATGCCACGCCAATGCCGGTCGGCCGCTTGCCGGCGACACCCCGGCGTGTATAGTCCGAACCCGAATTTTGATGCGCCCTTCCGCGACATGATCCGATTGCCGACCAACGCCATCCCGGCGGCCGAATTCCTCGTGCGCCATCTGTATCGGCCGATCGAGGTCACGGCGGGGTCGCGATATTTTGCGGTTGTCGAAACCGAACATGGCACTTTCGGCGACAACTGGTTCTGGAACGACGACAACGCCAAGGTTCTGGAATTCATGTCGCGGCCGGAGGTCTGGCGGCGCTTCCCGCAGGAGACCTCCGAAATCCTGCGATTCGTGCGCTCGATGTGCCACGGGCCGTTCATCTTCCGGCGCGTCAGCACGCCGCAGCTCGACCTGATCGGGACCGAGGGAGGGGTCACCACCTACCGCCACTCGCTGATGCAGCTCAGATACGATCTGGCGCAAGGCGCCGTCGTCGCCGGCGTCCGGTTTCACGATGAACGCAACGCCGATGCCCTGATGCTGCACGGCAACTACGTCGCTTTCACCTATCGCGGCCGCCGCTTCAAGGAGCCGGTGGGCCGCGACGGCAGCGGCGGGCATGCCGAACGGGACGGCCACCGGCTGCGCCTGCGGCATGCGAGCGAACTGCAATGCAACGCCGGCTGGCAGCGGCGGCGGCTCGGCGAGATCGCCTACACCTATACGTTCGATGCGATGTCGATGCTGTTCGAGGTCGAGGCGGTGCTCGATCTCGATCCCGGCATCGCCGTCAGCGACGTCGTGCTGACGATCGGCCACGGCGGCCTCGCCTACTGTTTTTTCAACAACATCGTCACCGACGCGAGCGCGGCGCCGTTGTTCGGCGCCGGCAAGCCGGGGACGCGGTCGCTCGACGCGGCCGGCGCCTCCTACTATGCGATCCGCCAAGGCCACATCTCGGGGGATTCGCTGGCCGTCCATTCGATCCCGCGCGGACCGCAGCCGCTCGCCGGGTTCGAAGCCGCGGTGGAAATCCAGGGGCGGCTCGATCGGATCGTCGCGCGCTACGAATTCCCCGGCCCCCATCGCGGCGGGCGGCTTGTCGCCGCCGAGCACAAGCTGATCACCGCCGGCGGATTTTACGACCGCGTCGCCGATTACGCGGCCTTTATCAAACGCGAATCCGCCGCCAGCGCCGAACCACGCGCCGCCTACGACTTCAGCATTTCCTACGATTACGGCGTCACCCTCAACGCCTTTGCCAAATGTTTTGCCGTCGCCAGCGCCGGAGATGTCGATACGCCGTTCCCGCCGGAGGAATTGCGGTCGATCGTCGACCAGATTATGACGCATTATTTCGAGCTTTATGTCGACCGGCACGCCGCTCAGCCGAACGCGATCTTTTCGCGCGAGCTTGCCTTCGTCATTCTCGGGATTGCCACGATGTATCGGGCCACCGGCGGCGAGGATTATCGTCGCCGGCTGGTGCGGCTGTGCGAGGTGCTGCTCGATTTCGAAGTGCGGTTCGACGACCACACCGGCACGCCCGCCTCGGCCTTCCTGATGCGCAAGGACAGTCCGCGCGCGCCCTATGTCGACTGCCACAGCGCCGTGCTGCTGGCGCTGACGCAAGCGGCCCGATATGTCGCCGATCCGCGGCTGCCGGCGGCAATCGCGGCCGGGCTGCGCAGCTACGGGCTGGAGACCTGCCGGTTTGCCGGCGGCCTGCTCGATACGGTCCAAACGCTGATGATCGACGAGCACGGCACCTACCGCACCGAGAATGCCTTCTGGAACTTCAAGGCCGGATTGACCTTGCGATTTTTTCTGGCGTTGCGCGAAGCGGCGGATCCGCGGTTGCGGGCGATCGCCGAGCGCAATCGGGAGCGGATCGAACTGATCGAGGCGGTCATCCGGCGCCAGTTGGAGAATTCGGTTACCGAGCACGACGACGGCATCGAGTTGCGCTGTTCCGTGTTGTCGGCCGAGACCAACTCCGAATCGCAGCCCTGGGCGATGCTGGGGTTGTTGGGTCACCCGTACGCTTGAGCGGATGTCGAGGATGCTGACCGGGCCGGGAGGATTGTTCGACCGGGCATTTGGCCGTCCCGGCGCTGCCGCCGGCGTATCGCGCAATGCGGCGATCTGGGCCTACCGTCTGCTGCTGGGACGCGAGCCCGAAAGCGAGAGCGTCATCAGGGCGGCGGTGCTTTTGCCGTCGCGGAACGATCTCGTCCGCTCTGTCGTGGCGAGCCCGGAGTTCCAGGCGCGCGGGCTGGTCGGCGCGCGGCGCATGGACGAGTTTGCCGCCCCGCTCGATGTCGAGTGGCGGGTCGACCCGGCAACGCTGCAGGAATTGTTGGCCTACGTGTCGGCGACCTGGACCGAGCTCGGCAGGGAGCGTCCGCATTGGTCGGTCCTCGCCGGGCCCGAATACCTGCCGGATGCGGCCGCTTCGCGCGAAAGCGAGTTTTACGACAGCGGCCTCTGGGATCTGCGCATGCTGCTCGCCACCCTGGCGCGGGTCGGACGCGAGCCGGGGCAATTCCCGGTCCTGTTTGAGTTCGGCTGTGGCCTCGGCCGCGTCACCTGGCATCTCGGCGGCGCCTTCGAACGGGTGATCGGCGCCGACATTTCCGTCCATCACCTCGAGTTGGCGCGGCAGGCGCTGCAAGCGCGCGGCATCGCCAATGTCGAACTGAGGCAAGCGACGCTCGCGGATTTTGGCATGTCGCAGCCGTATGATCTGTGGTTCAGCCGCATCGTGCTGCAGCACAACCCGCCGCCGGTCATCGCCGCTATCATCGAGCGCGCGCTGAGGATGCTGCGGCCGCAGGGGCTGGCCGTCTTCCAGGTGCCGGTCTATCTCGAAGGCTACCGCTTCAAGCTCGACGAATACCGCCGAGATCGCGCCTCCTTCGGCCCGTTCGAAATGCATGCGCTGCCGCAGCCGACGATTCTCGACATCGCGCGCGCCGCCGCCTGCACCCTCCTCGAAGTCCGTGAGGACGGCGCGGCCGGCGATCCCTGGATCTCGCAGGTCTTCACCTTTCAGAAGAGGTGATCCCGGGTTTCATTCGGCGTGCAGGCGACCGGCAGATGCTCGACAACCGGACCGGCCGGCGTTAAGACTTTGGCTTCCGAATCGGCCATTTTCGCTCAGCGGCGCCTCTCAGTGATCCTGCTTACCATGGGCCTGCCCGGCCGTTTCGCGGCGTGGGGCGATGCGGTTGCGGCGCGGCTTGCCGGCCATGCCGCCAGCGAGGTCACGTACGCGACCGGGCCATCGGTGACCGACTTGTTCGGCTATGAGGCGATGCCGTCGACCCTCGGGGAGATCGCGCGCGTCCTGATCGCCCAGCGCGGCCGGCATGTCGTCTTCGGCGCGCGCCAGCCCGATGGCCGGCTTTGCGACATGTTGGCGGCCGGCGGCACGCGGTTTGTGATCGTGCTCGACGATCCGCGCAGCGCGGCCGCCGACCTGCTCACCGAGACCGGCGCCGACGCGAAACTGGTGGTGCGGGCGATCGCCAATTGCTGTCCGGCGATGCTGCGGTGTCGGGCGCTGCCCGGCGCCCTCGTCATCACGGCGGAGCGTGCGGCCGCCGATCCGGCCGGCTCCGTGGCGGCGATCGCCGAGCATTTCGCAATCGCCGTCGGGCCTCGCGAAATCGGCGCGATCGCACGGCAGCTGGCGAGACCCGGGCCCGGGCGCAAAGGCCGCGAGGCATCGCTGCAGCCGCACCCGCCCGCCGTCCGAAAGATGATCGACGGCGCGCTGCTCGGCTATCATCACCAGTTCAGCGAAGGCCGGCTCCAGGAAATCACCTGGACCCGCGATCTGTTTCTGACGCCGGACGCCGGCCAGACTCCGAACCAACCGATCAGCCTCGCTGGCGGCAGCCGCGCCGTGGTCTACGGGCCCTATATCCAGCTCCCCGCCGGATCGTGGGCCGCCGAAGCGGTTTTCGGGTTCTCGCCGGAGGCGGTCGGCACCACCATCCAGGTGGACGTTTTCGCGGGCGCGCAGCTGGCCTGCGCGACGGTGCAGCCGGAGGCGCCCGGCATCTACAGCGCCGGCCTCAATTTCTCGCTCGGCGAGCCGGGCGAGAAAGGCGTCGAAATCCGGTTTCTCGTCGGCCGCGATAACGCCGCGGGTCAGCTCGCGCTCGGTCACGTCGTCCTGCGGCCTTCGGCCATGCGCCACGCCGGCGATGCGGGCTTGCAGGAGAGCGATTTCACGCGCGTTCTCGCCATCTGACCAGTAGGACACAACATGGATCGGCGCTGCCGGACAGGGCGATGCTGCTGTTTTTGATGGGGCTGCCGGGCGGGTTTGCGCCGTGGTGCGAGACGCTGACGGCCGAGCTGGCGCGCAGCGCAGGGGGGCCGGCCGAGTTGATCCGTGCCGATACGCTCGCAGAAGTGGCGGCCAGCGCCATCGCGACGGGCGCCTCGTGCGCCGTGGTCGCCGCGCGGCATCCGAGCGGGCGGCTGCGCGCCGCACTCGTCGAACACCGCCGTAATTTCATCGTCGCGCTCGACGATCCGCGGCTGGCCCTGCTCGATCTCGTGCTCGGCCAGGCGGTCGGGCTGGCCGACGCGGTGCAGGCACTGGCCAGCAGCTGCGCGGCGCTGATGGACTGCCCGGCGGCGCCGGGGGCGCTGGTTCTGCACGGCGAGCACGACTGGCCGCGACCGGCCGCCACCGCGGCGGCGATCGCGAACCATTGCCAGATCGCGGTTGATGATGCCGCGCTGGCCGGGGCTGTCGCCGCCGCCGCCGCCGCCGCGCCGGCTCGCCTGCCGCATGATTCCGGCGCGTGGTGGGACGGCCTCACGGCGGCCGAACAGGAGACCGTGACCGGCGCCATCGGGCCCTATGTCGAACTTGACGAAAATGGTGAATTGCCCGCGATCACCTGGACCGGCGCGTTGTTCTTCCGTGGCGACCGCCCGAACGAGCGCGCCGCCGGCCCGATCGACATCACCGGGCGGGCGCGCTGTCTGATCGACGGGCCGCATATCATGCTGCCGCCGGGCCTGTGGTCGCTGTCTCTGGCTGCGCGCGTTTCACGCGAGGCCGCCGAGCACGAGTTCTTTGTCGAAGTGTGCACCGACGAGCGGCTGGCGGCCGGCACGATCCGGCCGCAGCGCGAGGGCAGCGCCGGGGTCGCGCTCGATTTTGCGCTGGACGGGGCGAGCGATCACCCGATCGCGATCCGGATCAGCTCGACGCGCGCCGCCTTTGACGGCGCCATCGCGCTGGCCGGCGCGACCTTCCGGCGGGCCGCCGCGCCGGCATAGGCTAAAGATCGTTGTAGATGTCGAACGCCAGGTCGAGGTCGTCGAACACTTTGCCGCGGCCGCGATGCAGGACGAGCGCGCGCGAACAGTAGTCCCTGACGATGTGCGGCACGTGCGAGGCGAGGATCAGGCAGCGGTCGGCGCGCTTCTCGAACAGCTCTTCCTGCGAGCGCTGCTGGAAGCGCTGGTCGCCGACCGAGATGATCTCGTCGATCAGGTAGCAATCGAAATCGATGGCGATCGACAGCGCAAAATTGAGGCGGGCCCGCATCCCGGTCGAATAGGTCCTGACCGGCTCGGCGAGGAATTTTCCCAGCTCGGCAAAATCGTCGACATAGTCGCGCATCAGCTTGAACGGCTTGTCGTAAATGCGGGAGATAAAGCGGATATTGTCGTTGCCGGTCATGCTGCCGCCGACGCCGCCGTTGAGGCCGACCGGCCACGAGACCGACATCGTCCGCTCGATCGTGCCGATGGTCGGCAGCTCGATACCGGCGAGCAATCGGATCAAGGTCGACTTGCCGGCGCCGTTGCGGCCGAGCAACGCCAGCTTCTCTCCGCGCGCCACGGCAAACGAGACCTCGCTCAGCACGCGGTTCCAGCCATGCCCGGTCTCCGAGTGGTAATCCTTGCTGACCGCGGCGGCGGTGATCATCGACGGATGACGGCTGCGCGGGCCGGGCGGGGCTAGGCCGCCGCGTGCTCGCGCACGCTCGCGATCAGCAACCAGGCGATCCCATAGGCCAACAGGCAGGTGACGACCACCGTGAGGAACGATACGAACCGCTTCGGGTAAAGCGGGTAGTCGGCGAGATTGGGCTGCGCGATCGTCTCGAGATAGATCTGCTGGCGCTGCGCCTGCAGCCGCGCGCCTTCGAGCGAGGTAAAGGCCGACGCCAGCTGCTTTTCCGCCAACAGGCGCTGGACGTCGAGGCGCTCGTATTCGCCCAGCGCGGTGGCGACCGAGTCTCCCTCGCCGGTGATCTTCGAGTGTTCCTCCGTGACCAGCCGTTCGAGCGAGGCAATGCGCGTCCGCACCAGCCGGATTTGCGGGCTGCGCGGCGAGTTCCGGATGATTTCGGCGAGGCGCGCCTTGGAACTGGTCAACTGCGCGTTAAGCTGGGCCAGCAACTCGAGGGGACCGATCGCAGCGCTCTTGGGATCAAGCATCTTCTGCTTGACCCGATACGCGGTCAGCTGGCTCTGGATCTTGGCGATGCGCTGTTCGGTGCTGTCGACCTCGCGCTGGAAGATCGCCAGAGAATCATGCCGGGCGCGCGCGTTGAGCGCGTTGACGAGCTGTTCGCTGAAGCTCAGCAGCGCGACGGCGATGCGCCGCGCGTCTGCCGGCCGGAACGCCTCGACCCGCAGCGTGCTGACGCCGCTGGTGCTGTCGATATCGACCGAGACAAAGCGCGAATAGGCGTCATAGAGCGCCTCGAAATCCTTGCGCCAATACCACACCCCGGGAAAGCGGGTCAGCAGATCGCCCTCCGGCCGCCCAAGCAGCGCACGCAAATCATCTGCCCGATCGAGCCGGCGCACCACGTCGCGCGACATCAGGTAGTCATGTACCGCGTAGGTGTCTTCGGAAACTGCCGAATCGGCGGCGCCGCCCAGCATCGCGCTGAGAGCGCTGACCGGACCCTTGGTCGGCCCCCGGACGACGAATTTCGCCTCCGACACGTAAAGGTCGGAGGCGATCCCGAAATAATAGACCCCGGCAATCAGCGTCGGCACCCCGACAATCGCCCAGAACCAGATGTTCAGCGATCCGAAAAACGCCAGGGCCCTGACGGCATGGCGCGGCGCGGCGCCCCCGATGACGGCGGCATCGCGGACCGCGAGGACACGGCGAACGAGATCTACCATTGCGAAACCCGAACTCGCTTGACGGGAAAAGGCGCGCGCATTCGTGTCCGAGACGCCGCATTCCCCCTGCGTCGCCGGCCGCAACTATAACCGCCGCCCCGGCGAAGCGGAACGCGAAAGCGACGCACCCGGCGAGCGGGCTCGCTAGCGCCGGCCGCGCAGCAGTTCGGCGGTGAAGAGAGCGAGATCGCCACCGCGAAACAGATGCCCCGGAATGCCGGCGGCGGCGGCGGCGGCAAGGTCGCTGTCGCGATCGCCGATCAGAAAACTCGCGCGGCGGTCGACCGGCCACGAGGCCATCAGATCCAACAGCATCCCCGGCGCCGGCTTGCGCCAATCGCTCGCCCGGCGATAGGCCGCCACGACGCCCTCGGGGTGGAACGGGCAATAGCGGATGTCGTCGAGGTGGGCGCCGGCCGCGGCAAGCTCCTCGGCGAGGTGGGCATGCACCCGGCGGACCGCCGCTTCGCCGTACAGGCCGCGTGCGACGGCCGACTGATTGGTGACGACAAAAACGAACAGCCCGGCATCGTTGAGCGCCTTGACCGCCGCCCGGGCGCCGTCGATCCAACGGAACCGCGGCACCGAGCCGACATCCCCGTCATCGTGATTGAGGACGCCGTCGCGGTCGAGAAATGCCGCGCCGCGCCGCCGATGCCGCGCAATCTGCGGGCGGGCCGGCGCCAGCGCCCCGGGCGCGGCGATATCGACAAAATAGCCGTCGCAGGCAACGCCGCGCAGGCGGCCGGCGGCGGCGAGGCGCGGCAACAGCGCGCCCGGCCCGTCGAGCGCGGCACGGCGCAGCGCGCAGATCCCGCCGGCGTCGCCGCCCCGCTGCAACGCCTCGACGCCGAGCGCCGCCTGCTCCTGCGCCAGCCGGGCGGCGAGATCGAGCAGGTTGATGTCGAACCACGAATCGCCCCGGAGCAGCAGGAATATCTCGTCGAGCCGGTCGCGGGCCTGCCACAGCGCGCCGCCGGCACCGGACGCTGTCGGCACGACCGCAACGTCGATTTCGAGGCCGAAGCGCGCCTTCAATGGGGTCGCGTCGGCGTATTCGGCAAGCCGGGCAGCAGCGAGTCCGGCGAGCAGCACGATTCGCCGAATGCCGTGACGGCCGAGTTCGAACAACAGCAGGTCGAGGAACGGCGCGCCGGCGACCTGCAGCAGCGGCAGCGGCGTCGCAGCAGGCGGCCCGGCCGCGCCGCGCCCGTCGCACAGCCCGTCGCACAAAATGACAGCTTGGCGGATCATCAGCGGCCACTTGTCGCGCCGCCCGGCGGCTGTCAAGCGCGGCGCACGCCGCCTCCGCGTTTTTCGTGGACAGTGCCGGGACGATTGCCGAGATTGGCGCGGCTCTTACCGCATGCGCAGCGTCGGCGACATAATAAACCCATTGCGACTGCGGCGGACCGCCTCCGCCGCGGCGATGGCGGTGCTGTTTCCGGAAATTGCCGAGGGGCGGGTCGGCGCGCTGGCGGAAGGGCTGCTGCGCGCGCCGCCGCGCGGCCACCTGCCGCCACCCTGTCTCTGCCTGCTGGCGGGCGATGAGGCGGCAGCCGGCGTCGCCGGTCCGCGCAGCAGCCAAGCCGCGCGCGGCTTGGAGCAGCCCTGCTTCCTGGCGCGGGCAGCGGCGGCGCGCGCGGCGCTTGTGGCGGCGCGCGTCGGCGGCGATTGGTGGCATGGCGACCCCGCCGGCGCGCTGCCGTCGGGCGATGATTTTGCCGTCGTCGCCCTGGCGGATGCCGCTGGCGGTGCCCCGCCGGGCGAGGCGAGCGCCGCGGCAATGCTCGCCCGGGCCGCCGCCGAAAACCCGGCCGGGCGGATCGTCATCTTGCTGCCGCAGGCGATCCGGCGGCGGCTGCAGGCGCCGGTCGCCGCCGTCGCGGCGCGCGGCGCCACGGTGATCAGCCGGCCGCTCGATCCGTGGCGGGTGCTGGACCATGCCGGGCGCGTCTACAGCCGGGGCGGCGAGTTGGGCTTTCTCGCCCTCCTCGCCGGGGTTCCAGTCACCGCGTTCGGCGATGCGTTCTACACCGGCTGGGGGGTCAGCGACGACAGTCCCGGCGTCAAGCAGCACGCGTTCCGGCGCACCATCGACGAGATCTTCGCCGCCGCCTGCCTCGTCGCGACGCGCTATCTCGACCCGTTCCGCAACACCAGGGCGAGCTTCGAAGAGACGCTCGCCCTGCTCGCCGGCTGGCGCCGGCTGGACGAGGCCAATCGCGGCATCGCGACGTGCGTCGGGATGTCGTTCTGGAAGCGCCGGCGCATCGCCGATTTCGTGCGCTCGTCGGCCGGCGTCCCGGTCTTCCGGCGCACCACCGCCGGCGCGATTGCCGCGGCGCGGCGCCAGCCGGGGCCGCCGCGCGCCATCGCCGCCTGGGCCTCGCGCCTGCCGCACGGCCTCGCCGCGGCGGCGGCGAAAGCGGGCGTGCCGCTGCTGCGGGTCGAGGACGGGTTCATTCGCTCGGTCGGCCTCGGCTCTGATTTTCTGCCGCCGGCCTCGCTGGTCTGCGATGCTCGCGGCATGTATTTCGACCCGCGCGGCCGCAGCGACTTGGAGGTCCTCCTCGCCGAGACGGTGTTCGATCCGGCGCTGGTCGCGCGGGCGGGGCGCCTCGCCGGGCAACTCGTGGCGCGCGGCATCACCAAATACAATCTCGCCGGCGTGGGTCCGGGCGGCGATCCGGGCGGCGATCCGGGCGGCGATCCGGGCGGCGATCCGGGCGGCGATCCGGGCGGCGATCCGGGCGGCGCGACGCCTGCGGGGCGGCGGCGCATCCTGGTGCCGGGGCAGGTCGAGGACGATCTGTCGATCCGGTTCGGCGGCGGCGCGATCCGCAGCAATCTCGGCCTGCTGGCCGAGGTCCGGGCGGCCAACCCCGAGGCCTTCATCCTCTATAAGCCGCATCCCGACGTTGCCGCCGGGCATCGCAAGGGCGCGGTCCCCGAGGCCGCAGCGCGCCAGTTTGCCGATGCCGTCGTACGCGACCGCTCGACCGCCGCCCTGCTCGGCGTGATCGACGAACTGCATACGATGACCTCGCTCGCCGGGTTCGAGGCTTTGCTGCGGCGCCGGCGCGTCGTTGTCTACGGTCGGCCGTTCTATGCCGGATGGGGGCTGACCGACGACCGGGTGCCGCTCGACCGCCGCCGCCGGCTGACCCTGGAGGAGTTGGTGGCCGGGGTGCTCATTCTCTATCCGCGCTATCTCGACCCGCTGACCCGGCTGCCGTGCGCCCCCGAGATCATCATCGAGCGCATCGACCATCCGGAATTGTGGCGGCCGGGACCGCTGGTGATGATGCGCCGCTGGCAGGGCATGATGGCGCGGCGGCTCGGCGAGATGCGCGGCAGGCTGCGCGCTGCCGGCGTTGCGCCGGCGCGGCGGCTCGGCGAGCGGCCGCGGGCCTGATGCCGGCGCCCTATCGAGCCGTGGTGATCACCGGCGCGTCGAGCGGGCTCGGCGCCGCGCTCGCGCTGTCCTATGCCGGGCCGCAGACCGCGCTCGGCCTCGTCGCGCGCAACCGCGAGCGCCTCGCCCAGACCGCGGCAGCCTGCGAGGCGGCCGGGGCGAGCGTCGCCAGTGCGGCGATCGATGTTGTCGACGGCCCCGGCCTCGCCGCGTGGCTCGAAGAATTCGACCGCGCCCATCCGGTCGAGCTGGTGATCGCCAATGCCGGCATCTCGGCCGGCGTCGAGCCGGACAGCGCCGGCGAGCCGGCCGCGACGACCCTGCGCCAGATCGAGGTCAACCTGCTGGGTGCAATCCATACGATCGCCCCGCTGGTGCCGCTGCTCTGCGCGCGCGGGCGCGGGCGGATCGTCGCGATCGCGTCGATCGCCGCCTTTCGCGGCCTGCCCTACAGCCCCGGATACTCGGCGAGCAAGGCGGGGCTGCGCACCTATGCCGAGGCGCTGCGCCCGCTTGTCGCGCCCCATGGCGTCGGGGTCACGGTGGTCTGCCCGGGATTTTTCGCCTCGCCGATGACCGACCGCTGGGAGGGTCCGACGCCGTTCCTGGCGAGCGGCGACAAGGCCGCCCGGCGGATCAAGCGCGGCATCGACCGCGGCCGGGCGCGCATCGATTTTCCCTGGCCGCTGGTGCTGGGCATGCGCTTCTGCGATCTCGCCCCGGCGCTGATCGGCGACCGGATCATGCGCGGCTTCCGCTTTCACATCCGCGCGGCGTGAGCCGATGACAGCGCTCGGGCTGTTGCATCTGGCCGGCGGCATCGCCCTGGTAGCGGCGGGGTGGCTGATCCCGCGGCGGCTCGCGCGGGCGCGCCGGACGGCAGCGGCGGCATTGCTGCTCGACCTGATGCCGCTGGCGGTCGGCGGCCTGCTGCTGGGCTGTGCGACCGGGCGGCCGCTGTTCGCCGGCTGCGTGATCCTGGCGCTCGGCGCCGGCTTCACGCTGGCCGATTATGCGATGCGGGAGACGCTGCGCGAGCCGGTGGTGTTCTCGGCGATGTCGGAGCTGCCGCAGGTTTTCACGCATCCGCATCTCTACCTGCCGTTTGCCGGGCCGGGTCTGGTGATTGGCGGCGCGGCGGCGGCGATTGTGCTGGCGCTGACGCTGCTCGTCGTCGAGCCGCCGCTGTGGACGCCGCATCCTCTGACGGCGCTCGCCGCCGCGGCATTGCTCGGGCTGGGCGGCCATCTGCTGTCGCGCGAGCCGCTGCTCGGCAGGGCCGCCGGCCGGCTGCGCCGCCTCGCGGCGAGCGGCGAGCCCGATGCCGATGCCGCCGCGCTCGGGCCGTTCGCGATGTTGCTGGTCCAGACCATCGTGGCGCGCGCCGAGCGCCAGCCGCGGCAGCGGGCGTTGGCGGCGCGGCCGATGGGGCGCGCCCCCGCGGCGCCGGGCACGCCGGCCGGGCCGATCGTCCTCGTGCAGTGCGAATCGTTTTTCGACGCGCGCCGCCTCTCGCCGCGCATCCCGCATGAACTGCTGGCGGGGTTCGATGCGGGTCGCGCCGCCGCGTTGTCCGGCCGGCTCGAAGTCCCCGGCTGGGGCGCCAACACGATGCGCTCCGAATTTGCCGTCCTGACCGGCCTCCCGGAAAGCGCGCTCGGCTACGACCGCTTCAACCCGTACCATGCGCTGGCGCGGGTGCCGCTCGAATCGCAGGTCTGGCGGTTGCGCCGGGCCGGCTATCGCACGATCTGCCTGCACCCGTTCGACCGCCGCTTTTTCCGCCGCGACGTGGTGATGCCGGCGCTCGGCTTCGACGCGTTTCTCGGCCGCGAAACCCTGGGTGGCTCGCGCGTGCCGCCCTATTGCCCGGACCCCGAGCTGGCCCGCCAGATCCTGCGGGTCCTCGACGAGGCGGGGCCGCACACCTTCATCTTCGCGATCACGATGGGCAATCACGGCCCTTGGCCGGCGGTGGGACCGACAACGGGGCCGGTCGATCCGGCGGTGGCGCGCCTGTTCGATCCGGCGGCGATACCGGGCGGCGGCGACCTGTTGCGCTATCTCGACGGGCTGCGCGCTTCGGACGAGATGCTGCAGGTTTTGCTGGACGGGCTGGGGCGGCGCGCCGCCCCGTCCGTGCTCGGCTTTTACGGCGATCATCTGCCGAGCCTGTCGCCGGCATTCCGGCATTTCGGCTTTGAGGAGCCGCACAGCGATTACCTGGTCTGGCGCAACGGCGGCAGGCCGCAGCGCCGCGACCTGCAAGCCCACCAGCTCGGGCGGATCATCGTCGATGCCGCACTCGGCGCCGCGCCGGCGCGCGACCTGGAGGCCAGCCTCGCGCCGCCCGAACCCGCGCGCCTCCTGCGATGAGCGGCTTTGTGCCGCCCTACCCGGCCCGCCCCAAGGAGCCGCTGCCGCTCCTCTCGCTGATCGCCACGGCGCGCCGCAATTTCCTCGCGATTTTCGACGACAAGTGCTTCGAATATCAGTTTTTCTCGGCCCGGATGCTGACCCGGCGGGCGTTCGTCTGCAACAGCCCCGATACGGTTGCGCAGGCGTTGATCGCCTTCCACGAGAGCTTTCAGCGCAAGACGCCGCAGATGCGCCATGCGCTGAAGCCGCTGCTCGGCGACGGGCTGTTCATCAGCGATGGCGATCTGTGGAGGCGGCGCCGCCGCATCGTCGCGCCGATCGTGCATGCCTCGCGCATGCCCTTATTCGCGCCGACCATGGTCGAGGCGGCCAGCGAAACCGCCGAGCGCTGGGCCAGGCTTGGCGAGAACGCGCCGATCGACGCGCTGCGCGAGATGGCGACGCTGACCGCCGAGATCATCTGCCGCACGATTTTCGGCCCCCGCCTCGGCGGCGCGCATGCGACCGAGATCGTCGCCTCGTTCAGCGCCTATCAGCGCGAGGTCGGGCAGATCGACCTGCCCTACCTCCTGGGCCTGCCGGATTGGCTGCCGCGCTATCAGTCGCGCACCGTCCACCGCGCGGCACAGCGGATCGACCGCGTGCTCGACGACATCATCCGGCAGTGCGAAGAACGCCTGCAGGGCGGCGAGCCATCGATGATCCGCATGCTGCTCGAAGCGCGCGATCCCGAGACCGGCGACCGGCTCGATCGCGAGGCGTTGCGCAACGAGGCCGCGGTGATCTTCATGGCAGGCCACGAAACGACCGCCAACTCGCTGGCCTGGACCTGGTTTCTGCTGTCGCAGGCGCCCGCGGTCGAGGCGCGCGTGCATGCCGAACTGGCCGAGGTATTGGGCGGGCGGCTGCCGGGCCTCGATGATTTGCCGCGCCTCGTCTACACCCGCGCGGTGTTCGAGGAGGCGATCCGGCTCTATCCGCCGGTGCCGCTCTTGGGGCGCCAGGCGCTGCGCGAGGAGCGCATCCGCAACCGGACGATCCCGGCCGGCTCGCTGGTCGTCGTGATCCCCTGGCTGTTGCACCGCCATCGCCGGCTGTGGGACCAGCCCGACCATTTCATTCCCGAGCGCTTTCTGCCGGAGAACGCCGGCCGGCGCGAGCGCTACAGCTACATTCCGTTCAGCGTCGGGCCGCGCGTCTGTGCCGGCCAGGCGTTCGGGCTGACCGAGGCGGTCCTGTGCCTTGCGACATTGGCGCAGCGGGCGACATTGCGCCTCGCGCCGGGCGCAATCGTCGAGCCGGTGTGCCGGCTGACCCTGCGGCCGGGCGCCGAGCTGCCGATGCTGGTGCAGCCGCGCCCGCGTCAGGCCGCGCTGGCATCGGGTGCCGGCGCACATGCCGCCGCCGACCCCGGCGCCCAGCTTGCCCCGTAGGCCGCCCGGATCGCGGCGGGCGGATCGGCGATCCGGTCGGCCAGCGACACCGGACCGCAAGCGATCATCAGATAGTCGTATTCGCCGGGGATCTCGTTCGCCATCAGGAAGTGAAAGTGGATGCGGAAGAAGTTCCAGCGAAACCTGCGGTAAGTTGAGGGTGACAGCGTTTCCTTGAAGCGCGCCGAGCGGATTTGCGGGTTGCGCGGCGGTGCGCCGCCGAGTTCGAGCCCGAGATCCTTGTGCGGCGTGAAGCCGAAGGCGTTGAGCGCATCTTGCGGCGCCTGGTACTCGACCCACAGCAGCGCCGAACTCGTCACCAGCCGGGCGATATCCTGGCGCAGCCGGTCGGCGGTGCGCACAAAGCCGACGATCGGCAGACACGAGCCGATCGTCAACAGCGCGACCGGCGGCCCGCTGCGGCCGAACGCCGGGTCGAGGACGAGCGCCCTGGCCGCCAGCGCGACCGCGATCGTCGCGCCGGTGCTGTGGCCGACGATCAGGACTTCGTCGGCATCGGTCTCGCGCACCGCGGCAACGAGGTGACGGCTGAAACGCTCGAGCCGGGCGTCGAACGCCTTGTGACGCCCGGCCGCCTGCTGCCAGCTGAAGATCCAGCCGTCGAGCAGGTGATAGACATGCCCCTTGCGCAGGCGCGGCCCGAGGCCGCGCAGCACGGCGGCCGCGATGACCAGCGCGATGATCCACGCCGCCGGGCGCGGCAGCGGCACGACATGGCCGGCGAGCCAGGCTGCCGCGACGCCGATCAGCCCGGCGACCGCGACGACCGCGACGACGGCCGCCCACGGATAGACGACGAACAGCGCGAACCGCCAGTTGACCCGGAACAGCCGTTGCACGACCGCCCCGCGCAAGGCTTCCGCCATCGCGCCGCATAATAGCGGGATGCGCCGCAGCCAGCCGCGCGCGAAGTCGCGGCGCACGAGGTCGTCCCAGCGCAACACCTCGTAGGTGGTCTCGGTCCGCCACGTCCGCGTGCCGGCGGCGACCGTCCAGCGCACCGCCGGTATCGCGTCGTCATGCACCGCCGGCCCGATCTGCCGCGTCACCCCGAAGCGCCGCGCCAGTTGCGAAAACCCCGTGACGAACAGCCGGCGATAGCGGGTGTCCGCATCGGGATCGTACCCGTGGCAGTAGAAGACAAGCCGCCTCGCTACCGGCGGCATTGAGGATCCGGGCGCCGCATCTCAACGGTGAACCGGATGCCGTGGCGCGGTCGCAGCGTCGTCCAGGCGACCGGCTCGATCTGCTGGCCGGGAACCAGACGGAAGCGAAAGCGCTGCGCCAGGATCGCCAGCGCGATCAGGATCTCGGTCATCGCCAGGGCCGCGCCGGGGCAGACATGCGGCCCGATGCCAAACGGCAGATAGGCATAGCGCGGCCGCGCCCCGACACGCTGCGGGCTGAAGCGGTCGGGATCGAAGCGGTCGGGGTCGGGCCACAGCTTCTCATGCCGGTGCACCACCCACGGCATCACCGCGACGATCGAGCGCCGCTTCACCTTCCGGCCGCACACAAAATCGTCGCCGGCGGCGCTGCGCAGGATCAGCGGCAGCGGCGGATAGAGCCGCATCGTCTCGTCCAGCACTTGGCGCAGGTAGAGGAGCTTTGGCACATCGTCGGGATTGGGCGTGCGGCCGCCGAGCACCGCGTCGAGCTCGGCGTGAAGCCGCGCCTCGACCGCCGGGTGGGTTGCCAGCAGGTACCAGATCCAGGTCAGCGGGCGCAGCGGCGTTGCGGCCGTCGAGGCCAGCGTCAAGGCTTCGTCGCGCACCTCGGCCGGGCTCAGCGGCGCGCCGCCGCCGCGCTCGGGCGTGGTGGCCATGCGCCACAGCAAATCCTTGCCGCCCCCATAGGCGGGGTCGCGCCGCGCGGCGATCAGCCGGTCGAGCAGCGCGTGATAGTTCTCGGTGCCGGCCCGGCTGCGGCGGTAGCGGTCGAACCACCGCAGCCAGCGCGGCAGCGGCAGCAGATCGAGAGCCGCGTATTTCTCGGGATAGCGACCCATGCGCAGCAGCATCGCGTCGATTTCCGGCTCGTCGCCAGCAAAGACGTGCCCGGTGGTGCGCGTCAGCAGATGCGTCAGGGTGCGGCCGATCTCGACCGCCTCGCCGCGCGGAAGCTGCGCCAGATGCGCCGCGGCCTGTTCGGTCAGCCGGATCAGCTCGGGCACATCGGGGCGCAGCGCGCGATGGTCGAGGGCGGGATTGATCACCCGGCGATGCTGCCGCCACGCCTCGCCTTCGAGACAGACCATGCCGCCCTGCGCGCTGAATTCGAAGGCCCGGCGGACCGGCGAGAGCCGCAGATAATTGTCGCAATTGTCCTGCAGGACGTGGCGGATGCCATCCGGATCGCTGAACACGAAGACGCGGCCCCACAGGAACCGCCGCTCGACAACCAGTTCCTCGAACAGGGCCTCGTCGCAGGCCGCCAGCGAATTGGCGGGGACGGTCAGCAGCAGCGCCAGCGTCGACAGCGGCCGCGCCGGCCGCGGCGGCATCGCCAGCTGCGGCGCCGGCGCGGCCGGATGCGAGACCGTCATCGCCGCGGCGCCCCGCGTCATGCCGCGCGGCTCGGTGCGGCGGCCCGCGGCTCGACCGTCATCCATAACCCGTTGCGCGGGCGGATGTTGGTCCAGGCGGTCGGCTCGACCGGGCGACCGGCAACAAGGCGGAAGCGGAAGCGTTGCGCCAGCACCGCCGTCGCAACCATCAGCTGCAGCATCGCCAGCGAGGCGCCGACACAGACATGCGGCCCGCCGGCGAACGGCAGATAGGCGTAGCGCGGGCGCTCGGCGACCGCCGCGGCCGCAAACCGGTCGGGATCGAAGCGATCGGGGTCCGCCCACAGCTTGCGGTGGCGATGCACCACCCAGGGCATGATCGCGACAATCGAGCGGCGCGCGATATGCCGGCCGCACACCGTGTCGTCGGCCAGGGCGGTGCGCAGCATCATGATCGGCAGCGGCGGATAGAGCCGCATCGTCTCGTCGAGCACCTGGCGCAGGTAGACGAGCTTGGCGAGATCGCCGGAAGCCGGGCGGCGCCCGCCGAGCACCTGTTCGAGTTCGCCCTGCAGCCGCGCTTCGACCCCGGGATGCGTCGCCAGCAGATACCAGATCCATGGCAGCGGGCGCAGCGAGGTCGCCGCGGTCGCGCCGAGGGTCAGGATCTCGTCGTGCAGTTCAGCCTCGCTCAGCCCGGCGCCGCGGTCGCCGGCATGGGCCAGCCGCCACAGCAGATCCTTGCGGCCGGCGTAATCCGCGCGGCGCCGCTCGGCGAGCAGCCGGTCGAGGAGCGGCGCGAAGCGGGCAGCCGCCGCGCGGGTTTGCCGCGCACGGTCGAGGCCGCGCAGCCAGCCCGGCGTCGGCAGCAAAGCGAGCAGGCCGTAGCGCCCGGGATACTGCCCCATGCGATCGAGCATCGGGTCGATCGCGCGATCGGCGCCGGCGAAGACATGCCCCGCCGACAGCGTGATCAGATGCCGGAAGGCCTCGTTTGTGTCGATGCCCTGCCCGGCCGGCACCCGCGCCAGCTCGCGCGCCAGCGCCTCGGCCAGCTCGACCAGGGTCGGCACGTCGGGCAAGAGGGCGCGGTGGTCGAGGGTCGGGTTGATCAGCCGGCGATGCCGCCGCCATCCCGCGCCCTCGGCATGCAGCATGCCGCTGCCCGAGGCGAACTCGAAGATCCGCCTGATCCAGGTGAGACGCGGGTAGTTGTCGCAATTATCTTGCAGCACATGGCGGATGCCGTCGGGATCGCTGATCACATAGACGCGACGCCCGAGAAAGCGGCGCTCGACCACCAACTCGTCGAACAATTCCTCGTCGCAGGCGGCGAGCGAGTTCGTCTGCGCCACCCGCAGCAGCCGCAATGTCGAGAGCGGCCGCGCCGGCCGCGCCGGCATGGCCGGCAGCGCGTGGCGCTCTGACCGCTGGGCGATCGTCATCGACACCGCCGGGCTCAAGCCGCCAGCGCCGCGATGCGCGGCTCGACCGTCATCCGAATCCCCCCGCGCGGCCGCAGATTGATCCAGGCGGTGGGTTCGACCGCCTGCCCGGGGACGAGGCGAAAGCGGAAACGCTGCGCCAGCACCGCGACGGCGACGACCATCTGCATCACCGCCAGCGAGGCGCCGACGCAGACATGCGGCCCGATCGAGAACGGCAGGTAGGCATAGCGCGAGCGCGCCGCGACCTGCGCCGCGCCGAACCGCGCCGGGTCGAAACGGTCGGGCTCCTGCCACAGCTTGCGGTGACGGTGCAGCACCCACGGCATGATCGCGATCATCGAGCGGCGCGGCACAGGCCGGCCGCAGAGGCGGTCGGCGGCGGCGGCACGGCGCAGGATCATCACCGGCAGCGGCGGATAGAGACGCATCGTTTCGTCGAGCACCTGGCGCAGATAGACGAGCCTCGGCAGATCGTCCGCGGTCGGCACGCGGCCGCCGAGCACCTCGGCAAGCTCGGCCTGGAGCCGTGCCTCGACCCGCGGATGAGTGGCCAGCAGGTACCAGACCCAGGTCAAGGGGCGCAATGTGGTCGACGAGGTGGCGCCGAGCGTGATCGCCTCGTCGCGCAGCTCGGCGCGGCTGAGGCCGGCGTCGCCATTGCGCTCGCCGGCATGCACCAGCCGCCACAGCAGGTCCGGTCTTCCGTCATAGGGTTCGCGCTGCCGCGCGGCGATCAGCCGGTCGAGCATCGGCGTGAAGCGCTGCGCCTCGGCGCGGCTCGCCCGGTAGCGCCTGAAATAGGGCAACCAGCGCGGCACCGGGAGAAAATGCAGGATGCTCGGCTCGAGCGGAAAATGCCCCATGCGGTCGAGCATCGGCTCGATATCGCGGTCGCCGGTCGTGAAGACATGCCGGCTCGACGCGGTGATGAGGTGCGCCAGGGTCTGCCCGATGTCGATTTCCTGCGCCGGCGGCAGCCGCGCCAGATGGCGCGCCAGCTCCTCCGCCAGTTCGCCGAGTGCCGGCAGGTCGGCGAGGATCGCGCGGTGGTCGAGCGTCGGGTTGATCAGGCGGCGGTGCCGTCGCCGGGTCTCGCCCTCGGCGCACAGCATGCCGCTGCCCGCGCCGAATTCGAAAATCCGGCGGATCGCCTTGAGGCGCGGGTAATTGTCGACATTGTCCTGCAACACCCGCCGGATGCCGTCCGGGTCGCTGATCACAAAGAGGCGGCCCCAGACGAAGCGGCGCTCGACGACAAGCTCGTCGAACAGCTGCTGATCCCAGGCGGCCAGCGAGTTCGCGCGCGCAATCCGGAGCAGCTTGAGGGTCGAGAGCGGCCGGGCCGGCCGCGGCGGCAGCGCCAGACGCGGCCGCCCCTCGACGTCCTCCGCGGTGGTCATCACCCCTGCCCCCGTTCCCGCCGCAACGGCACGTGCGACACTAACCCACCGGCCGTGCCGCGCAAACACCGCGCGCGGCGCGGCGGCCGCGAGCCGATTGACACCGCCCGCGACCGCGCTGAACATCGCCGTAGCACGCAGGCACGCAGAGGCTGATCGCGATGGAGATGCAGGACCGCACTGTCGTCGTTACCGGCGGCGCCTCGGGGATCGGCCGGGCGACGGCGCTCTTGCTGGCGCGCGAAGGGGCGCGGGTGGTCATCGGCGACATCGACGAGGCAGGCGGGCAGCGCGTCGCCGAGGAGGCGAAGCGCGACGGGCTCGCCGTCGAATTTCTGCCGCTCGACCTGACGCAGGCCACCTCGATCGGCGCGTTCGCGGCGGCGTTCGAGGCGCGCGCCGGATGCGCCGACGGCCTCGTCAACGGCGCCGGCTGGGACCGCATCCAGCCGTTTCTGGAAAACCCGCCGGAGATGTGGGACCAGCTGATCGCGATCAACCTGCTGGGCGCGGTGCGCCTGACCCGCGCGCTGCTGTCGCCGATGGTCGCGGCGCAACACGGCAAGATCGTCAACATCTCGAGCGATGCCGGACGGGTCGGCAGCACCGGCGAGACCGTCTACGCCGCTGCCAAGGGCGGCCTCATTGCCTTCACCAAGTCATTGGCACGCGAGGTGGCGCGCTATCATATAAACGTCAACTGCGTCTGCCCCGGCCCGACCGACACGCCGTTGTTCCAGCGCCAGCCGGAGCGGATGCGCGAAGCGCTGACCCGGGCGATCCCGTTCCGCCGCATCGCGCAGCCGCGGGAGATTGCCGAAGCGGCGATGTTTTTTTTGGGGGCCCGCTCGGACTACATTACCGGCCAGGTGTTGAGCGTCAGCGGCGGGCTGACGATGGTCGGCTGAGCCGCGACCCAGGGGGTTACAGGGGAGACCACCGCTATGCTGCGAAATTATCGGCTTTCGCTTGTCGCCATCGGCCTGATCGCCGCGGCCGGACCCGCCTTTGCCCAGGCCGGGGCGCCGGAGAGCGCCCAGCAGAACGTCCGCGAGAGCCAGCAATACGAGCAACTGGTCTGCACCAATGCCGCCTTCCGGGCGAAGCGCATTGCTCAGGAATGCGGATCGCTGCAGGGTTCGCAGTTCTACAATAGCTGCGTCGCCTCGTTTAACTGCGCAAGGCAGCCGAGCGGCGCACATTGGCGCCAGGCACCGGCGTCGGAAAAGATCCGCTGAACAGAGGAGAAACCGCGATGGCCAATCCCGCCCCCGGTTATGCGACAAAGCCCGAGCACCGGGTCGCGCTGCTGCCCGAGAGCCATCGGGTGCGCGTCACCTTTGCCGGCACCGTCGTCGCCGACAGCAGCAACGCCGTGCGCGTCGAGGAAACCGGCCATGGGCCGGTCCATTATCTGCCGGAAAAGGACGTGCGGCTCGAGCTGATGCGGCCGACCGATCATCACACCTATTGCCCGTTCAAGGGTGACTGTTCCTACCTGACGATCGAACTCGCCGGTGGCGAGCAGCGGGCGGAGAACGCGGTCTGGGCCTATCGCGCGCCGTATGACGAGGCGGCCGGCCTTGCCGGGCACTATGCCTTCTACCAGAGCCGGGTCGATGCGATCGAGGTGTTGTGAGATGACCCGGCTGACGCAGAACTGGGTGGTGCGGAAGCCGGTCGCGGCATCGCGCGGCGGCATCGTCGCGGCGCAGAACGGGGTTGCCGCCGGGGTCGGGGCCGAGGTGCTGGCGGCCGGCGGCAGCGCCGTCGATGCGGTCGTCGCCACCGCCTTTGCGCTGGCCGTCCGCGAGCCGTGGAACAGCGGGCTCGGCAGCATCGGCTTCATGGTCGTGCAGCCGGCCGGCGGCGGCCGCGCCGAAGTCGTCGATTTCGGGCCGATCGCCCCGGCCGGGCTCGATCCCGCGGCGTTCCCCTTGACCGGCGAGACGATCACCGAATTGTTCACCTGGCCGCGCGTCGCGGGTGACCGCAACATGCACGGGCCGCTGTCGTTTGCGATCCCGAGCGCGGTGCGCGGCTATGCGCTGGCCGTCGAGCGGTTTGGCCGGATGCCGTGGCGCGACCTCGTCGCGCCGGCCGTCGCGCTGGCCCGCCAGGGCCTGCCGGTCGACTGGTGGGTGACGCTGAAGACCGCCGCCGCAGCCCAGGATTTGCGCCGCTACGACGAAAGCCGGCGGATTTGGCTGCCCGACGGCCTGCCGCCGGTGTCGCCGGCCAACGGCGAGCCGCCCGCGCTGACGCTCGGCCGCCTCGCCGACACGCTGGCGCGGCTCGCCGAACAGGGGCCGGACGATTTCTACCAGGGCGACATCGCGCGGGCGATCGTCGGCGATGTCGAGTCGGCCGGCGGGGTGCTGTCGGCCGAGGATCTCGCGCACTGCCGGGCGCGCACCGTGCCGTCGCTCGAAATTCCCTATCGCGGCTATTCGCTGCATGCGGCACGCGGCCTGACCGCGGCGCCGACGCTGGCCGACGTGCTCGACCGGCTGGCCGGCAAGCGCTTTGCACAGGCCCCCGATGCGGTCTATTTCGAGGCGCTGATCGACGCGCTGCAGCAGGCCTATCACGCCCGCCTCGAAGGACTGGGCGACATCCAGCCGCCGGGCGAGAGCTGCACCACCCACATCACCGCGATCGACCGCGAGGGCGGCATCGCCGCCTTGACGACGACCCTGCTGTCGACGTTTGGCAGCCGCTATGTGCTGCCGCAGACCGGCATCCTGATGAACAACGGCGTCATGTGGTTCGACCCGCGGCCGGGCCGTCCCAATTCGCTGGCTCCGGGCAAGCGGGCGCTGACCAACATGTGCCCGCTGGTGGGCGCGCGCGACGGCCGCGCCCGCTTTGGCGTCGGCGCGTCGGGCGGGCGGCGCATCCTCGCGGCAGTGGTGCAGCTCGCCAGCTTCATCGTCGATTTCGCGATGACCCCCGATGAGGCGGCCCATCATCCGCGCATCGATGTCAGCGGCGAGACCGGGATCGCGATCGACCGGCGCCTGTCCCGGGCGATCCGCGAGCGCCTCGCGGCGCGGGCCGGCGCGGCCTTGGTCGAGCACACCGTGTGGCCGTCGCGTTTCGCCTGCCCCAACCTCGTGTTGCGCAGCGAAGACGGCCTCGCCTACGGTGTCGCCGACGTGATGTCGCCGTGGTCGGCGGCGGTCGCCGAGACGGGCAAGGAAGCCTGAGCGGCTGCTCCAGTCGCGCAACGGGGTCTGAGCGGTTACCGTGGAGCCGCCTTCGCGGCGGCAACGGTTGGGGATATTGTGCGGCGATGAACGATGTTTCCGAAGCGGTGCGCGCCCGGCCGGCGATCGTGCGGCCGCGCGACTCGGCCTCCTTGATCCTGCTGCGCGGCGAGGGAAGCAGCCTGGAGCTGCTGGCCGGAAGGCGTCCGGGTCACGCGAAATTCATGCCCGGCGTCTATGTCTTCCCGGGCGGCGCGATCGACCCCGAGGACCGCAGGCCCTGGCATGTCGAGGCCGGCGGCGACGGCCTGTCGCCGCGTCTCGTGCACAGCGCCCGCGCCGCCCTGCGCGAGACATGGGAGGAAGTCGGCGTGGTCGTCGGCCGCCGCGACCCGGCGGCTCGCCCACCATCGGACGCCACCCCCGGGGTCGCCCTCGGGGTCGGCCTCGGGGTCGCCGCGATCGAGCGGGCCTATGCCGAGCGCGGCGTCACCGCCGCCCTCGATGCGTTGACCTATGTCGGAAGGGCGATCACCCCGACCGGGGTGTTTCGCCGCTTCAACACGCGGTTTTTCCTCGGCGACGGCAGCGCCGTGTTCGGCGAGCCGGTATCGAGCGAGGAGCTGGAAGACGTCGGCTGGCATCCGATCGGCCGCAAGCCGCTGGTGCCGTTCCGCGATGTGACGCAATTCATGCTGGCGCGGGCAATCGCGCTGCGCGACGGCAGCGCCCGGTCCGAGGCGCCGCTGTTCTGCACGGTGCGCGGCAGGCGCCGGGTCCGCGTGTGTCGCGAGGCCGTGCTCGACCTGTAGCCGCCCGGCACGCGCCACCCCCGGCGCAGAATAGGCAGAATAGGAGGAACGCGATGGCGATCCGGGACATTCTCGTTGTGGTCGGCGACGCCGCGACGGTAGCCCAGCGGGTGATGCCCGCGGCGGCGCTTGCCGCGGCGACATCGGCGCGACTGACCGGGCTCTGTGCAAGCGGCTACCCGGCCGAGGACGCCTATGGCGACCTTTCGGGCTGGATGCAGCTGGTCGAGACCTATCTCAAGGCGCAGCGCGCCGCAGCGAGCGCCGCCGAGGCCGCGTTTCGCCAGGAACTGGCGCCGCGCAAGCTGGCCGGCGACTGGATCTATCGCGAGGGCGACCCGACCGGCACCGTGATGGCGCTCGCGGCGCTCTATGATCTGGTCGTGGTCGGGCAGACCAACCCCGACGGCGAACCGGGCGGCGCACCGGGGCCGCGGCCGGAGGGGGTCGTGCTCGGCGCCGGACGGCCGGTGCTGGTCGTGCCCTACGCCGGCAGCTTCGCCGAAATCGGCCGCCACGTGGTGGTCGCCTGGAACGGCGGCCGCGAGGCGGCGCGGGCCCTGCACGACGCGATGTTTGTGTTGGAACGTGCCGAAATTGTCACCGTGCTCGAAGTCGAACCCGCCACCGCCTTTGGTGCGTCCCGCATCAGCGCCGCCGATGTCGCCGCCGCGCTCGTCCGGCGCGGCATCAAGGCGAGCTCCCAGAGGGAAACCGCCGGCGATATCGGGGTCGACGATCTGTTGCTGTCGCGGGCCGCCGATCTCGGCGCCGATCTGCTGGTGATGGGCGCCTACGGCCACTCGCGGCTGCGCGAATTCGTGCTCGGCGGGGCCAGCCGCGGCATCTTCCAGCACATGACCCTGCCGGTGCTGATGGCACATTGACCGGCGAGGCCGGCGGGGTCAGCGCCGCGCCGGCCCGAGGCGGGGGATCTCGATCGCCGGACAGCGGTCCATCACCACCTTGAGGCCCCGCGCCGCGGCGCGCTGCGCGGCGGCCTCGTCGATGACGCCGAGCTGCAGCCACACCGCCGTGGCGCCGATCGCGATCGCCTCGTCGACGGCCGCGCCGGCGGCATCGCTGTTGCGGAAGATGTCGACCATGTCGATCGGCTCGGCGATGTCGGCGAGCGCCGCATAACAGTGTTCGCCGAGGATCATGGTGCCGGCGGCGAACGGATTGACCGGGATCGTGCGGTAGCCCTGACGCTGCAGGTAGCGCATCACCTCGTGGCTCGGCCGATGCGGCCGCGGGCTGGCGCCGACCACCGCGATCGTGCGGACGCTTTGCAGGATGTCGCGCAGAAAGGCGTCGGAGTAGGCGTCGGGGTCCATCGTCGGACTGCTCAGACCGGTCGCGCGGCGGCGGCGGCGCGTAAGTCGAAATCGGCGTCGGCCGCCTGTTCCGCGGTCACCTGGCGGCCGGCGGCGAGCAGGCGCCTCGCCTGCATATGGTCAGCCGGCCGATTGATCGATTCGATGCCGAGCAGCACGTCACCCCGGTAGCAGAACACCGAGAATTCGCCGCTCGCGGGATCGCCGCGCAGCACGGTGCGGTCGTGCCCCGTCGTCAGCCCGGCGATCTGCAGCCGCAATTTTCCCTGCTCGCTCCAGAACCACGGCAGCGCGGCGTAGGGGCGCGGCTTGCCGACGATCCGCTCGGCGACGCAGCGCGCGTGGTCGGCGGCGTTTTGCACCGCTTCGAGCCGGGCCAGCTGGCCTGCGGCGTGGTGGCACGGGAAAGCGGCGCAATCGCCGATCGCCGAGATATTGATGTCGGCCGTTAAGAGCTGGTCATCGACGACGATGCCGTTGGCCACCGCCAGACCCGCCGCCGCCGCCAGCTCGCCGTTGGGCACGACGCCGACGCTGATCAGCACGAGATCGGCGCCCAGCCGCTCGCCGCCGGCCAGCTCGACATGTTCGACCCTGCCGTTAGCGCCGGCGATGCGCGCCGCCTGCGCGCCGAAGGCGAACCCGACCCCGGCAGCGCGGTGCGCGTCGGCAAAGAAATGCGATGTCGGCACCGAGACGACCCGTCCCATCGCCCGGTCGGTCAGCTCGACGATACGCACGTCCTTGCCCCGGCCGCGCGCCACCGCGGCGAATTCCAGGCCGATAAAGCCGGCGCCGATCACGACGATGCGATCCGCCCGGGCGAGGCGGTCGCGCAGTTCGTCGGTATCGGCGAGGGTGCGCAGATAGCACACGCCGTCGAGCTCGACGCCAGGCAGCGGCGGCACCCGGTTGCGCGCGCCGGTCGCGAGCACGAGATGGCCGTAGGGGAGGCGCTCGCCGGTTGCCAGGCGGACGGCGCGGGCGGCGCGATCGATCTCGCTCACCCGGCTACCGGGCAACAGATCGATATGGTGGTCGCGATAGAACGCCTCGGGCCGCATCAGCAGCAAATCGAGCCCGATCTTGCCGTCGAGATAATCCTTCGACAGCGGCGGGCGCTGATAGGGCAGCCCCGGCTCGTCGCCGATCAGGGTGATCCGTTCCGCAAAGCCGTGCTGGCGCAGCGATGCCGCCAGCTGGAACCCGGCATGGCCGGCGCCGACGATGACGACCCCGTCATTCGGCATCAGGTCTGCGTCTCCGGCAGGTAGACGACCAGCCCGTCCATCTCCGGCGACACGACGAGCTGGCAGGATAGCCGGCTGTTGGGCTTGCGCGGACTGGCGGTGCCCTCGAGCATCGCCTCCTCGTCCTCCCCGATCGGCGGCACCATCGCGAGCTGCTCGTCACGCACATAGACATGGCAGGTCGCGCACATGCACGAGCCGCCGCATTCGGCGACGATGCCGTCGACGCCGTTGAACACGGCAGCCTGCATGATGGTCGTGCCGGCGGCGATGTCGAGCGTCGTCTCGGTGCCGTCCTGGGCGATGTAAGTCACACGCGGCATTGTGCTTGTGGTCCTTATTGAGCCAATGGGGTTGAGCCAATGGGGTTGAGCCAATGGGGTTCAGCCTCGTCGGAGGGCAGGCTTACGCAATCTCCCGGCCTTGGTCGAGCATTTTTCGAGCGGATGTTTCCGTGCGGCGGCGGCAGGTGTATAGAGGTCGCGAATCAGCCAATCGGGAGGCGCATGATGAAGAACGGGCTGCGCGTATACGATGCCGACACGCATGTCGAGCCCACCGCGGAAGTGATCGACACCTATGTCGATCCCGGCTTTCGGCCGCGTCTCGCCGAACTGGCGCCCTACCGCCAGCCGATCAGGGCCGGCGCCCCCGGCGGCGCCCCCGGCCGTCACGTCTATCGCTACGGCCAGATTTCCTATCGCCGCATCCTCGGCGAAGCGGCGCCGAGCGACAGCCATAGCGGGCGCGACACCCATTTGATGGGATCGAAGCAGCCGCGCCCCGGCGTCCAGGATGACAAGGCCGAAAACCGCATCCGCGACATGGACGACGAGGGGACCGACACGCATTTCCTGATCCCGACATCGTGGACGAGCCTGGTCGGTCACGAAGACCCGGCGATCGAGGTCAACGTCATCCGCGCCTATCACCGCCACATGGGCGATTTCAGCCACGAGTATCCGGACCGGCTGAAGAGCATGATCGTCGCCTCGGCGCGCGACGTC
>DATLRS010000102.1:0-38057 GCA_035534535.1 Allostellaceae bacterium | reverse complement strand
CCGGCCGAGGCGGTGTTTGCGACGAGCCTGTACAATCTTGGCGCGATCGCCGCCGTGCTCTATCTCGGCTATCTGATCGACCGCTTCGGTGCGCAGCGGGCATTGGCGACGAATTTCGCCGTCGGGCTTGTCTTCATCCTGTTGCTGGCGCTGGCCGCGATGCCTTATCTGCTGCTGCTGCTGGTCATCTTCCTCGCCGGCGCTGCGGTGCTCGGCAGCCAGACCGGCTCCAACGCGGCCTGCGGAGCGTTGTACCCGGCGCGCATGCGCACCAGCGGCATCGGCTGGGCTCTCGGCATCGGGCGATTGGGCGGTATTGCCGCGGCGCCGCTCGGCGGTTGGCTGCTGTCGCACGGCCTGGCGCCGCGGCATGTCTTTCTGAGCGCCTGCGTGTTTGCGGTCATCGCCACGGTGGCGACGGCGCTGTTGGGATTGGGCGCCAGGCGCATCGCACCGGCGCGGCTCACGGAGGTAGCACAATGAAAGTATTTGTCTTCGACCTGTTGGCATACGACGCCAACCTCGACCACCTGAAGGCATCGGGTTCGCAGGAATTGCCCTATCCGCTGGAAAAGCGGCATTTCGATCCCGCGACGGCGGTGCGCACCTACGCGGAGCATCTCGACGCGTGGGAGCTGATGGATAAGCTCGGCTTCGACGGGGTCGGCTTCAACGAGCACCACTGTTCGCCCTACGGGCTGATGAACAGCCCCAACCTGATGGCCGCCGCCGCGGCGCAGCGCACCAAGCGGCTGAAGCTGTTGATCTACGGCAATCTGTTGCCGCTGCATGAGCCGCTGCGCCTCGCCGAGGAACTGGCGATGATCGACTGCCTGTCTAACGGGCGGCTGATCTCCGGCTTTGCCCGCGGCATCCTGCGGGAATACCAGGTGCACAACGTGCCGTTGGCCGACTCGCGCGGGCGCTTCGAGGAAGCCTACGACATCATCACCCGCGCCTGGACCGAGGAGGTCTTCAACTACGAGGGCAAATACTGGTCCTACCATGACGTCGCGATGTGGCCGCGGCCGGTACAGCAGCCGCATCCGCCGATCTGGGTGCCGGTGGTCGGCAGCAAGGAGTCGATCGAGTTCGCCGCCCGCCACAACCTGCCGATCACCCCGGGGCTCGGCCGCCACAAGGGGCTGCGCGACGACATCATCCGCTATTACGCCAAGTGCCTGGCGCAGGCGGGCCACCGCATCACGCCCGATCACCTCTCGCTCGGCATCACCGCCTATGTCGCCGATTCGAAGGCGCAGGCCCTGAAGGAATACGGGCCGCATATCCTCTATTTCAATCGCACCCTGTTCAGCCACGGCAACTTCATCGAGACCGAGAAGCAGCGCGAGAGCGGCTACACGACGCAATCCTCGACCGATTACGTGCGGCCGGAAAACCTGCGCGCCGCCGCCAATCTGCGCTCCGAATTCCGCAACCTGACGATGGCCCAGCTCGCCGAACAGGCCGAGACGATGCCGATGGGCACCGCCGACGAGGTCGCCCAGCGCATCATCGACGCCGCCGAAAGCGCCGGCGCCAACCAGGTGCAGCTGGCGATCAACCGCGGCGCGCTGCCGCACGATTTGTTCATGGCGCAGATCGAACGCTTCGCCCGCGAAGTCTTGCCGCGCCTGCAGGCGCATGAAGTAAAGCGGGTGCCGGCGGCCGAGGGGGCCTTCGCCTGACGGCGACACCGCATCCCGCCCGCCACATCCCACCTACCACAGCCCACCTGCCACATCCCACCTGCCACATCCCACCTGCCACATCCCGCCCGGCGACCGGGCGGGATCGCGGTCAGGCGAACAGGAAATTGGTCGCCGCGAGGCTCGTCGGGGCGACCCCGCTGAGCAGGATCGACTGACTGCCCAGCGTGATCGAGGCTCCGGCGGCAGTGCTCGTGATATCGCTTTGCAACGTCGTGAAATTGGCAACAAGGGTGGCCGCCAGCTCGACGGTATCGCGGGAGGTGTCGAAGCCGGCGACGGTATCATTGCCGAAGCCCGGATTGGTAAAGTCGAGCAATGTCGGGGTCAGCGGCTGCACCGTCAGGGTTGCGTTGCCGGCGGGAGCGGTGATCGTGACGTAGCCGGCGGCCGCCGCGCCGCCGGTCTGCAGGGCGCCGGTCAGCGTCTGTTGCGAGATCCCCGGCATCGCGAGCTGGTCCTCCATGCCGGCCAGTTCGGCCGCCACCGGCGCGCGGCCGATGACATTCTGGAACAGCGGGACGAGATCGCTCGCCGCCTCCGACGAATGGGCGATGATGCCGCGCAGCCCGGCGATGCTGTACGGCGTGGTCAGGCTGGCGAGCGCGGCGGTATAAGTCGCCAGGCCGCCGCCATCGGCCGGGCGCGCCAGCACCTGCTGGTAGATCTGTTGGAGGTCGCTCTGCGCCTCCGGCGACTGCGCGATCGTCAATTGCACGGTCGCCAGGCTGCCCCCGTCGATCAGCAGGTTCGTATAGGTGCTCTGGCCGGCGGGATCGATGTTGCGGCCAAAAACCTGCAGATAGAGCGCGTTGAGGTCGCCCTGCGCCTCGCTCGACATGGCGATCGCTTGGCGGATGGTCGAGAGGCTCGTGCCGTTGGCGAGATCGGCGCTGTAGGTGGCCAGCCCGCTGCTGTCGGGATTGCGGCCGAGCACCTCGCTGTACACCTCGTTCAATTCGGCGGTTATGACATCCGAGGTGCTGGGCGGTGGCACTGGCGGCACCGTCACGATGGTCGACGGCAGCACCGGCTCGAGCTGATCGCTGAAGGCGAAATTGATACCGGCGACGGTCAGCGAGCCCGCCTCCGAGCCGAGCCCGCCCGTGCCGATAACGGCACCGGATGCGTTCGGGATATAGGACGTACCGTTTTCGGTGAAGCGGTCGACCACCACCGTCCCGGCGCCACGCGCCGATATGCCTTCGGCAAAAATCGTATAGGTGCCGTTGCCCAAATTCAGCGTGCCGGGCGTCACCCCGAAGCTGCCGTCATCGGCCACCGTGCCCGAATAGAACGCGGCGCCGTTCGCATAGGTGAACACAAAGCCGTACAGCCCGATCGTCGGAAAGCTCGCCTCCACGGTGCTGCTGAACGGGTGCAACTGCCCGTCGTTCCCCAGCACGTTGTCGCTTTCGCTGCCGAGCCCCTGGGTCCCGTCGGATTGCCCGGCTGCCGTCGATACGGGCGTCGGCGAGGCCGCGCCCACCCCGCTATGCGAATAATCGATGACTCGGACCGTGCCGGACGGAGCGGTCGCCGCCAGTCCTTCCTCGGCGTAGATCGTATAGGTGCCGAGCAGTGGGCTCCCCCCCGCGCCGGTCGTGATCGTCTCCCCGACGTGGTAGCCGAGGCTGCCGTCATCGGATACCGTGCCGTAATAGTAGTCCTTGCCGTCGGCGTAGGTGAACAGGAAGTCAAACAGGCTGCTCGACGTCACGACAACGCCGTTGCGCACGTGGAAAAGATACACGCCCGGCGTGGCGGTCGCCCCCAGCGTGCCGCTTGGCGCCGGCGTGAACGGCATGTCGAGCAAGGCGGTCTGATTGCCCGATTGCGGCAGCTCAAAGGTATTCACCATATCGCCGGCGGAATACCCGGCCCGTGCCACCGTGCCGCCAAGGCCGCCGGTCCCGCCGCTTGCATCCCCGGTCGTCCAGTAGATCGCCTGGTAGCGGAAGGCGATGTCGAAATTGCCGCCGCCTGTGCCGATCAGCTGCAGCTGGAAGGCATCCAGCCTGTCGGTATGCTGGGAAAAATAGCCGACGTCGTCCCATGTGACGGTCAGCACGTGGTTGGTCGTATCGGCCGCGTAATAGACCAGGTTCGAGCCGGTCGAATTGCCCCCGGTCGCCACTCCCGCGCCGCCGCCGGTATCCACATCGGCCCAGAACGGCGCGATGATCGGTGTGCTGAGCTGAGTGATCGGCGATGGGCTGAACGTGCCGAGCGGCGCGGTAAAGGTGATGTTGCCGTTGGTGTTGATATAGAGGCTGTTATAGACCTGCCCGAAGAAGTCGAGGCCGCCCGCGAAGACCGAGCTGATGTCGATCGCCGGACTGGAGCCGTCGTCGTTCGGCTGACCCGGAACGACCGTGCCGAACCCCGCCGGGCCGCCCAGCCCGTTGATCAAATCCGGCGACGCCAGCGTGACAAGGGTGCCGCTGCTGCCGTCACTGGTGACCGTGAAGGCAGCGCCTGCCGACAGGCCGCCCAGCGTCAGCGCATCGCTGCCGTTGCCGCCGGTGACCGTCAGCACCTGGGTGCCGGCGTTGAAGCTCGTGGCGCTGGTCGCTCCGAACGACAGGTTGCGCAGATCGATCACGTCGCCCGCCAGGAAGCCGCCGATCGGGTTTGCCGGGATCGCCGAGCCATCGATCTCGAGCCTGCCTGCGCCGACGAAGTCGATGCTGCCGGTGCCGCCGGCGCCGGCCCCGAGGGTCAGCGCGCCGCCGCCCTCGATGTCGATGACGCCGCTGTTGGCGAGGCTGCCGGCGATCCCAAGGCTGCCGGCGATCTCGAGGGTGCCGGCATTCGCCAATGTGGTGCCGGCGGCAAGAGTGTTGCCGCCCGACAGCACCCACACCGCCGACGGGTCGGCTACAACCTGGTCGAAACCGGTGACGGTCGTTCCGAGGCCGCCGATCGTCCCGGTCGCGTACGCGGCAGCCAGCTCCAGCACGTCGTTGCCGCCGCCGCCGCCATTGATCTGGCCGGAAAATACCGCCCCCGGATCGAGGATCAGCCGGTTGCCGGCACCGGTGAAAGTCACCGCGCCGCCGGCCCCATCGATCGTGCCGGCGTTGGTGAGGGTGCTGCCGGCCACCATCAGGTTGACACCGACGCCCATGCTGCCAGTAGCCGCGATCGTCCCGAGATTGCCGACCATGCCGGCGCTACCGGCGATCTCTACCCCGACGTCATAACTGCTGATGACGCCGGCCGACGCGTTGCTGACGCTACCGCCCGCCAACAGGTCGACGCTGCCCTCAATCAGGCCGTAATTGCTGACGGTTCCGGGGCTGCTGTTGATCTTCACCGCGGCGCTGCCGCCGACCCCGGCGACCCCGGCAACGATCACGCCGCCATTGGCGTTCGTGACGCTTCCGCCACTCAGCAAGTGGACGGCGATGCTGGCGCCGCCGGTACTCTCGATCGTGCCGAGATTATCGACTGTGCCGGCCCTGCCTGCCACGAAGACGCCGTTATATCCGACGATCAGCGCGCCGCTCGAGGCGTTGGTGACAATGCCGCCGGCTTGCAAAAACACGCCGTCGCCGCCGGCCACCGTACTCTCGATCGTGCCGGAATTGCTGACGTAGCCGGTGGCAACGGCGATTTCCACCCCGCCGTTGCCACCGACGATGCTACCGCCGGCATTGTTGGTGACGCTGCCGCCGAACTCCAGATAGACGCCGGCGCCGGCGCTGCCGCCATTGGCGACCATGCCATAATTTATTACGGTCGCTGCGGCGTTCTTCGTCACAACCGCGTTCTGGTAGCCGGTGATCAGCCCCCCCGCCGCGTTGGTCACCGTGCCACCGGCGGCCAACGCGACGCCGATCCCACTGGGGCCGGTGCCGTCGATCGTGCCGGAATTGCTGACCGTGCCGCCCGCACCAAGATAGACCCCCGCCGAATACCCCGTGCCGGTGGCGTTGATCATCCCATAATTGCTGACGGTGCCGGCGGCGCCCGTGACACTGACCCCGAACGCCGGACTCTCGATGAGCCCTGCCGACGCATTGGTAACACTGCCGCCGGCGAGCAGCTCAACACCCACCGGGTAGCCGGCTGTGCCGGTCGCGGTGATCGTGCCGGAATTGACCACGACGCCGAGGCCCTGATCGATACGCACACCGTCGTCGAGGCCGATGATCGAGGCGCTCGTCGCGGCGTTGTAGACGCTGCCGCCCCGGCCCAGATAGATGCCGTCGCCGGCAGAGCTAATGACCACCCCGAAATTGGTCACCGTGCCGACGCCGCCGGTGATCGAGATGCCGTCGGTGCTGCCGCTGATCGTGGCGCCGGCATTGTTGATGACACTGCCGCCGGACTGCAGATAGACACCGCTGCCCGCGCTGCCGACAGCGGCGAGCATGCCGTCGTTTGTCACAATCGCCGCGGTGTTCTTCGCCAAGATCGCATCGTGGTAGCCGATGATCAGCCCACCCGCCGCGTTGGTCACCGTGCCGCCCGCGGCAAACGCGACGCCGGCCCCGTTCCCGGTGCTCGAAATAGTGCCGTAATTGACGACGGTTCCGACGGCGCCCGGGATCGGCACGCCGCCCGATCCGCCAATGTAGACTGCGCTGTGGGGCGCGGCGATCAACGCCGTGGTCGCACCGGCGCCACCGTTGATCACGGTGCCGCCGGCGCCCAGGTGGACGCCGTTGGTCGGGTTGGTGTCGGTAATCGTGCCGTCGTTGCGAACCGTTCCCGTCTGGGCTGCGACCTCGACGACCGCGCCGTAGGAGTTGACCGTCCCCGGCCGCGCCCCGCTGATCAGCCCATAATTGGCGAGCGACCCGCCATCGCCCAACAACACCGCCTCGCCGCTGGTTCCTGCGCCGAGATGCGCGATGGTGCCGAAATTGACGATCGCGCCAGTCCCAGCGGTGACAAAGACGGCATTGCGATAGGCCGTGACCAGGCCGCCTGCCCGGTTGGTCAAGACGCCGCCCTGGCCGAAATAGATGCCGTTTCCCGATACGCCGGTCGCCGTGCTGGCGATCGCCCCGGAATTGTCCACCGTGCCGAAGCTGACCGTGGTCCCGACCGTGTCGTTAAAGCTGATTGCGGTGCGTGGGCTGGCAATCATCGCGCCGGCAGCATTGGTGACGATCCCGCCGGCGCGGCTGTAGATCGCGGCGGCAAACGTGGCGAAATTCTCGATCAATCCGAAATTATTGACCGTGCCCGCAACCATACCCCCGATGTTGACGGCATTGGCGGCGGCGCTTTCGATCGTGCCGTGGTTGGTGATCGTGCCGCCCGAATCCAGTCCTGTCGCGAAGCCGGCCAACGTACCCGCGCCGGTGCCGACAATCGTGCCGTAATTATCAAGCGTGCCCGGGCTCGCACCCGGCGTCGCGACGCCGTTACCACCGCCGATGAAAACGCCGGCCTCGTAGCTCGTGATCAGCGCATTGGTCGCAGTCGGGGCGCCGTTGACGACCGCACCACCGTACTGGAGGATGACGCCGACCGCATGCAGGCCCGTGCTGCCGAGGAAATTCGCGGTATCGACGATCGTGCCGAAATTGGTCACCGTTGCCGCGACGTTCTTCGCGTTGACGCCGAGCCAATGGCCGTAAATGGTCGCGCCGGCCTGGTTGGTGACACTGCCACCGGCACCGAGGAAGATGGCCGAGGCGTAAGTGCTTGTGCTGGCGATGCTGCCGTAATTAACGACCGTGCCCGCGCTACCCAGGATCGTGACGGCGTCGCGGTAGGCGGTGATCAGCCCCGAGGCGGCGTTCGTGACGCCGCCGCCCGCGCCGAGATGGACTCCGGGGGCGATGCCGTTGCCGACGATGCTGCCGTAATTGGCAACCGCCCCGGGGCCGCCATCGATCTTTATAGCTTCGACTGGGCTTTGTATCAGCGCCCCAGTCGTGCTCGGCGAGCCGTTTGTGACCGTGCCTCCGGCGGACAACACCACACCGAATGCCTCATTCGACGGCAGGATGGTTCCGAGGTTGGCGACCGTGCCAGGCTGATTGCGGACGCTGATGACGCTCCAGTAGCCGACCACCGTCCCCGACGAGATAACCGGCGTCGCCGCGCTCACGATGGTGCCGCTATTCGAAATATTGCCGCCGGAGCCAAGGTACACCGTGTTGCCCGTCGAACCGGTGCCGGCGATTAGGCCGGAATTACCCACGGTCCCCGCACCACCGCGGATGGCCACCCCATTATGGTCGCCGGAAATGGTTCCGGATTGATTTGCGACCGTACCCCCGGCGAATAAATACACACCGGTCCCGCCCGTGGCTGTCGCGACGATTTGGCCATAATTGACGACCGTGCCGGCGGCGCCCGCGATGAGAATACCGTCGGCGGCGCCGTCGATTGCCCCACTATTCGTTACCGTACCCCCGGCGTTCAGCCGGACGCCGACGCCGTTCGTCGCGGTCCCCGCGATCGTGCCGGAATTATCGACCGTGCCAGCAGTGCCGCTGATCACCATGCCATTGACGTAGCCGGCGATCAGCGCCGAAGCGGCGTTGGTGACGGTCCCGCCGGCGACCAGATCGACCCCGCTGCTCAGCGTGCCGGTGGCGTTGATCGTCCCGTAATTCGTCAGCTGCCAGGCCGCTGCGCTGGTGCCATAGACCGCATCGCCGCTGAATGACGTCGTCGTATTGGTGACGTACACCGTCGAGCCCAGCGTCGTCGGGTTCTGCGTCGTCGGGTTGGAAAGGACGATACCGCTGGTGTAGAGCCCGCTCCTGATGGCCACGAGGGTGCCGCCGCTGCCGTCAGTACCGAGCGCGAAGACCGGGTTGCTGACCGGCGTCGATAAAGCCAGAGTTGCCGTCTGTGTTCCGTTGTTAAACAGCGTGAACACGCCGTTGGCGTAACTGTCCATATTGCCCATGATGCTCACGAAATCAATTGTGTCGCCGCCGACGAACCCGGTGATGGCGCCGCCAAACGTGGCTGCCGGGTCGACGATCACCAGGTCGCCGCTGCCGGCCAGCGCCACTGCGATGCCGCTGACGCTCGTGATCGTGCCCGAATTGGCCAGCGTTGCGGACGTCAGGTAGACGCCGACGGTGGCGCTGCCCGACGCCTCGATGATGCCGTAATTGGCGACCGTGCCGCCGGCCGCCAGCCGGATCGCGGCACCGGTCGGATCGGTCGCCGCGATCGTGCCAAAATTGGTGACGGTCGCCGTCGAATAGGCGTCCCAGACGCCGTATTTCCCGCCGGAAATGGTCGCCGTCGTCGCACCGGTCGCGCCGTTGACGACGGTGCCGCCATTCTGCAGCTTCACCCCGGCGAAACCGCCGCTGGTCAGCGCGCCGTTCGCGGTGTTGCTGACCGTCCCGCCGACCGCCAGATAGACCCCGAAGCCGCCGTTGTAATACGTCCCGAGAATCGTGCCGGAATTGCTGACGCTGCCGGCGCCGCCGGCGATGGAGACGCCGCTTGCATAGCCGGCGATCAGCGCCGTCGGTCCAGTGTTGCTGACGCTGCCGCCGGCACCCAGGGTGACCCCGCTGCCGACTGTCCCGTTTGTCGCGATCGTGCCGGAATTGACCACCGTGCCGGGGCCGCTGTAGACGTCGACGCCGACCGATCCGGTGATGTTGCCGCTGTTGCTGACGAGGCCGGCGCCGAGGTGGACGCCATCGCGGTTGGGGCGCGCGATCGAGCCGGCATTGACGACCGTTCCGCCGCTGCCGCCGTTGATCGAGACACCGGCGTAGATATAGCCGCCCGACTGGTTGGTGACGCTGCCGCCGGCGGTCAGCGCGACGCCGTAATGCCCGTCGAGGACCGAAGTGACGGTCCCGGAATTGACCACCGTGCCGACGCCGCCGCCGATGAAGACGCCATAGCCGGTCGCCGAGATCAGGCCGCTGTTGCCGGCCGAACCGCCACCCGCCAGGAAGACGGCGTTGCCTGCGGCACCGCCAGCGCCGATCGATCCGCTGTTGTAGACCGCGCCGATGCCGCCGGCGATGTAGACACCATACGCCGTGCCGGAAATCAGCGCTGCGGCAGCGGCGTTACTCACGGCACCGCCGGCCGCAAGGTTGACGCCATCGCCGCCGGCACTCGCGATGGTCCCATAATTGCTGACAGTGCCGAGGCCGTTGGCAATCGCGATGGCGATACGGGCACCGAGCACCACGCCGGCGGCGGCGTTGCCGACAGTGCCGCCGCCGTTCAGCAGGATCCCCTCGGCGGCTGTCCCGGTACCCGCGATCATACTGAAATTGCTGACCGTCCCGGCGCTGGTGTAGATCGCGACGGCGCCCGCGCTCCCGGTGATCAGGGCGCCGGGCGTGCTGATCGCGCCGTTGGTGACCGTGCCGCCCGCGTCGAGGACGACGCCCGTGGCGGATGTCCCGGTCCCCGCGATGGTACCGTAATTGCTGACGATGCCGGCGCTGCCCGCGATCTCGACGCCATACGAACTGCCCTCGATCAACCCGCCGAGGGTGCTGGTCGAGCCGTTGACGACGCTGCCGCCGGCGCTGAAAAGGACGCCCTCGCCGTTGACCCCGGTGCCGGCAATCGTGCCGTAATTGTTGAGGCTGCTGAGGCCGCCCTGGATGCGAACGCCGAGCCCCACACCCGAGATCAGCGCACCCGGATAGCCGCCAAGCCCGTTCGTGACCGAGCCGCCGGCGTACAGGGCGACACCGACGCTGGCCGCGCCGCTGGCGGCGATCGTGCCGATATTGCTGACCGTGCCGGGGCTGCCGTAAATGAAGACGCCGCGATCGGCGCCGCTGATCAGCGCGCCCGCGGCGCCGCCCGCGCCGTTGATGACGCTGCCGGCGCCGCCGATCGCGACCCCCTCGCCGGTCGCGCCGGTGCCTTCGACCGTGCCGGAGTTGCTGAGCGTGGCGGCGGCGACATTGCCGTTGAGGTAAACTCCCTGGTTAAGGCCGGCGATCAACCCGCTGGTCACGGCATTGCTCACGGTGCCGCCGGCCGCGAGGTTGACACCATCGCCGCGGCCACTCGAAATCGTCCCGAAATTGCTGACAGTCCCGGCGCCGGAGCCGCCGATATAGACGCCATCGGTGTAGCCGGTGATCAGCGCGCCGGTCGCTGCGTTGATCACCGTCCCGGCGATGGCGCCGCCCGCCCCGTTGACGCCGATGCCGGACGTGCCGGTTCCCTCGATCGTCCCGAAATTGCTGACGGTAACGCCGATGGCGGGGCCACCAATGTAGACGCCATTGGTGTAGCCGGTGATCAGCGCGCCGCCGCCATTGGTCACGCCGCCGCCGACCGTCATCCTGACGCCGCTACTTGCGGCGCCGGTGCCGGCGATCGTGCCGGCATTGCTGACGGTCCCGGTAGTCCCGCCGCCGATAGCAACGCCATCGACGCTGCCGGTGATCAGCCCGCTGCCGACATTGTAGACGCTGCCGCCGCCAGTCAGCCGGACGCCTTGGCTCGCGGTGCCGGTGCCAGCGATCGTGCCGGCATTGCTGACGGTGCCGGGCCCGTTGGCAATCGCGATGGCGGTGCTGGCGCCGAGCACCACGCCGCTGGCGGCATTGCTGACGGTGCCGCCGCTGTTCAGCAGGACGCCCTCGCCGGTTGTCCCGGCGCTCGCGATCGTCCCGAGATTGCTGACCGTGCCGGCGCTGCCGAAGCTGAAGATGCCGGTCTGGTAGCCGGTGATCACGGCGCCGGCGGATGCGTTGGTGACGCTGCCGCCCGCGGAGAAATAGATGCCAACCCCGGCCGTGCCAGTCCCCTCGATCGTCCCGACATTGCTGACATTGGCGAGGCTGCCGGCGATCGTGACGCCAAGACGATAGCCGGCGACCACCGCCGTGGCGGCCGCGTTATCGAGGCTGCCGTCGGCGAGTAGCGCGACGCCGGTGCCGTTCGGCCCGCCGCCGGTGATCGTGCCAAGATTGCTGATCGTGCCCGGCTGGCCACTGACCAGGACGCCGTAATCGAACCCCGCGATCGACCCGCCGGCCTGGTTCGCGATGCCGCCGCCGGCCGTCAGCTCAACGCCGGTATTCGTCCCCGCCGTCCCGGTCGTCGCGATCGTGCCGGCGTTGCTGACAGTGCCGGGCTGACCATCGATCCGGACGCCGTAATTGCTCCCCGCGATCGAGCCGCCGCCCAGGTTTGCGATGCTACCGCCGGCATAGAGGAACACGCCGGCGAGGCCGGCGCTCCCGGTCGCTACGATGGTGCCGAGATTGCTGACGGTGCCGGCAGTGCCGCTGATCGCCACACCGTACACATAGCCGGAAATTTGCGCGCCGGCCGCCGTGTTGCCGACATCGCCGCCGGCATTCAGCTTCACCCCGGCGCCCGCCGCGCCGGTCGCCGCGAGTATGCCGCTGTTCACTACCGTGCCGGGGGCACCGAAGCCGTAAACCGCATTGCCGGCGGCCGCGATCGTGCCGGTTGCGGTGTTGTCGAGATAGCCGCCCCCCGCCAGCGTCACGGTCAGCCCGATATAGCCGCTGTTGACCAGGCTCCCCGGATCGACCACGAGAGTGCCGGTGCCGGTAATCGAGCCGGCGTTAACCAGCGTGCCGAAATCGGTCAGCGTGCCCAGATCGCTGAGCCTCACCCCGCTGCCGACAGTGTTGCCGCCGGCGAGCGTCCATTGCGCCCCGGCATCGACCGTGATCGTCGCGAAATTGACAAAGCTCGTGCCCAGCCCCGACACGGTGCCGACGCTCGCCGCCGACGCCAACTCAAGCGTGCTGCCGCCGGTGCCGCCGTTGACGACGCCGTTAAACACGGCGCCCGGATCGACGACCGCCAGATTGCCGCCGCCGCCAAAATCGACCGCCGTGCCGCCGGCGCCGCTGATCGTCCCGGCATTGGTCAGTGTACTGCCGGACAACGACAGGTAGACGCCGATGCCGCCGGTACCGGTCGCTGCGATTGTGCCAAGGTTGTCGAGCGTCCCGGCGCCGCCGCTGATCCAGGCGCCGTAATTGGCCCCGGCAATCAGGGCGGTTGCCGCGTTGTTCCCGATACTGCCGCCGGTGTCCAGCCAGAGGCCGGTATTCGCGCCGGCGGTTCCGCTCGTCTCGATCGTGCCGAGATTGGTCACCGTACCTGGTTGGTGCGAGATCCAGGCGCCATAATTGTACCCGGCGATCAGGGCGGTGTTGGCGTTGTTGGCGAGGCTGCCGCCGGTGTCCAGCCACACGCCCGAATTCGATCCGAACGTCCCGGTGGTATGAATCGTGCCGGAATTGTTGACCGTGCCCGACTGCGTGGAGATCCACAGGCCGTAATCGTATCCGGCGATCAGCGCGTTTGTTGCGCCGTTTGTGACGCTGCCGCCGGCGTCGAGCAGGACGCCCACGCCGCCGATGGCGCTGCCGCTGTCCACGATCGTCCCGGAATTGGTGACGGTGCCCGGCTGGCGGACGATCCAGGCACCGTAGTGGCTGCCGGCGATCAAGCCCCCTGACTGGTTTGCGACAGTGCCGCCGGCTTGCAGCCACACCCCCGAATTCGATCCCGACGTGCCGGTCGTCGCGATCGTGCCGGAATTGCTGACGGCGCCGAGGGTGCCGCCGATGTAGACGCCATAACTGGCGCCGGCGATCCGCGCGCTCGCCGCCGTGTTGCTGACATCGCCGCCGGCGTTCAGCCTCACCCCGATGCCGCTTGACCCGGTGCCGCTAATCGTGCCGCTGTTGACCACCGTGGCGACGCCACCGAAGCCGTAAACCGCGGTGCCGGCGGCCGCGATCGTGCCGGTTGCGGTGTTGTCGAGATAGCCGCCGCCCGCCAGCGTCACGGTCAGCCCGATATAGCCGCTATTGACCAGGCTCGCCGGGTCGACGACGAAGCTGCCGGCGCCGGTCAGCGAGCCGGTATTGGTCAGGGTGCCGAGATCGGTCAGCGTAACCCCGGCGCCGATCGTGTTGCTGCCGACGAGCGTCCATTGCGCCCCGGCATCGACCGTGACCGTGGCGAAGTTGGTGAAGCTCGTGCCGAGGCCAGATACGGTGCCGACCGAGGCGGCCGAACCCAATTCGAGCGCATTGCCCGTCCCGGTGGCGACGCTCGCCCCGCCGATCGCATACCCGGGCTCGAGAATGAGCCGGCTGCTGCCGGTGCCGCCAAGGTAGACCGCGGTACCGGAAGCGCCTCTGATCGTGCCGGCGTCGAACAGCGTCCCGCCCTGGACGAACTGGACGCCGGGACCGTAGCCTCCTGAGCCGGTTCCGATGATCGTGCCGTAATTGGCGATCGTGACGCCGGCCGAATTTTCCCGGATGCCGGTTCCGCCCTCAATCAGCGCTGTCGTCGCGCCGCTCGCACCGTTTATGACGCTGCCGTAGTAGGTCCAGATACCGTTGTAAGAGGAGGAAACCGTGCCGTAGTTGACCACCGTGCCGACGCTGCCGACACCGTCGAATTCGATGGCATTATCGCCGGTCGAGTAAATCGTCCCATGGTTGAAGACAACGCCGTTGGCTTGCAGCGACACGGCGACGCTGGCGCCGGCAACCATCCCATAATTGGTGAGCGTCGCCGGGCCGAACGCATAGATCGCGTGGTCGCCGCCGTAGATCGACGCGCCCGCACTGGCGTTGTTGACAATGCCACCGCTCGCCAGTTCGATGCCTTGAAAGCCCCGGATCACGCCGCTGTTGACTACCGTGGCGGGGGCGCCGGTGGCGTAGACCGCATTGCCGGCGGCCACGATCGTGCCGGTTGCGGTGTTGTCGAGATAGCCGCCCCCCGCCAGCGTCACGGTCAGCCCGATATAGCCGCTGTTGCCGAGGCTCGCCGGATCGACGACGAAGCTGCCGGCGCCGGTCAGCGAGCCGGTATTGGTCAGGGTGCCGAGATCGGTCAGCGTGACCCCGGCGCCGAGCGTGTTGCTGCCGGCGAGCGTCCACTGCGCCCCGGCATCCTCGGTGATCGTCGCGAAATTAACAAAGCTCGTGCCGAGCCCGGTGACGGTGCCGGTCGAGGCGGCGGAGCCGAGTTCAAGCGTCCCGGCGGTGCCGCTGACCACGACCGCCCCGCCGATCGTGTATCCCGGGTCAAGGATAAGGCGGTTGCCGCCGGTGCCGCCGAGGTAAATGGCGGTGCCGAATGAGGTGGCCGCAATCGTGCCGGCATCGAGCACCGTCCCGCCCTGCGTCAGATAGACGCCCGATGCGATGCTGCCGTAATTGCTGACCGTGGCGAGGCCGTAAGCCTCGACGCCGCGGTTCCGGCTGTAGATCGCGCCGCCCACGGCGTTGACGATCGTTCCGCCGGCTTGCAGCTTGATGCCCGCCTCGAAAATTCCCGCAATGCTGCCGGCGTTGACAATCGTCGCGCTTTGTTGCGCATTGACGCCATAAGAATTGCCGCCGCTGATGAACCCGCCCAGCCCGCTGGTGACGTATCCGCCGTACAGGTCGATGCCGTCGCCGTAGCGGCCGACGATCGATCCCAAATTCGAAATTGCGCCCGCGGTGGCGCCGGTGATCACGATGCCGTTGCTATAGCCGTAAATCAGCGCCGAGGTGGCGGCGTTGCCGACAAAGCCGCCGGCCGCGAGCTTAATCCCGATGCCCCCCGACCCGGTCGCCATGATCGTGCCGGAATTGGTGATCGTCAGGGGGGTGGGGCCGGTAAAGGAATAGCCCTTGATGCCGTAGTCGTAGCCGTTGATGCCGCTGGCCGCGATCGTGCCGAAATTGCTGATCGACGAGGTGTACGTGCTGTTGACTTCTAGAGAACCGAAGACGATGCCATTCCGGCCGCCAAGGATGACGCCGCTGGCGGCGTTGCTCAGCGTCCCGGTGGACTGGCGGACGCCGCTTCCGGTCCCGTCGATCGTCCCGAGATTGCTGACGGTGCCGTCGCCGCCGTAAAGATAGACGGCCTGGTATCCGGTGATCAGCCCGCTGGTCGACGCGTTGGCGATGACGCCGCCGGCCCGCAGATCGACGCCGAAGCCGTAGCTGCCGGTGGCTGCGATCGTCCCGTAATTGGTGACCGTACCGGCGGTACGGTAGAGATAGACACCGTTAAAGCCTTGGATCACGCCGCTCGACGCGTTGCTGACCATGCCACCGGCTGTCAGCTCGACGCCGTGGCTGTAGGCGCCGGTGCTGGCGATCGTGCCAAGATTGCCGACGGTGCCGGCGCTGCCGCCGATGAAAACGCCGTTCGCAGCACCGCTGATGCTCGCTGTTGCGGCGGCGTTGCTGACATAGCCGCCGGCCTCCAGCGCCACCCCGCTGCTCGCCGGCGCCGCGGCGCTGATCGTCCCATAATTGCTCAGCGTCCAGGCCGCCGCGCTACTGCCATAAACCGCATCGCCGTTATAGGAGCTCGCGGTACTACCGACCGCGATCGCGCCGCTCGAAGTGACGGTCGTTGGATTTTGCGCCGACGGGGTGTTGAGGACGACGCCGAAACTGGTGTAGGTGCCGATGATCAGAGGCATCGCAGGCTCCCGCCCTCGCTATCCGGCCGACGCAAGGCGCAGATTGCCGACAGGCCGGCGTCGCCGATGCCACCGCGCCTGCCCGGCGCGACTGCTGGCGGGCTCCCCTCGGCCGCGGCGGGATCAGAGAGAATTGCCCCCCCGAAAGCGCGGCCCGGCCGACGCCACCGGGCCCGGCTGGCTCGAATCAATGTCGGCACACGAACACGCCGGTGCCCCGAGGGCCGGTCCTGCACTGGTCGTCCACTCATCCCGTCTCCCCCGGGGCAACGTCATACGGCGCTGACTTGGGATCGCGACCGCTAAAGGTTAATAACCACTGGGCCACGTCCGAGATCGCGGGCAACCGTTGCTTTATTTCGCGCCGCCACAATAGTAATTTGTGCGTGGCTGCCGATGCAAGCGGGAAGGCCGCGCCGCGCCGGAGCGGCTGAGCGTTGCAAATCGCTGATTGCGGCCGCGATTTCGCGGCTCCACCACCAGCGGAAGGTTAATCACGATGCCCGGCGACGTCGGACACTTGTTCTGCCGGCGGGCTCGACGCTATGGTACGATTCGTATAGCGGCGGAGGCGAAGACGGCACGGATGAATCGGCGATCGCTACTGTCAATTGCCGCAGCCGCCACGGTCCTGCCATGGCCGGCCGTGGCGTTGCCCTCCGCAGCCCCGCTGCGCCGCCTTGACCTGATCAATGCGCATACCGGCGAGCGGTTCTCCGGTCCCTACCGTGACAAGCACGGTCCCCTTGCGGACGCGCTGACGGATTTGCGCTTTTTTCTGCGGGATTTTCACTCCGGCCGGGAAATCGGGATCGACGTTCATGTTCTCGACTTCCTCGCCGATGTACTGCAGACCGTTGGCGAGACCAAGGCCACCGTGCTGTCGGCTTATCGCACCCCGGCGACCAACGCGATGCTCGCGCGCACCACGTTAGGCGTCGCCGAGAACAGCCAGCACCTCTATGGCCGCGCCCTCGACATCTATCTTCCGGTCCGGCTCGAGGAAGCGATGCTGAAGGCGCGCGGCATGAAGCGCGGCGGGGTCGGCTGGTATCCCAATTCGCATTTCATCCACCTCGACAGCGGGCCGGTGCGCAACTGGACGCTCGCCGGCGCCGGGTTCGGACGGCTCCTGCTCGACGGCAGGGCCAGCAAGTACTTCCCGGAACCGATCGCGATTTCGGCCAAGGGTGGATTTGTCTTGCGACACAGCGGCCGGCCGATAAGCCCGACCGACCGGCTTGCTCTGCACCGCCTGCTGCAGAAGGCATTCGGGTCGCTGCCGCACTGAAGTCGAGGTGCTGCGGTTGCGCGAATTACTGCGGCAGGAGATCGGCGATACGGGACGGCACGCTCGCTGCGGCGCGAGGCGACACCTGCCGCCGCTGTGAGGCGTCCGGCATCGCTGATCGGGTGCCGGTCGTCGTGATCCCGTGGGTCGGCGGGAAATGGCCGATATGGTAGTTGTGACAGGTCGTGCAGGCAGCCGAAGCTTGCTTCGCGACGTGGCAGCTTGCGCACAGCTCGCGGCGGATCGGCTTGAACGAGGCGACGGCAACGAACGGGTTGCCGCTCTTGTATGACGCGGCGAAATTCGTTGTGGCAGCGATCTGATGGCAGGTTTTGCAGCCGGCCGACCCGAGGCGGTTGAGGTGCGGCAGGTGCGAGAATTTGGTGAACTCGTGCCGCTCCGGATCGGGCCGAAAGGGTAGCCACTCGACGACCGCCGCGCCGCCGGGGCCGCGGTCGATGCTATGACATTTGGCGCACACGCCAGGAGCGCCCGGATCGGACAGGCGATGGAATAGCAACCGGGCTGCCCCGTTCGGGTTCTGCACGTCTCGGCCGGTGACGTCGAGCCAGCTGCGCAGGAAGGGGTCGGCGTGTTCGACCGGCCGATAGTAGAGGTAGTAGTCTTGGCGGTACCAACCGCCGCCGATCCCCGTCCAGGCCTCGTTCGCCATCGGCTCCGGCGGCTGCGGTGGCTGCGGCTTGGGCGGCGCCGCCGTTGCTGCGGCCACCGGCGGCGCACCGCCGAGAATCCCGGCGCCGCCGAGGATCGACCCATTGTTGCCGCCCGGCGGTGATGGTGACGGTGATCGTGACGGTGGCGCGGCAGCGCCGAGGATACCTGAGCCGCCGAGGATCGCGCCGTTTGCCGTACCGGCAATGGCGCCCTGCCCGCCGGCCGCCGCCTGCGGTGCGCCGGGTGCCGGTGCGCCGGGTGCCGGTGCGCCGGAGGGGGCGCCGAGAATGCCCGCGCCGCCGAGGATCGCGCCGCTGCCGCTCGCAACGGGGCCAGGCGGCGCGGTCGGCGGCGGCGCTGCGCTGCTCGCTTGTGGTGGCGCCTTCGGAGCGGGCATCGGCACGCGTTCGCCCGCCCGGTGGCGTGTAACCTCATCGGCCAGATCAGGGAACCAGAGCTTGTCCGCGGTCTTGATCGCATCAGGTGGCAGGCCGCCGACCAGCGCCGCCGACTCGCCGGCTACGCGGTCGTTATCGTGGGTGACGGCCTGCACGAGCACGCTCGGCCCCTTGACGCTGAGATCCAGCAGCAGCTCCTTGATTGCCCAGGCAATGCGTGCCGCAGCGGCGATCTGCGCGTTGCCGGCATGGCTGAGGTCGCCGAGAGATGCCGTTCCCAGGGCGGCGAGATCTTTTGCCGTATCAGGCCGTTGCGACAGCAGGAAGCGCAGGAACGGGGCCAGATCGCCATCGGCGGCGGCAGGCCACTCGCCGATCGCCGCATCGTGCGCCCGCAATGTCTGCAGATCGAGGGCCGGAACGCCGAGCACGGCAAGCCCCTGAACGTCGGCGCCCGCGCGCTCCTTGATGTCGCCGAGATGACAACCGCCGCAGCTCACCGCGAACGGCTTGACAACCATCGCCTCGCCGACCGGGCCAAGCGCATGGCACCCGGAACAGCCGGTCGGGACCAGCGCTTTGTTCGACTGGGCGAAATCCTGATTGAAGTGCTTGGCGTGATCGAAAATGATCCGCGTCCGGCGCCGGAAAGGAAAATTGCCAAACTCCGGATGTCCGTCGGCCAGCGACGCAAACCGCACGGCGTGGCAGGTTTGGCACATCGCCGAGTGGACCGCCGTCAGTCGCGCGGCGCCGCCGCGATGCTCGCGATGGCAGGCCGAGCAGGCAATATCACGGCGCGCCACCTGCGGCAGGGTGAACGCTGCCGCCGTCACCCTCGGCGCCCCGGAGGCGGCCGATGACCCGCCTGGCGACCCACCCGCCGACCCACCCGGCGCGACAAGCGCTCCGCCGAGCCTCGTCAGAGTTGCCGTGTCGAGCCCATGCGCCGATAGCGGATGCCTGCCGATTTCGTGGCAGGCAAGGCAGGGCTGGGCCCTCGCAAGAACCGGGGCGTCGGCAAAGGCGGCGTGCAACCATCCGACCGGTCCTGCGGCGAAGCTGGTATGGCATGCGCTGCACTGCCGGATGCTGCTGTGCTGGACCGCGAGTGGACCCGGCTCGACCAGCCATGCCGCGCTCCTGCCGCCGAGGATGAGGACGAGCAGGCCGAGCAGGATCGTGAACGACCAACCGACGATCTGGCCGCGGCGCGATCGTTGACTGCGCAGCGGCACGCAACGCGGGATCGCATGGCTGCAGGTGCCATCCGGGCACGATCCTTCGGCGCAGCTACCGCCAGCGGTAGCCGGCCGCGTGCATTCCCAGCGATCCTGCCTGCGTTGCGGCTGGCATTCGAACGTCGCCTGGCAGCGACCGCGGCGATCCGGCCCGACGCGGCAGGGCGTTCCGGTTGCGGCCCAACCACAGGTCCAGGGCTCGTTCGGGCGATCGTAGCCGCTCACCCGGTGACCGAAGAATTGCAGGCGAATCATAGTGGCAGGCAGACTCTCGACGCCAGACAGGGATCAACGATAGCGATTTCTCCGACCTGCCGCTGTTCGCTTGCGATGCCGCCCCGGCCTGCGCCGCGCCGACGACGGCGACAGGACCCGGAGCTAGAAACCCCCAAACGCATAGACGAGCACGACGTGGAGGGCGATCAGCACGAAAATGCCATAGGCAAGCGGGATATGGATGAACAGCCAGCCGCGCATCACCGAGACGAGCGCGTACTGGTGATCGAGGTTATCCTTGGCAACGACGCGCTCTTCCAGTTCGCGCAACGCGTCGCGGCCTCTCGGGTTGAGGTATCGCTCGAGCGCGCGCAGGTCGCGCAGCAGGCGATCGATCGGATCGCGGGCGCCAAGAAGGTGAGACCAGAAGTTACGGGCCCCGGCCATAAACGGCACAATACGATCGCAGTAGAAATCGACGAGCAGGGGCGACCCCAGTTCCGCGACCGAATGACCCGCCAGCTGCTCCGCTTCCGCGGCGAGCTTCATCCGCAAAGCGCTGATCCGGTTGTAAAGGATTGCTTCGCCGCGGTTGCGCACTTGCGGCGCGATCAGGCGCTGCGCCCAAATCCCAAAAATGCCGCTCACCGCGAGCGCAACGAACGTCCACCACAGCACTTGATTGAACACGCCGTCGGGATATTGCCACCCTGTATGCAAGACGAAAACGGCCACCGCGAAAAGCCCGACATAAAGATGCATCTGGAGCCAGGTCGCAGCAGACAACAGCGGCAGCACCGCAATTTTCTTGCGCGCATTGTACACGACCAGGAACACGAGGCTTGCCATCAACACCCAGCCGGTGAAGGAATGCTGGCGCACCAGCGGCGGCCTCGACATCTCGATCGCGATCACCGCTCCTGCGGCGACGGTCGCGATCAGGGCGTTGCTGTAGCGCCGCTGCGCAAAACTCCTCATCGGTTCATCCATTGGGCGAACGCCGCCTGATCGCGCATATCCATGCGAACGAGCGCATCGTGCGGGCAGGCGCGCTGACAGGCCGGCCCGCCGATCTGGTCGGCGCACAGGTCGCACTTTGTCGCCTTTACGATCGGCGTATTGGTGGCGTCATCGACAATGAATGCCCCATTGTGGTCACGGATCTCGACGAGCCGGATATTGTCGTATGGACAGGATTCGGCGCAGGTGCCGCAACCGATGCACGTGAGATCGTCGATAATGACCCGACCTTCCTCCGCACGGCGATGGATCGCCCCGGTCGGACAACCGATCAGGCATACCGGGTCCTGGCATTGCATGCAGGCGTTGGCAATCATCAGATTGCCGTGTTCGGGCCCGTGCCGCACAAAGCGCGGATTGTTGTTATGCGCCGCGGCGCAGGCGCGCACGCAGTCGTCGCAGCCGACGCAGCGCGTCGTGTTGATCATCATGGTGGCCGTGCCGTTGACAATTCGGCGATCGACCAAAAAATTGATCACGTCGGGGTCGACGTTATGCTCGAAATCGCTGCGTTGCAGCAGGTCGCGGCCACCCTCTTCGCCCAGGCTCGGCAACACGTAGCGCTCCACCAACGCGGTGGGCACGCGCAGAATATCGACATAACCGATCGCAGTAAGGCGGTGATGGTAGGTCAGCGGCGTGCCGTTGCGCCAATGCCCATAGATCGCCGCAAAACCGAACGCGTCGTTCTTCATTGCGATGCGCACGGTGCGCTGGCCAAACGCGAGCTCTTCGCTGACCCGGGCAAAGCCGCTGCGCACCAGCAGCAGGCCGTCGGCATAATCGTGCTGCTCGACGATGGTCGGCTCGCCCTGAATGACCTGGCTCTCGCCTGCCGCTTCCATCTGGCGCCGGAACGCACTGAACCACTCGAACTCGCCGTACGTCTCGAAATGCGTTTCGGCAATGATATGGCCGAGGGCGGCGGCATCGAGATTGGCGAAGAGTGGCGATTCCCGCAGGTGAGTGGCCAGACTGCGCGTGCGGTACAATCCGTCGATCTGTTGCCGAAAGTTGGGCTCGTAGCGGCGCAGGTCTCGCAACCCCTGCCAGCGCAGCTCCAGCAGCTGGCAATCGGTCAGCGCGATACACGTGGCGGTGCGCGGCGTGCGCGACAGGGCAGCGATCTCACCAAACATGTCGCCTTCGGCGATCGGTGCGATCTCGCTCTCGGCGATCAGCGCATCGAGATCTTTGACGAACGGCCGGACCGCGTCGGCTTCGTAACGCAGCGACAGGTCGCCATAGCGCGATACCTCGCGCGCTTCCGCCACCCGGTCATTGCGCCACAGCTGGGCCAGCGACGACAGGATCTTCAATCGCGACGCCGGCCGGCGCACCGGCCCAAGTTCGGCAAGGTTCTGATTGAGCACCACCCCAACCGAGCCGCTGAGGACAAAGAAGGTCGAATTCCCGTAATCACCTTCACGCACGATGATATCGCCCCGCCGACAGCGCACAATCCGGGTGTCGTTGCGGATGATGTCAGAAAGCGCCAACTGCGGCGGGAACAGGCTCGCATCGATCGCATTCAGCGGCGCCTTTGACAGCACCCGCGCGACGCGGCCGCGCGTCATTTCGGGACTGAACGGCGTATCCCAACGATGCGGGCGGTGCATCGTATGCACGGCGGTCGCCATGGCTGTCCTCGGATTGAAGCTGCGCGCCCCGCCTACGGTCCACCCACCGCATAGGGCTTGCCTTTGTAGTACTGCGGCCCGGGGATCATGCTGTCGAGCGCACCGAGTTGGCTGCCGTCATATTTCTTGTCGAAAGCCTGGGCGGCGGCGTCGATCTTGTCGGCCACCGCGTTCAGTTGCGGGCCGTTATTCAGATTGAGATGAGCGCTGGCGGCGGCCGCCATCATTTCGCCGGTCTCCGGCAAGTGCACCGCCTTGTTGATGGCCGACAGACGTTCCGCCGCTGCCTGGGCGCGGCGTGCCATCGTTATGGCATAGCCGGCGTTTTGGGTCGCCTTGCCGACGGCGCGCAGCGACTCGGACAGCTCAACCGCCGCACCAATCAGGTACATTTTTCGTTGAATATTGCGCGGCGCTGGCAGGTTCGACTTGCCCTCCGCGTACCAGGTGTTATGCCGGATCTCGCCCTGCGTCCACGATACCATCTCGAACGGGCTCCCGGCGGCATGGCCCCCGACATTTACCAGTTTCTCTTGCGGTACGATGTGGCAGCTGTAGCAGTTTTTCGCGATCTTATAGATCATAGAGGGGCGGATCATCCCGGCCGCCTCGGACTTCCGCCAGCGCTCGGCGCGCTCGGCGGCGGTTTCGGTGTCCTTCTTCTTGCCGCTGAAATTGGAATGGATCTTGATGTAACCGGCCCCCGGGCCGTGGCAGGATTCGCACGAGACGCCGGCGATCGGGGTCACCTGACCGTTTTGGACGGTCGAGGTGAAGTGGCAATTGGAGCAAATGGTGCCGGCTTCGCGAATGCGCGATATACCCATTTTCCGGGCGATATCCGCGGCTTTTTGCGAGCGCGGCATCCCGCGGAACGACGCGAAGTGATGGGTATGCTGCCAGATCACGGCCTCGACCTTGTGACACTTGGCGCATTGCGTCGGGCCGACGACGTTGTGGGCGTTCGCTGCGGACTGGGTCGGAGCCTGGCCCCATGATGGGCTCGCGAGCACCAGAAGCCCCCAAGCCATGACCGCAGCGCTTGCCATCCGCCAATTCAACCGGAACATGCTTCCCCCTATTCGAGACCGGCCGCGCGACCGGACTTTCTCAATCGCGAGCCGCGTCCTACGCGTCAAGCACCAAATCGCCGTCCGGCACAGCGACGCACGGAAGGCAGGATCCCTCTGTCGGCTTGAAACCCGTCTTGATCAGGTACTTGACCGTCCCTTCGCGCACCGCCGTCTCGCACGTGCCACAGTTCCCGGCGCGACAGCCGGCGCTCATCGCAATGCCGTTCTTATCCGCCAAGTCGAGGATGCTACCATCGTTCTGTCGCCAGTCGATAGTCTTGCGACAGCGCGAAAATGAGATTTTGACGGCGCTGGCGGTCTCGGCCGCCTCGGCGGGTGGCGCCTGGCGCCTGACCGTGGCGGGACCGAATGCCTCGAAATGGACGTCCGTCTCGGGAACCCCCCATTCCCCCAGATCGCGGGTCACCGACTCCATCATCGGCGGCGGCCCGCAGATGTAGAATTGATAGTTGTTCGACGGCAGCATTTTCTTGAACAGCTCGACGGCTACCCAGCCGCGCACGTCGTAGTCGACGCCCTCGACGCAGTGTTCCGTCGGGTTCGAATAGCACACGACGATCTTAACGTTGTCGTGTTGCGCCGCGATGCTCTTCAGATGATCGTACATCGCGTGCTCGCGGCGATTGCGCAGGCCGTAGAAAAACCAGACCTCGCGCCGGATGTTGGCGTCACAAATCGTGTTGAGCATCGCCAGCACCGGGGTCACGCCAATGCCGCCGGCGATCAGGACAACCGGTTGGCCGGAGTTCACGTCGAGGAAAAAATTGCCTGACGGCGCCCGCACGTCGACCAGGTCGCCTTCGTTCAACCCGTGGAACAAGCTCGAAGCGAGGCCGGGCGGCGCGTCCGGCCGGTCGCGCGGCGGCGGCAGGCGCTTGATCGTGCACCGGTAGTATTCGCGCCGCTCTGGGCTATCGGACAGTGAATAGCAGCGCGTCACCGGCTGCGGCTGTCCCGGAACCCGTAGCTGGAAGGTCAGATACTGGCCAGGCCGGAAACGCGGGATCGGCATGCGGTCGTGCGGCGCGAAATAGAATGAGCAGATGTCATCCGCCTCGATGACCTTCCGGTCGATGCGGAACTTGCGGTAGCCCTCCCATTCGAGTTCGTTCCGTTCCTGCTCTTGCTGGACCGCGGCAAGCTCGCTCTGGACGCGCGCGCGGAACAGATCGAGGGCAATACGCTGCCTCTGCGCCTCAAACACCCGCCGGCGGAGCGTTCCGCCCGTGCTCGCGATGACCTGTACCAACACACCGCCCAAGATCGCAGCACCAGCAATCTCGGCAATTCCGATCATCCAACAACCCCGTTTGATAGACGCGTCGCTAGAATTGATAATCCAGTTCCGTGCGCAGGCCAAACGCGTTGTTATGATCTTCCTGCCTGGTAAAGGAGCCGTCAATCTCAAGCAGCACGCGCTGCCCGATCGCCTGCTGGAAGCGGGCGCCGATGGCCTGGGCGTTGAAGGTTCCGTGGCTGCCGGCGGTGTTCTCTCTGACGCCGAGTTCGAGCGTGAGGCTGCGCCGGTGGGAGTCCCAGAACGCCTGGTAGCCGGTGGCGAACCCGGCGACATCGTTGGCCGCACTGTTGAGCGGCGAGACCGCCGTGCCGATGCCATACGCGGCGTAGGTGATGCCGAGCCCGCCCAACGGACCCGGCACGATCGGATCCTTCGCCGCCTGCGTAAAGTTGCCGAACGCCACGTAGGGATTGAAATAGACGATGTCATCGGAGCGGAACGGGGTGAACGAGGTCTCGAGTGAAACGAGCGTCCCGTTGGTCGACACCGCCGTCGGCCGCCCGTCGGCGATCGAGTTGTTGACGCGAAGTGTCGTGTTGAAAAGCCCAATTCGCTGGATCGCCGCGGCACCGACATACCAGCCATTGCCGAATTGGGCCGCGTCGCTGATATGCAGCAGCTGGATATTATAGGTCGACTCGAGAATGTCGGCGCTCGTCGACAGACCCCACAGCGACGGCTGCTGCCCCATCAAGGTCAGCGGCCGATTGGGCCGCTGCACATGATCCCAGCCGTAAAGGAAATCGAGCAGGATGTTCGACGTATAAGGCAGATGGATCGAATTGCGAGCGATGCCGACCATCGTCACATTGTCGTTAATCAACATGCCGTTCTGGTAGAAAAGCGGCTGGCGCCCGACCGTATAGCCGAAATCGATCGGCAGGATGCCCTTCTCGTCGAGCACCGGCAGCGTCGAGCCGAGATCGCCCTCGAAGAACAGCGTGCGGATATTGGCGTTCAGGTCGTCCTTGCCGCCGCTGCGACCAGGCGCGAGTCGCCAGCCGCTGAACGCGCCCGACGCGTCGTAGTTGAGGGGCTGCATGCCGACGACGAGACGTTCGGTGCCGGTCAGCTGCAGATTGGCGAACAGGTCGAACCGGTTGGCCCATTCACCGGTATGAGTGGTGCCGTTATAGAACTCCTGCAGCGCCGAGCGCATCGTGCCGAATACCCACAATCGCGGCTGCCACACGGCGCCGCCGGGCAGCTCAAACCCCTGCGATAGCGGGCCGGTGGCGAGGAAGCCGTTGCCGATCTCGAGCAGCGGCTGCGGCCGCAAGGGCAGCGTTCCGACGCCGAGCAACGGTATCGGCTTGTTCGACACGCCGGGCGGCGGCGTTACCGCACCGATCGGAAAAATCGACCCGCCGGAAGGCGCTGCGGCGGCGGGCGGCGGCGCCCCCGGCGGAGCCTTCAGCGCCGAACCGATATCCCACGGCGGCAGCGATGTCGCCACCTCCATCTCGGGCTTTTCCTCTTCGCTCCCCGGCGGCTTCGCGCGCGCTATCTGCTGGTCGATACCCTTGCGATAGGCATCCCAATACGCCGCCTCCGCGTGAGCGTGCGCCGCCAGGGCGCGCAGCTTGTCATCGGTCAGCGGGGTCTTCAGTGTCTGCTCCAAGCGGTGGGTCAGTTCCGGGTTGCCGATCGCCTGTTCGAAGCCGGCCGCATCGCTGCTGATGGCCTTATAGAGCTTGTCGGCCATGTCGCGGTAGTGGGCGAGATCGCCCGACGCGCCCTTCGTCTCCGACGCGACGCTCGGCGGCGGTGCCGATGGTGAAAAAATCGTCGAGGCGGAGGATGCCGCACCAGAGGGGCCCGGCGCGCCCAGCAGCGAGCCCCCCAGCGGAGAGGATTCTTTCGCTGTGGTCGGCGATGTCGGTGCCCCGGCCGGCGGCGCAGCCAGCAGCGACCCGCCGAGAGGCGAGGATTTCTTCGATGAGGACGGCGTCGCGGGTGGGGTCGGGGATGCCGGTGCGGCAAGCAGCGACCCGGACAGCGGCGATTCGGCCGCCGCCGAGTATGGCGCGCTGCCCACCAGGGAGATTGCACTGACCATCCCCGCCGCCCCGATCAGCGATGCCGCCGACCGGATGTGCCGCGCGACGTCCCGTCGTCCCGCCGCACGGGGTGATTGCGCCCGGTTGTTCATTCGTCTCGGATCCCCTGCGATCCCCCGACCGTGGGTGGCCTTTATCATCGGACGTTGATATCGAAATTGCGTTCGGCGATCGCCACGGCCCCGGCAAGCACATTATCCACCACGGTTTTCGGCGAATAGTTGTAGTCGAAGCCGACCGTTTGCGTGGCCAGGATCAGGCTCACCGGCACCGCCTGGCTCATCAGCCGCACCCGCACATGATAGATGCCGGGGCCGGTCAAGGCGTCGCTGCCGATGCTATAGTCGGCGGTCCGCTGCCCCAGCGGCTCGATCGAGAATTTTTGATTGCGCGCCCCGGTCGGCCGGCCCAGCAGGATTTGCGAAAACGTTGCCGGGCGGATGAAGGGCAACGCCGTCAGCGGGTAAGGCGTGGGCAGGATCGCCGACTCCTCGCCGCCACGCAAATTCCGCAACAGCACTTGGCTCTCCAGATTGAACAATTGCCCGTCGAGCGGCACCCGGCCGGCGCGCACCCATTGCGAATCGTGGTCGCGCAGATCACCGTTCGGGTCGCGATCGCCCGATCGAAAGATCACCTTGCCGCGCTGATCGGTGACCGTGATTTCCAGCCAGATCGGGCGCTCCGCCGTGAACCCGGTCGGCACGTTGTGACCCGACGTCAGGTTCTTGACCACAACCGAGAAATCGATCCCGCCAGGGCCCGCCTCCTCGGTCGTGATCGCGCCGATCCCGAACCCGTTGCGCAATACCTCGATCCGCTTTTCCTTGTGGTATTCCAGCAGCTTGAGCTGGGCTCGGATGATCTTGGCCGCCTCGTAACGATCGTCCACCGAGCGCCAATGCCGGGGAAATTTGTATCCGGACGGTATGTGCTTCTCGAACGCGTCGGTTCCCCAGCCTGCCTTGTAATCGAATTCCGTCCACTGGTTGACGTTGGCGAGGTCCTGCGCCTCCTTGTTGAACGGGAACAGACCGGGATGGATGATCGGATAATCGGGCCCGGCGAAGGTGTGGTCATGCTGCGTTCGGGTCTCGGTCGGTATGCCGTTGACGACCGCCACCGGGCCGCGCTCAAACCCGGAAACCTTGCCTTGGATCTTGCCCATATGGCAGTCCTGGCAGGTGATGCCTTGCGCCGCGGCCGGTCCGGTGCGGTACTCCGAATACGCCTCTTCGAGACGGAAGCCGTTGAACAGCGTCACGTCGTGGCAGCTGGCGCAAAAGGTCGATGATTTGATCGGCTTGAAATAGACCGCGTCATCGTGGATCAGCAACCCGACCTTCTTGGGGTTCGGTTCGACGTGATATTTCGGGTCGGCGATGACGCGCTTCAGTTCCTTGTTGTCGAACGGGCCATAGACCGGGGTTGTGATGCCACCGGGAACCAGCGCGAGACGGCCACTGACCTTGTTGTAGGCTTTGGCGATGCGATGACAGGTGATGCAGGTGACGCCCTCGCGCGACACCGGATGCCGCTGCAGCACGGCCGAATCGGCAGGCTCGCTGAGGAAGCCGGCAACTTCCGAATGGCAGCGCGCGCAGAAATCGCCGTTGGTGCCGCTCAGATTGGCATTGATCCGATGCTGCATCGCGTGGAACACGACGCTGACCTCGGCATAGGCGTGCTGCGAGATCGACCACTGCCGGAACTGCACCGGGTGACATACGGCGCACTGCAGCGCCGAGGGGAACTCGCTCACCTTGAACAGCGCGGCGTGGTCCTCCGCGCCTTTCACCTCGTTCTTGGTCTCCTGCTTGGTTTTTTCCTCGGGCGGCGGCGACGGCGGCGGCTGGCCCGGGACGAAGATGGTCGACGTCGCGGATGGCGGCGGCGCCTGCAAAAGGCCGCCGCCCAACGGGCTGCCGCCGCCCGCCGGCGGCGCAGCGGCCGCGGCGTTGCCGGTGGCCTGGTTGCCCTGCAGCAAACTGCCCCCCAACGGGCTGTTGCTGGTCGGGCCGCCTTGTTGCACGGCCTTGCCGCCGGTCTTGGCCTTGGCTTTGGCCGGCGCCGGCGCTTCCTGCAACAGGCTCCCCCCGAGGGGGCTGGCCTCAGCCGCAGAGGCGGCGTTCATGGTTGCCGCCCCGGCAAGCCCACACACCGCAAATCCGATCCACATCAACCGGACCAGCCGACTGGAACGCCGCATCAGCCCCCCTCAAGGCGCGCTAGCAATGTCGAACCCATAGATTGGCTGAACCGCGCAGCGTTGTCCATTTCCGCGATGGGCAGCGTGGCGAAAACTCGCCGATCCCCGTCCTTGCGGGATCTGCCGGGGACCCCGTAACCGGGAATCGCTTAGCGCCGGACACCGCGCCGCTGCGCGTCCGGCTCCTCTGCCATGGTGAGTTTTTTGGTGGGTGCAGCAGGACTCGAACCTGCGACCCGCTGATTAAGAGTCAGCTGCTCTACCAACTGAGCTATGCACCCCACCGGGGAAGGCGCGGTCTATAACAAAGCCCCGGCAGCTTGTCGATAGAATCGGGCGGTCAGCCGGGCAGCACCCCGTCGCTGTGCGGCACCGCCCGCGCGGCGACGGCCGGCACCGCGGCCGGGCGCGGCGACCACGTGAAGATCGACGACATCGCGTAGTTCCACACGACCGACACCGCGGCGCCGGCCAATCCGGCAAACCACCACGAATGGTGGTCGACGACCAGATACGAGGCGACGCCCACATTGGCCGCGGCGCCGGCGCCGCAGACGGCGTAAAACGACACCAGGCCGGTCAGCAGACGGCGGCCGCGCAACCGGCGATCGCGATAGGTGAACAGGTTATTGAGCAGAAAATTGCCGGTCATCGCGACCAGCGTCGCTGCCGATTGCCCGATCGCAAACGCGACGAGCAGCACATGCGTTACAAACCACAGCGTCAGCAGATGGGTGCCGACCCCCAGGCCGCCGATCAGCGCGAACAGGAAAAACCGCACCGGAACCGCCGGCCCGATCAGCTTTTCCAAGAGCAGCATCAGATATTCCCAGGCCACCATCGCGTCGAGCTTGCTCTCGCCGTGCACGCGCTGGCGGAATGTGAACGGCACCTCGGCGAACGAGAGTGGCCGCGGCGAGGAGGCAAACAGATCGAGCAGGATCTTGAAACCCTGCCCCGACAGCGACCGCATCGCCCCGGCAAAGGCCTCGCGCCGGATCACGAAAAACCCGCTCATCGGGTCGGTCAGCCTGGCCTTGACGACGAGCCGGCCGAGGCGGCCGGCGACGTCGCTGATCATGACGCGCGAGCGCTCCAACCCGCCGACGCTGCCCTCGCCGACATAGCGGCTGGCGACGACGACGTCGAGCCGCTCGGCCTTGAGCTTTGCCACCATCGTCGGCAGCAGGTTTTCGTCGTGCTGCAGGTCGCCGTCCATGATTGCGGCAAAGGGCGCAGCGCTGGCGAGAATCCCCTCGATGCAGGCCGAGGCGAGACCGCGCCGGCCGAGCCGCTGCACAACGCGAATGTTGCTCTGCCGGCGCGCCAGCGCGCGCACGACGTCGGCGGTGCCGTCGGGCGAATCGTCGTCGACGAAAATCACCTCCCACGACAGGCCGGCGAGCACCCGGTTAAGGCGCTCGACGAGGATCGGCACATTGTCGCGCTCGTTGAGCGTCGGAATGACGACCGCCAGTTCCGGTGCAGTGCCAAGGGCCGCCGAGGCGCCGTCGAAGGCGCCGCGTTCAGCCGCGGCCGGCAGGTCGGCCAACCGCGAGTCAGCTGTATTCATGTTCACCCGTGCGCGTGGCGACGGGGATGATCCCACATCGCTGGGGATCACGCTATGCGGTAATGGTTTCGATTGTATTGCCGGCGGGCGGGCGGCTACTGCGCCGGAACGAGCGCGGCGGCGGTTTCGGCCTGCTTTGCCGCCTCGATCGCGGCGGCCTTGCGCTCGACCAGTTCGACCAGGTGGTCGACGATATCGGTGTCCTTCAGCCGGTGGTCGGCAATCCCGCTGACATAGACCTGATGGGTGTTGTTGCCGCCGCCGGTAAAGCCGATATCGGTCTCGCGCGCCTCGCCGGGACCGTTGACGACGCAGCCGATCACCGACAGCGTCAGGGGCGTCGTGATGTGCGCCAGACGCTCCTCCAGCACCTCGACCGTCTTGATCACCGGGAATTGCTGGCGCGCGCAAGACGGGCACGAAATCACCGTGACGCCGCGCCGCCGCAGGCCCAATGATTTCAGCATGTCGAAGCCGACCTTCACCTCCTCGACCGGATCGGCCGACAGCGAGACGCGGATCGTATCGCCGATCCCGGCCCACAGCAGCATGCCGAGCCCGACCGACGATTTGACCGTGCCGCTACGCAAGCCGCCCGCCTCGGTGATGCCAAGATGCAGCGGATAGTCGCAGGCATCGGCGAGCTGCTGGTAGGCGGCAACGGCGAGGAACACGTCGGACGCCTTGCACGAGATCTTGAACTCGAAGAAATCATTGTCTTCGAGGATCTTGGCGTGGGTCAGCGCGCTTTCGACCATGGCCTCGGGACAGGGTTCGCCGTATTTCTCCAGGAGGTCGCGTTCGAGCGAGCCGGCGTTGACGCCGATCCGCATCGAGCAGCCATGGTCCTTCGCCGCCTTGATGACCTCGCGCACCCGCTCGGCCGAGCCGATATTGCCGGGGTTGATGCGCAGGCAGGCGGCGCCGCTTTCGGCCGCCTCGATCGCCCGCTTGTAGTGAAAATGGATGTCGGCGACGATCGGCACCTGCACTTGGCGCACGATCTGCTTCAGCGCCAGCGCCGATTCCTGGTCGGGACACGACACCCGCACGATGTCGGCGCCGGCCCGCTCCAGCGCCTGCACCTGCTCGACGGTGGCCTTGACGTCGTGGGTCACGGTGTTGGTCATCGACTGCACGGTGATCGGCGCGTCGCCGCCGACCGGGACCTTGCCGACATAGACCTTGCGGCAGGCGCGGCGGTGAATGTCGCGATAGGGCCGAACGCTCATATCAACCTCGTGGATCTGCTGCTTCGGATATAGAACGCCTGGGTGACAGAAAAAAGACCGCGCTGCTATCCGTGCGCCGCGGTACCGGCGAGCAGCGCCGCCGGGTCGAGCGCGACGCTGCGCAATAAGGTGCCGATGCGGCCGATCGCCGGGGCCGGCTTGCCATCGACCACGATCGCCAGGGCGCCGGCGTTGCCGGTGCGCAGCAAGAGACCCGGGCGCGGCACGTGATAGGTTTCCCCGGCCTTCAGCACCCGCGAAAAGACGATCGATTGATCCGCGGCCGAGCGCACCTGGATCCAGCAATCGGCGAGCGCGCGGATCGTGATGTCCTCGCTCGGCTTGGCGGCCTCGCCCGCCGGCCCGGGGGTCGCCCCGGGGGTTGGAGCAGCGGCGACAACGGCAGGCGGCGCCGAGCCATCCGGCGGCGGCAGCTCGCTCACCGGCGGCGGCGCTGCGGCTGGCGTCTCGCTCGGCCCGGGCGGCGGCAGCTCCGGCGGCCGCAGCACCGGCGGCGGCTGCGCCTGCTGCAAGTCGGCCGGCACCGCGGCGACGCGTTCGGGGCGGTTGCGCTCGCCGGTCGACAGGTAATACCAAGTGCCGTAGCCGCACAGCGCGAGAATCACGGCGACCAGCAGAATGGGGCCACCCGGCAGGCTGCGTTCCGCCAGCGGCACCGGCAGCGCGAGATCCGGGCGGACGTCGATATCGGCGGATTGCGCCTTGTAGCGGGCGAGGACGCGCTCGGCGTTAAAGCCGAGATGCTGCGCATAGGCGCGAATAAACCCGATCGCGTAGGTCGGCCCGGGAAGATCCTGGGCGCGGCCCTGTTCGAGCGCCGCGAGAAAGGCGGGCTTGATGCGCAGCGCCTGGCCGATCGCCTCGAGATCGAGGCCGAGTTCCTCGCGGCGCTCGCGCAACAGCGTGCCAATCGGCGGCGGCGCCGGGCTCGGCGGGACGAGGTCATTTGTGGCCTCTACGCCGAACGGCCTTCTTATTCGCTGGAACAGGCTCACCTCGCTAATTCTAAAGCAAAGCCAGGCGAGCGCACAATCGCCCCTATTATGCCGGCCAGCGGGCCGGCCGCCCGGCTTTATTCACAGCACGATTTCGTGGTCGCGGGCATAAGCTTCGAGCCAGCGCCGCAGCGAGTGGTCGGGACGATCGCCGATCGCCTCGAGATAGCACGCCAATGCCGCCGCATCGACGCTGCAAATCATCGTCTTGATCGGCCCGATCGCGGTCGCGGTCACCGACAATGTGCGAAACCCGAGCGCGATCAAGACCATCGCCTCGATCGGGTTGCCGGCCATCTCGCCGCACATGCTGAGCGGCGTCCCGGCGGCCTTGCATTGCGCGATCACCTCGCGGAACAGCGCGACCATCGGCGCCGACAGCAGATCGTAGCGCTCGGCGAGACGCGGGTTGCCGCGATCGCAGGCAAACAGGAACTGCGCCAGATCGTTGGTGCCGACCGACAGGAAATCGATGCGTTTGAGCAGCGCCGGCAGCTGCCACAACAGCGAGGGGACTTCGAGCATCACGCCGACCTGGATCGAGCGCGGTTCCTCGTGCCCCTCGTCCGTCATCCGGACGATCTCCTTGCCCAGCAGGTCCCGGGCCGCTTCGAGTTCGGCGATCTCGGCGATCATCGGAAACTTGACGTACAGGTCGCGGCCGGAGGCGGCGCGCAGCAGGGCGCGCAATTGCTGGCGCAGCATCGCCGGGCGGTCGAGCCCGATGCGGATGGCGCGCCACCCCATCGCCGGGTTCTCCTCGGCGGTATGCGCCAGGTAGGGCAGCACCTTGTCGCCACCGATGTCGAGCGTGCGGAACACGATCGGCCGTCCCTCGGCCTGGTCGTAAGCGCGCCGATAAAACGCCGTCTGATCGGCGACATCGGGGAAGGCGTGCCGCGTCAGCAGCGGAATCTCGGTGCGGAACAGCCCAACCCCCTCGGCACCGGTCGGGCGCAGTTGCGCCACGTCGAGCAAAAGGCCGGCATTCAGCAGCAGCCGGATCTTCACCCCGTCGCGGGTCACGGCCGGCGTGTCGCGCAAGGTTTCATAGTAGGCGCGCCGACGGCCGCGCGCCGCGATCGTCGCCGCGACCGTCTGCTGGATATCGGCGCGCGGGCGGATCAGCACGGTGCCGTGCTCACCATCGACGACGACGATATCGCCCGCTTCAATCTGCCGCGTCGCCTCGGCGACGCGACCCACGACCGGGATGTCGAAGGCGCGCGCGACGATCGCAACATGCGCCGTCGGCGAGCCTTCCTCGAGCACCAGCCCCCGGATCCGCCGATGTGCATAATCCAACAGCTCGGCCGGTCCCATCGCGTGCGCGACGAGGATGAATTCGGCCGGCAGTTCTGGCGTCGCGGTGCCCGCTGGCGGACCGGAGAGGAAGCGCTGCAGCCGGTTGGCGAGATCCTCCAGATCGTAGAGCCGCTCGCGCAGATACGGGTCGGTGACCTGCATCATGCGGCTCTTCGTCTCGTCGCGCACCTTCTGCACCGCGGCTTCCGCGGTGAGGCCGCTGCGCACCGCCTCGGCGATGCGTCCGAGCCAGCCGCGATCGGCGGCGAACATGCGATAGGTCTCGATGATGTCGCGATGCTCGCCGGGGCCGAGACCGCGGCTCGCATCGACGAGCCGGTCGACCGCGTCCTGCATCGCGCCGACCGCCGTGCGCAGACGCTCCTGCTCGGCCGCGACATCCTCGGCGACAACCTGGCGGATCACCACCCGCGGCTCGTGCAGGACGGCCGGGCCGACCGCCAGGCCGCCATTGAGCCGGACGCCGTCGAGCCGCATCGGCAGCGCCGCGCCGGCGCGGCTCTCGGCCATTTCCAGCGGGTTGACGAGTTCGCCGCTGGCGATCAGCTCGGCGACGATCATCGCGATCGTCTGCAGAACCTCGATTTCGTCCTCGGTGTAGCGGCGCGGCGTGCGGTTCTGCACCACCAGGACGCCGAGCACCCGCCCGCCACGCAGGATCGGCGCCCCCATCAGCGAGTGGTAGACCTCTTCCCCGGTCTCCGGGCGATAGGCGAAATCGGGATGCGAGCGCGCGTCGGCCAGCGCCAGCGGCCGCGCATTCGCCGCGACGATCCCGACCAGCCCCTCGCCGACCCGGAGGCGGGTGCGGTGCACCGCCTCCGGCCGCAGCCCCTCGGTGGCGAACAGCTCGAGCACCTCGCCGGCGCGCATGACATAGGCCGAGCAAACCTCGGCGACCATCTCGGCGGCCACCACCCGGACGATCCGGTCGAGCCGCTCCTGCGCGCTGCCCGAGCCGGCCATGATGCCGCGCAGCCGGCGCAACAGGCGGCGGGTCGCGCTGGCGTGCCCCTCGGAACTGTCGGAAGCCGCCGGGGTCGTCCCTGCCGGGGTCGTCCCTGCCGGGGTCGTTCCTGCCGGGGTCGTTCCGGGGGCGCTGCCGATGACCTCGCTCATCCGCCCGGATCCTGGCTTTCCGCCGAGCCCGCCGGTTGCGGCAATGGGTGAGCGAGGCGGCCGCGGCCGGCTATCACCGCAAGCGCCTGGTCGACCAGTTCGGCGAGGATCTCGGTGGTGCTTTGCTCGCGGGTGACCATGCCGACGCTCTGCCCGGCCATCAAGGAGCCGGTTTCGATGTCGCCGTCGATGACCGCCCGGCGCAGGGCACCGGCCCAGAAATGCTCGATTTCGAGCTGCGCGTCCTTTTGCGACAGCTCGCCGCGGTTGAAGCGGTCGATGACTTCGCGCTGTACCGCGCGGAACCGGTCAGTCGCCGGGTTGGCCAGTGCCCGCACCGGAATGATCGGGAAGCGCGCGTCGAGCTGGACCGAGGCCACCGCGTCGCGCGCCGCAGCGCGGATGAAGGCGCGCTTGAAATGCGGATGGGCGATCGATTGGTGGGCGCAGACAAAGCGGGTGCCGAGTTGCACCCCGGCGGCGCCCATCTCGAGATAGCCGAGCATCGCTTCGCCACGCCCGATGCCGCCGGCGACGAACACCGGCACCTGCGTCAGATGCGGCAGCACCTCCTGCACCAGCACCGCGGTCGATACCGGCCCGATATGGCCGCCCGCCTCGCTGCCCTCGATGACGATCGCGTCCGCCCCCATCCGCACCAGCTTGTTCGCGATCACCAGCGCGGGCGCAAAGCACAGGACGCGCGCGCCGCCATCGCGGATCCGCCGGATCGCCGAGGTGCCTGGAATGCCGCCCGCAAGCACCACGTGGCCGACGCCGTGGGCGATGCATACATCGATCAACTCGACGAGTTGCGGGTGCAGCGTGATCAGATTGACCCCGAACGGCCGGTCGGTCAGCGCCGCGGTGGCTTCGATCTCCGCGGCGAGCAGGGCGGGCGACATCGAGCCCGAGGCAATGACGCCGAAACCGCCGGCGTTGGCGATCGCCGCCACGAGATTGCGCTCCGACACCCAGGTCATCGCCCCGCCCATGATGGCAAGATCGGTGCCAAGAAAGGCGCGGCCGCGCGCCCACAGCCGGTCGAGCTCGGCGCGCCACGGCTGCGCCTCGCCGGCATCGGATGCAGCCCCAGAGAGACGTTCTGCGCTGTCGGCCGCGGCCAGCCCCTCTGTCATCCCGGGTCGTCGAGCCCATAGGCGGTATGCAACGCGCGCAATGCGAGCTCGGCGTATTCGGCGGCGATCAAGACGCTGACCTTGATCTCCGAGGTCGAGATCACCTGGATGTTGATGCCCTTGTCGGCCAGCGTCTGGAACATCAGCTTGGCGACCCCGGCATGGCTGCGCATGCCGACGCCGATCACCGAAATCTTGACGACATTGGCATCCGGCCGCAGCGAATCGAACCCGAGCTGGGCGCGGCAGCCCTCCAAGACAGCAACCGCACGGTCGAGGTCGGTGCGCGCCACGGTAAAGGTGAGGTCGGTGGTCCGGCCATCCTCCGACACGTTCTGCACGATCATGTCGACATTGACGGCGGCGTCGGCGAGCGGCCCAAAGATCGCGGCTGCGACGCCGGGGCGGTCGGCGACGTGCTGCACGGTGATCTTGGCTTCGTCGCGGCTGTAGGCGATGCCGCTGACAACCCGTTTTTCCACGATTTCGTCCTCGTCGACGACCAGCGTCCCGGGGCCGTCGGAAAAGCTCGATAAAACCTGGAGGCGCACGCGATGGTTCATCGCCATCTCGACCGAGCGCGTCTGTAGCACCCGCGCGCCCTGCGACGCCATCTCCAGCATTTCCTCGTAGGTGATTTTATCGAGCTTGCACGCCTTGGCAACGATGCGCGGGTCGGCCGTGTAGACCCCGTCGACATCGGTGAAGATTTCGCAGCGATCGGCCTTCAGCGCCGCCGCGAGCGCAACCGCCGAGGTGTCCGACCCGCCACGCCCCAGCGTCGTGATGCGGCCGCGCGGTCCGATGCCCTGGAACCCGGCGACGACGGCGACCTGTCCCTCGCCCATGCGCCGCTCCAATTCGGCGGTGTCGATCGCCTCGATCCGCGCCTTGCCGTGCACCCCGTCGGTGCGCAAGGGGATCTGCCAGCCGAGCCAGGACCGCGCGTTGATCCCCAACGCCTGCAGCGACAGCGCCATCAGCCCGGCGGTGACCTGCTCGCCCGAGGCGACGACGACATCGTATTCGCGCGCGTCGTGCAGCACACTGACCTGCCGCGTCAGCTCGACGAGCTGGTTGGTCGCGCCGGCCATCGCCGAGACGACGACGGCCACCTGGTTGCCGGCGTCGACCTCGCGCTTGACGCGCAACGCCGCATTGCCGATGCGCTCAAGGTCGGCCACCGAGGTGCCGCCGAATTTCTGGACAATACGCGCCATGTCTCTCTCGTCATGCGTTATGCGCCATTCGCGCGCAACCCGTCCCCGACAGCACGCTCGAAGCCCACCTTGCCGCTGCCGTCCCGGCCCCGCATACTTGATCGCGGGACCGCCGCCACCCGATCGCACAAGGCCGAGGACATGGCTGAATTCGGCG